>NZ_CP014162.1:1006669-1342226 GCF_001543205.1 Aerococcus urinaeequi
GCCCTAGCTAAAGGAACAACAACCGTTTTTGCTGATCCACACGAATTGGTCAATGTCCTTGGGCAAAAAGGCTTGGACTTTATGCTGACCAGTATTGAAGAAACGCCCATGACTACCCATATCATGATGCCTTCGTGTGTGCCTGCAACAGATATCGACACCAATGGGGCTGGCGAAATTTTAGCAGCTGACATGGCGCCCTACCTTGAAAACAAGCAAGTCTTTGGTCTAGCTGAAATGATGCGGTTTGATGATGTGGTTAAGGCTGACGGGAAAATACTGGATAAATTGACACTTTTTAAAAACCAAATTGTAGATGGTCATGCCCCTGGTTTAACGGGGAAACCCTTACAAGCATACCGGGCTGCCGGTATTGATACTGAACACGAGGCGGAGAATTACGAGGAAGCGATTGAAAAATTACGGGCTGGCTTTAAATTGTTGATCCGTGAAGGCAGTGCCGCTAGAAACCTTGAGGCAATCCTTAAAGGCTTTGTTGAACATGATATCGCCCTAGACCATTGCATGTTCTGTACGGATGATAAACATCTTGAAGATATTGAAAAAGAAGGCCATATCGACTTTTGCGTCCGTAAGGCGATCGCACTAGGCGTTCCTGCTGCCACAGCTTACAAAATGGCTTCCTATAATGCCGCTCGTGCTTATAACTTACATGATTTAGGAGCAGTCGGGGCTGGCTATCTAGCGGATTTACTCATCATCGATGACCTTGACCAAGTATCAGTTGAACTTGTCATCAAAAACGGAGAAATCATTGACTTTGACCAGTTAAATAGCCAAAATATTGCGCCCGTATCAGATGCTGATCTCTTAAATTCAGTTAAACTGCCGAAAATCAACCAAGAAAATCTTGAATTAAAGGCAGATAACACGCCAGTAAAGGTTATTAACTTGGTGGCACAATCCATTTTGACAAGAGAGTCTGAAGAGATATTACCTAGTGTAGATGGCAAATTTGAAGCCAATAGAGACTTCAATAAGGCTTGTGTGATTGAACGTCACGGTCATTCGGGTGGTATCGGTGTGAGCGCGATTAAGGGCTATAATATTGAAAATGGCGCGATTGCGACTAGTGTGTCCCATGATGCGCATAATATTACGGCCGTGGGCGATAACGACGCTGATATCCTACTGGCGGTGAAAGAATTGGACCGTATTCAAGGAGGCTATGTGATTGCTTCTAAAGGGGAAATTGTTGCAGCCCTACCACTAGAATTGGCTGGTATTATCAGTATCCAGTCAGGCAAAACGGTACAAGCGCAATTAAATAAGATGGTGGCGCATGCTAGAGCACTTGGTGTACCTGAATCTATCGATCCGTTTATGACCCTATCTTTCATTGCCTTAACGGTCATTCCAGAATTACGGCTAACAGATAATGGTCTATATGATGTGAATCTGGGGCAATTTGTATAAGAAAATGAGCGAATACTACGATAATAACCAGAAAAAACGACCCTCAATATCCAGTGATAATGGGGGTCGTTTGCTGTTAATATTTTTATTATTTTTAGTCTTTGTAAGATACAACTAGATATCTATGCGGTTCTTTCCCTTCAGAATGGGTCGCAATATATGAATATCTAGCCAATTGCGCGTGGATAATTTTACGTTCCGCAGCAGGTAGTGGGTCCAAGAAAACAGGTTGTTTTGAATTGGCTACTTGGTCCGCTGTTTTACGTGCTAATCTTGCTAAGGTTTCTTGACGTCTTTCCCGATAATTGCCCACATTTACAATCACTTTGACATGTGGGCGCACATATTGGTGGGTCATCACCTGGGCAAGTGTTTCTAATGAATTAATGATCTTACCGTGTTTACCAATAACCAACCCTTTTTTCTCAGTTTGGATATTGTAAATAACAGTACGACCACGGTCTTCAACCTCAATATTGGCGTCTACTAGGTAGGATGCCAACACGTCTATCAGGTATTCAGCAACATGTTCCACATCTTTGAAGTCTTCATCTACCAATTCTAAGTCTTGGTCCGCTTGAACAGCGGTTTCAGCCGCTTCTTCTGATTCAACTTCTACTTCAGCAATAGTTGCTTCTTTAATAAAAGTTTCCTCATTAATTGATGGTTCAGACTTTTCAGTAGTCACTTCATCAGAGGCAAGTTCTTCATCAACTTCTTTCTCCGATTCAAACTCAGCGCCTTGAGTCTCTGGCGCTTCATCAAAACTTGTTGATTCAACAACTTCTTCTTCAGTTTCATCTGTTACTGAATTGATTTCTGTATCTGCATTTTCAGATGGCGCCACTGCTGATGTGTTTTCTTGACCTAAATCAGGGAAGGAATATAAATCATCTATTGTGGCATCAATTTCGGACACTTCTCGTTCAGTGTAATGGATGGCTACAATCGCATCCTTTGCCCCTAAACCGAGAAATCCTTTTTTGGCTTCTTGAATTACTTGAACTTCAACATCTTCTCGCGCCAACCGAAGTTGTTGCAAGCCTTTGGCAATAGCAGCATCGACTGAAGTCGCTTCAAATCTTTCAGTTTTCAATACAAGAACCTCCTGTTATTTCTTCTTACCATTAGGATTACGTTTTGCTTTTTCTAAACGACGTTCTAGCTCTTTCTCTTTACGAATTTGATCTTCGCGTGCATCACGCTTCTTAAAAGGATTATTCATCACTAATGTTTGAAGAATTGTAAATCCAGTGGACGCCACCCAGTAAAGTGAAATTGCTGATGGTAAGGTTACACCCATGAATAAAATCATTACTGGCATTGTCCATTGCATCATCGCCATTGATGGATTGCTATTTGGTGTACCAATCGTTGTCAAACGTGTGTTATACCATGTTAGAATAGCTGCAATAATTGGGATTACAAATAGTTGGTCAGGAACTCCTAATTCTAACCATAAGAAGTGACCTTGGCTTAGAATTTCTGTTCTAGAAATAGATTGGTATAAGGCCATCAAGATTGGCAATTGAATTAACATTGGTAAACAACCAGACCACATGCTATAGTCATATTTTTCATTTAACTTGGCTGTTTCTTCTTGTAATTTTTGCTGAGTCTCTGGATCCTTAGATGCATATTTTTCTTGCAAGGCTTTTAGCTCAGGCTGCATCATTTGCATTTTTTCAGTACTTTGTGTTTGGTACTTGGTTAATGGAATCAAGATGATACGAATGATCAAGGTAAAGGCAATAATCCCTACACCATAGTTACCAAAGATATCTGATAACCACACAATAATACGTGAAAAGTTATAGACGATGTAACGGTCCCACAAACCTGTCGAATTCTCATCGATTGGACTTGTCCCACAAGCCGCTAGAAAGATAACAGCCATCATGGTGATTGCTAAAATCTTCCACATTTTTTTACTTCGAATATTCAATTTTTACAAATCCTCCACGAATTCTACTATTCATGTGGTAATGACTTTGCTTTTGTATCCTCTTTTATCGGATTATAAATTTTTGCCAAAGATAGCACATGAATCAAACTTTTTTTCACTTCAGCTGTTGTCATATCTGCAGCTGGCTTACGAGCAATCACGATAAAATCATTAGACGGATCAATGCCTGCCTTAAGTTCGGTAATGCTTTGACGAATTTTTCGCTTCACTGCATTACGGGTAACAGCGTTTCCAATTTTCTTACCGACAGAGATACCAATCCGGAAATGGGGTTGGTCCTTCTCCAATCGATAAATAACAAATTGGCGATTCGCAGTACTATGACCGTGATGAAATACCTGGCCAAAATCTTTCTCAGATTTGACTCTATAAGATTTCCGCACGTAAGTTCGCCTCCTTAATAAAAAAAGACCACATATTAATGTGATCTTATGCAGAAATAACTTTTCTTCCTTTTCTACGACGAGCTGCTAAAACGTGACGACCGTTTTTAGTGCTCATACGTTTACGGAAACCGTGAACTTTTTGACGATGACGTTTTTTAGGTTGGTATGTTCTTTTCATTACTTGCACCTCCTGTTGCGATTAAGTCTTTCGTTTTTTTATTAATATAAAACGACTGTAATATTATATACAATAAAAAGTCGAAATTCAATTTCAGGTGCGAAATTTCGCACTCGTAATCAAGATTTTACCACATCATACCCCATATCACAATACTTTTTGTACAAATATTGGTTTTTTTAAAGGTTTTCGACCGGTAAAACTCGTCTATATTATAACAGATATTTCTAAAAAAAAGAAAAATCCTCCCTAAATTGATGTCCTCTTTTTTTCACAAACTCACTTTTAAAATTTCACAAACTATGTGAAGGAAAAAATGGTAAACTCTTATTCACAAAGTGTGTACGAAATTTGCACAAGCCTGTGGTTAGTTGCTGCAAGTTTTGAATTATCCCAAAAGTTTTTAAAAGACTTTTCAACAAATCCACAGTTTTGCAAAACTTTTCCCCACCTGTTGATAACTCATCAAAATCCCTTATAAATTGACCTTTAAACAAGCATAATTATACACAAGACTTTAGATTCGGTAAAAAGTTAACAGGTTTATTCACATCCTGTGGAAAACATTTATCAAAAGTTGTGATTATTTTTATTCACATCCTAATCTTTCTGTGGAAAACTGTTTTTTTTCATGATATTATGAATGAGCTTAACGAATTTAAAGTTTCGTCGTACTAACATATTTCAATATGTTTGATATAAAAATTTTGTACACTAAGGAGCTAGGAAATATATGAGTGAATTAAACCGATTATGGGATTACGTCACCCAATACTTCAAAGAAGAGTTGCCTAAAACAAGTTTCGATACTTGGATTAAAGACCTAGATCCTGTTGCCTTTGAGAATGATACCTTGTATTTAAAAGCCATTTCAGTGCTACACAAGGACCATATTGAGAAACATTATTCGATACAGATTCGACAAGTTTTATTTGAATACTTGAACCATGACGTGAATCTAGTCGTGAGTTTAAAAGATGATCGGTCACAATCAGCCAATCAAATTCAAGTAAACAACCATAATGACAATATTGAAGACAACGGATCAGATCTATTAAATCCAAAATATACCTTTGATAACTTCGTCGTCGGTGAAGGTAATAAAATGGCTCACGCTGCAGCTTTAGCTGTTGCAGAAGGCCCCGGCCGCGACTACAATCCCCTATTCTTCTTCGGTGGTGTAGGGTTAGGTAAAACCCACTTGATGCAAGCAATTGGTCATGAAGTATTACGGACAAACCCTAATGCTAAAATAAAATACGTCTCTAGTGAAACCTTCACCAATGACTTTATTAATGCCATTCGTAAGAACACTACAGACGCCTTCCACCGAGAGTATCGAACAGTCGATATGTTATTAGTGGATGATATTCAATTTATTGGGAATAAACAGTCTACCCAGGAAGAATTCTTCCATACATTTAACGTGCTCTATAATAATAATAAACACATCGTATTAACCAGTGACCGTGACGCCAGTCAGATCCCTGAGTTAGAAGACCGGTTAGTTTCCCGCTTTAAGCAAGGCTTATCAACGGATATTACACCGCCAGATTTAGAGACACGGATTGCCATTTTGCGTAATAAAGCCAACGTCAATGGCTTACAAATTCCTGACGATACCCTTTCATATATTGCTGGACAAATTGACTCCAACATTCGTGAATTGGAAGGTGCTTTAACTAGTGTACAGGCCTTTGCGGTCATGAACCAAGAGGACTTAACGCCAAATACTGCAGCTAAAGCGCTCAGAAATTACAAGAGCAATGTGAAAAGTAATTCACCGACCATTCCAAATATCCTTGAGACAGTGGCCCAATACTTTAATTTGCAGGTTTCTGATCTTAAAGGGAAGAAACGGGTACGCCAAATCGTGGTTCCACGCCAAATTGCCATGTATTTAAGTAGAGAATTAACAGATGCTTCCCTACCAAAAATTGGGCAGGAATTCGGCGGTAAAGACCATACGACAGTTCTTCACGCTTATGACAAGATTAAAAAGGATATCGATGAAAAAAGTGAGTTAGAACGTGATGTTGACAGTATTCGTCGTTTATTAGAAAAATAATGACTTATCTACATCATCTGAGTCTGAGTTTGAAATGACTTATGCTAAAATATAGGTAAGAAAAGGAGGTTGTGGATAATTGTTCATAACCTCTCTGTTTTTTCCACAGGTTATGCACATGTGGAAAAGTTTATTTTGACAAGCTTTCTTAAAGTTATCAACAAGATTAACAGGGCCTATTACTATTACTATCTTTTTATCTATAATTAAAATATATATACAAGGAGTGCACACATGAAATTTTCTATTAATCGGTCTGTTTTTATTCAAAATTTGACGGACGTTCAAAGAGCAATTAGTTCAAGAACAACGATACCTGTTTTGACAGGTGTTAAAATCTCAGTTAAAGAAGAAGGACTTTATTTAACTGGATCTGATGCAACAATTTCCATTGAGGCATTTATTGATGCTAAAGATGATGACAATAAATTAAAAATTGAAGCCACTGGTGATATTGTCTTACCATCTCGTTTCTTAGGTGAAATAGTGAAGAAATTACCATCAGATATGATGAATTTAGAAGTTGTTGAAAACTTCCAAACAGAAATCACTTCTGACCGTGCATCATTTACATTAAATGGGATTAATGGTAGTGAATATCCACGTTTACCTGAAATCGATGCAAAACAAACTTACGCATTACCAACAGATACCTTTAAACAAGTGGTCAACCAAACCATTATTTCTGTATCTAACCAAGAAATTCGCCCTATTTTCACTGGGATTCATTTTGAAATTGGGAATGGTGAGTTAAAAGCAGTTGCAACTGACTCTCATCGTTTAAGTCAACGCATTATGCCGTTAACAATGCCAGAAGTAGCTGGTGATACAGTGTTAGATATCAATATTCCAGGTCGTTCATTACAAGAATTAATCCGTATTGTGGATAGTAATGAAGACATTGAGATGATGGTGACAGACAATCAAGTATTGTTTAAAGCTCGTAATATTTACCTATACTCTCGTTTACTAGAAGGTAACTACCCGAATACAGACCGTTTATTACCTAATGACCACTCAACAATTATTGAAGTGGCAGCGAGTGAATTAGTGAATGCTGTTGAACGTGCTTTGATTTTAAGTCACGAAGGTAAAAATAATGTGGTTCGTTTGAATATTTCAGACCAAAATATTATTTTATCTAGTCAATCTGCTGAAGTTGGGAATGTAGAAGAAGAAATCAATGTAGTGAAAGCTGAAGGGGAAGCTTTAGAAATTTCCTTCAACCCTGATTACTTACGTGAAGCGTTGAAATCATTTGGTCAACAAAATGTACAAATTGGCTTCCAGTCATCTTCACACCCCTTCACCTTATTACCAAGTGACCAAACTGATAACTTCAATTTCGTTCAATTGATTACCCCAATTCGTACACCAAGAGGTTAATTGAAGCTAATTGGAGAAATGACAAAAGCCGCTAAAAATTGATGTCGAAGGTCAAATCATTTTCATATGGTTAGCCAAATGGATAAGGATCAAAATCATTTACTGGTTTTGGTCCTTTTTTTTGGTCTACATATAAAAATGTGCCAATTTTTGACTTTTAAGCCCTTTAAGTAAGATTCTAGGTATTTCCCTATCTAAAATGCCAACTTTTAATATAGGGCCTTTATTTGCTAAATACGGTAAATTAGCGTATAATTAAGGGTGTATAAATAAAAGTGAAATCGTTGAATCTGCTAAGGACCACTAGCTGTGTCCGGTGATGGCAAGAAGAGACGATTTATTTTATGTGAAGAGCGAATTTGGAAGATGAATGTGGGGTGAAATGATGGCTGAAATCGTAAAAATTAAAACAGCATATATTACATTGAGTCAGTTATTAAAAATTTCTGGTGCGATAGGTACTGGCGGAGAAGCGAAATGGTATCTACAAGAAAATGATGTCGTTGTAGACGGTGAAATTGATAACCGACGTGGACGTAAATTGTATCCAGGTATGGTTATTGCAATACCGAATGAAGGTGAATTTATCATCGAAAGCCATGAAGCGCATGGTGATGGACATGCAGCTGAATAACATTAAGTTAAAGGACTTCAGAAATTATGAAGATCTAACAGTCACATTTTCTCCTGGGGTGAACGTCTTTATTGGCGAGAATGCCCAGGGGAAAACATCTTTATTAGAGGCTATTTATATGATGTCACTGGCAAGAAGTCACCGTACGGCCAATGAAAAAGATACCATCCGTTGGCAACAAGACTTTGCGCGTATTGAAGGTAGTATATCAACGAGAACGAATCTAGATTTACCACTAGCGCTAACCATCACGAAATCTGGTAAACGCGCAAAAGTGAACCATTTAAACCAAAACCGGATGAGTGATTATATTGGCAAATTGAATGTGGTCCTTTTTGCCCCGGAAGATTTAGAACTGATTAAAGGTGCCCCGCAACTTAGACGAAAGTTTATTGATATGGAGCTTGGGCAAATGAGCCCGAAGTACCTGTATGAGTCGGTTCAATATAATCGATTATTAAAACAACGAAATGCCTACCTCAAGCAATTATTATATAAAGAAACCCAAGATCAAATTTATTTAGATATTCTCACTGAACAGTTAGCGGCGTCTGCTACCCATGTTATTTACCAACGGCTACGTTTTGTAGACCAACTGGAATCATGGGCTAAACCCATCCATTCAAACATTTCACATGGGCTTGAAGAGTTGACTTTAGCTTATCGTGGTCCAATTGAGTTGACTTTAGATATGACTGAAGATGCCATTTACCAGCAGTTGATGACGAAATTTAAAGAGAAGAAAGACCATGAATTTGCCAGAGGGGTTACTTTGGTTGGTCCACATCGGGATGATTTGACCTTTAAGGTGAATGGCCGTGATGTGCAGAAATTTGGTTCCCAAGGACAGCAACGGACGACTGTATTGAGTATGAAATTAGCAGAAATCGAATGCATGCATGAAGTTTTAGGGGAATACCCTATTTTACTATTGGATGACGTACTCAGTGAATTAGATGATGAGCGGCAAACCCACTTATTGAAGTCTATACAGTCGAAAGTCCAAACCTTTTTAACAACAACAAGTTTAGATGGTATTCAAAGAGAATTAATTGAAGAACCAAGGGTTTTCAATATTGATGCAGGCGCGATAGCGGAATAAGTAAGCGTGCGGGTTAGGCGTGGCCTAAAATCCCATGGCGCTATTGAGATTGAATAATTCACGTAATAGGAGTGGGAAAATGGCAAACAATGCTAATGAAAACAACAACAATGAAAATGAAATGTTGACCAATGAAGAAGCACTCGTCCAACCAGAGGACCTTGTTTCTGAAGAAGAAAAAATGGCCAAGAAACGCGAATTGGCGAAAGACTATGATGCTAGCCAAATTCAAGTATTGGAAGGTCTAGAAGCTGTACGTAAGCGTCCAGGGATGTATATCGGGTCAACTTCAGCTAGTGGTTTACACCATTTAGTATGGGAGATTGTCGATAACTCAATTGATGAGGCCCTAGCAGGATTTGCGGGTCACATCAAAATCACCATTGAAAAAGATAATTCTATTACAGTTGTCGATGATGGTCGCGGGATTCCCGTTGATATCCAGTCAAATACCGGTCGTTCAGCGGTAGAAACAGTCTTTACTGTCCTACATGCCGGTGGTAAATTCGGCGGTGGCGGGTATAAAGTATCCGGTGGTCTTCACGGGGTTGGGGCCTCTGTTGTAAACGCCCTTTCTGAATGGTTGCATGTATATGTCCATAAAAATGGCCGCATCTACCACCAAGAATTCCGCCAAGGCGCTATTGTGTCGGATGTTGAACAAACTGGTGATACAGATACCCATGGTACGGTTGTGCATTTTAAACCGGATGCAGAGATTTTTACCGAGACAACCACCTTTGAATTTGAAGTTTTAAACCGACGTGTCCGGGAGTTAGCCTTCTTGAATAAGGGCTTACGGATTTCTTTAATGGATGCTAGATCAGAAAACCAAGAAACAGCTTCTTACCACTATGAAGGTGGGATTAAAGAATATATTGAGTACATGAATAAAGATAAAAATGTTCTATTTGAACAACCGATTTATCTTGAAGATGAGCAAGATGGGATTGAAGTAGAGGTAGCTTTACAATACACGGATGGCTTCCACTCAAATATCTTAAGCTTTGCGAATAATATCCATACTTTTGAAGGTGGTATGCATGAATCAGGAGCAAAGACTGCTCTTACACGTGTGATTAACAACTATGCTCGCTCGCAAAAGTTAATTAAAGAAAATGAAGATAATTTAACGGGGGAAGATGTGCGTGAAGGGATCACCTTAATTGTATCTATTCGCCATCCGGATCCTCAATTTGAAGGTCAAACCAAAATGAAATTGGGAAACTCTGAAGTTCGAACGATTACCGATAATTTATTTGCGACGCATTTTGAAACGTTCCTACTAGAGAATCCGCAAATTGCCCGTCGTATTGTCGATAAAGGTACTGTAGCCTCTAAAGCCCGTTTAGCAGCTAAGCGAGCTCGTGAAATGACCCGTAAAAAATCAGGCCTAGAGATTTCCAACCTACCTGGTAAATTAGCCGACTGCTCAAGCCGTAATCCAGAAGAATCTGAATTATTCATCGTTGAGGGGAACTCGGCCGGTGGATCAGCGAAACAAGGCCGTTCACGTCACTTCCAAGCTATTTTGCCGATTCGAGGTAAAATCTTGAACGTTGAAAAAGCTTCGATGGACAGAATTTTAGCCAACGAAGAAATTCGTTCATTATTTACCGCAATGGGTACAGGTTGGCAAAATGATTTCGACATCACCAAGGCACGTTACCACAAATTGGTTATTATGACCGATGCCGATGTCGATGGTGCCCACATCCGTGCCTTACTATTAACTTTAATTTACCGTTATATGCGCCCTATCTTGGACGCTGGCTATGTTTATATCGCAGTGCCACCTTTATACCAAGTCCGTCAAGGTAAAAAGATTGTCTACCTAGATACTGACAAGCAATTAGAAGAATACCTACAAACTATCCCAGCGACACCAAAACCAGCTATCCAACGTTATAAAGGTTTGGGTGAAATGGACGCTGAACAACTTTGGGAAACCACAATGGACCCAACCAACAGAACATTATTACAAGTAAACGTAGACGATGCAGTAGAAGCAGACAAAATCATCAATATGTTGATGGGTGACCACGTTGAACCAAGACGTGACTTCATCGAAGAGAATGCTACCTACGCCAACATCGATTTATAGTAAGGAGGGAAAAGTTTCATGAGTGAAGAAATTAAAGAACAATTCCCACAACGTGAGATATCGCAAGAAATGCGGACGTCATTTCTTGATTATGCCATGTCAGTTATTGTGGCACGTGCCCTGCCGGATGTCCGTGATGGCTTAAAACCCGTTCACCGTCGTATCCTTTATGGGATGAATGAATTAGGAGTTACCTCAGATAAACCTTTTAAAAAATCAGCCCGTATCGTTGGGGACGTAATGGGTAAATATCATCCGCATGGGGATTCGGCTATCTATGAATCAATGGTGCGTATGGCCCAAGACTTCTCTTACCGCTACATGCTAGTAGATGGTCACGGGAACTTCGGTTCAGTCGATGGTGACCAAGCCGCAGCTATGCGTTATACCGAAGCTCGTATGAGTAAGATTGCCCACGAAATGGTTCGTGACATGAATAAAGATACCGTTGATTTTATCCCTAACTATGACGGTGAAGAGCGTGAGCCAGAAGTATTACCAGCTCGCTTTCCTAACCTATTAGTAAACGGGACAACCGGTATCGCAGTTGGGATGACCACCAATATCCCAACCCATAACCTAAGCGAAGTCATCGGCGCCATTAAAATTTTAATGCAGAACGCTGACGCAACAACCAACGAATTGATGGAGGCTTTACCAGGACCAGACTTCCCAACCGGTGGTATTGTCATCGGGAAATCAGGTATCCGTAAGGCTTATGAGACTGGAAAAGGGACAATCATTGTCCGTGCTAAATTAGACATTGAAACCTTGTCTTCAGGTAAAGAACGGATTATCGTTCATGAAATTCCTTACATGGTGAACAAGGCTAAATTAGTCGAACGTATCGCTGAACTAGCTCGCGACAAACGGGTAGAAGGGATCACCGCTGTACGTGACGAATCTGGTCGTGAAGGTATGCGTGTCGTTATTGAATGCCGTAAAGATGCCAGCGCATCTGTAATCGTCAATAACCTTTACAAATACACGCAATTACAAACAAACTTTGGTATTAACATGGTAGCGATTGTAAATGGTGTACCACGTACCCTAAGCTTGAAAGAAATCCTACAAAACTACCTACTTCACCAAGAAGAAGTTATCCGTCGTCGTTCGATTTTCGAGAAAAACAAGGCTGAAGCGCGTGCCCACATCCTAGAAGGGTTGCAAATTGCCTTAGACCATATCGACGAAATTGTGAATATCTTACGTACATCACGTTCAGGTGACGAAGCGAAAGCCCGTTTTATCGAGGACTACAAGCTATCAGATAAACAATCGCAAGCTATCTTAGACATGCGTCTAGTTCGTCTAACTGGTTTAGAACGTGAGAAAATTGATAAAGAACACGCCGAATTAATGGCGCAAATCGACTACTTAAACCAAGTATTAGGATCTGAAACAATGCGTTACCAAATCATTTACGATGAATTAATTGAAATCGAAAGTAAATTCGGTGATGACCGTCGTACAGAGTTAATGGTTGGTGAAATCCACAATATCGATGATGAAGACCTGATTGAAGAAAGTAACGTGATTGTTACCTTAACGCAAAATGGGTATATCAAACGTATTGATGATGTAGAATTTAGAGCTCAAAATCGTGGAGGTACGGGTGTTAAGGGGATGAGTATGAACGACGATGACTTCGTTGAAACCATGTTATCTACCTCAACCCACGACTCAGTCCTATTCTTCACCAACACTGGTCGCGTATTCCACTCTAAAGGTTATGAAATTCCAGAGTTTGGTCGTGCTGCAAAAGGGATTCCAGTTGTTAACCTGCTAAATCTACAACAAGACGAAACTGTTCAAGCAATGATCAACGTGACCCCAATTGAAGACGCAGAAGTAAAAGAACACTTATTATTCGTAACGAAAAACGGTACTGTAAAACGTACCAATGCAAGTGACTACTTCAATATCCGTAACAATGGGTTAATCGCCTTGAAACTAGCTGAAGGCGATGAATTAGTGAAAGTTGTCTTAACTAGTGGTGATGACAACATTATTATCGCGTCCCAAGATGGTTATGCCGTAAGTTTCCAAGAAACAAACGTCCGTAGCATGGGTCGTACCGCTACAGGTGTTCGCGGTATTCGTTTAAATGACGGCGATCAAGTGGTTGGTATGTCCGTACTTGGACCAGATGATAATGTACTAGTGGTTACTGAAAAAGGTTACGGTAAACAAACACCAGCCAGCGAATATGGTATTAAAAACCGTGGCGGTAAAGGGGTTAAAACCATTAATGTTACCGAGAAAAATGGTATCTTAGTTGGTTTAACAACCGTTTCAGGAGAAGAAGACATCATGTTAATGACCAATCAAGGTATAGCTATTCGTTTCCATGCGAAAAATATTTCGCAAACAGGTCGTGCAACACAAGGTGTGCGTTTAATCCGTCTAGCTGAAGATTCATATGTATCAGCAATTGCTAAAGTAGAAGCAATTGAAGAAGCATTAGCAGCAACACCTCTAGAAAATAAAACTGCTATTGATGCCCAATTAGCAGATGAACCCTCTGATGAAATGATTTCTCGTATGCAAGAATTCGCAGATGATGCATTACCAGATTATGAAGAATCAGAAGAATAATATTGTAATAAACTATATATAAAAAATATCCATTTCAAATTATAGATATTACTTGATTTATATTGAATGTTTTGCTAAAATATTTTATTGTGAGTATTATATACTCTCCTTGCTCTCAGGGATGTTGAGAGCCAATAGACCAAAAGGAGGTGCAAAAGTCTGATGAGTGAAAACACTACTAAATACGAAGTTTTATACATTATTCGTCCTGATATGGAAGAAGCGTCTAAAAAAGCTTTGGTTGAACAATTCGATCAAATCTTAACTTCAAACGGTGTAACAATTAATGAATCTAAAGACTGGGCAAAACGTCGTCTTGCGTACGAAATCAACGATTACAAAGAGGGTATCTACCACTTAGTTGATATGGAAGCTGACGATGCGGAAGGAATCAACGAATTCGACCGTCTTGCCAAAATCAATGACAATATTTTACGTCATATGATTACTAAAATCGAAGACTAATTAACAATACATATTTCGTGAGAGAGGAGTTATTTCATGATTAATAATGTTGTACTGGTCGGCCGTTTAACTCGTGACGTTGATGTGCGTTATACGCAAAGTGGCGTTGCTGTTGGATCTTTCAGCGTTGCCGTTGAAAGAAACTTTAAAAATGCCCAAGGTGAACGTGAGACAGATTTTATTAACTGTGTTATCTGGCGTAAAGCAGCAGAGAATTTTGCGCGTTTTACCCGTAAAGGTTCATTAGTAGGTGTTGAAGGCAGCATCCAAACTCGAAACTACGAGAATAACCAAGGACAACGTGTATACGTTACTGAGATTTTGGTTGATAACTTTAGTTTATTAGAATCAAAATCAGTTACTGAAAGCCGCCCTGCCTCTGATAATAATAACAGTGGTTTTGGTGGATTTAATAACAATAACGCAAACAACAACAGCTATAACAATCAAAATGCTGATCCATTTGATGGAAACAGCTTTAATCAAAACTCCTCTTCATTTAACAATGGTAACGATAACCCATTCCCATCATCTAATGATGGTTCTGGTTCAATCAATGTTACCGATGATGACTTACCATTCTAATGGTATAAGTAAGGGAGGTAAAAAATATGGCAGCACAACGCCGCGGTGGTCGTAGACGTAAAAAAGTATGTTTCTTCTGCGCTAACCACATTGATCATGTAGATTACAAAGACACAGATTTATTAAAACGTTATATTTCTGAAAAAGGTAAAATCTTACCACGTCGTGTAACTGGTACATGTGCAAAACACCAACGTACTTTAACAGCTGGTATTAAACGCGCTCGTATTATGGCTTTAATTCCATTTACTACAGCAGAATAATACTAATCAAAAAACCATTTCGCCTTCTGGTGAAATGGTTTTTTTTCTACGTTTAAACTAACTTAATTTGTTGTAATTTCGACCAGATTGCCCTCTGGGTCTTGGACTACAGATTCATAGTAACCATCACCGGTTGTTCGTGGACCAGATAAAAGTGGGAACCCATCAGCGACTAATTGGGCTGTTTTTGCGTCTACAGCCTCTTTATCACCTACTGCTAGGGCAATGTGTCCGTAACCTAAAGCATCGGCAATACGGGGGCTTAAATGCTTTTTATTCGTTAATTCTAGTCGACTGCCCTCATCAAAGTTTAAAAAGTATGATGAAAAACGCGTTTTAGGATTGTGGTAGCGGTCACCTGCCTTGGCTTCAAAGTATTTTTCATAAAATGCTTTGACAAGTTCTAAGTCAGTCACCCATAAAGCAACGTGTTCAATTTTCATATATAAACTCCTTTAGTGTGTAATTTAGAATACGCTTACACATTATATGATAAAGCAAAACGAGCTGTGACACTAGTCACAACTCGTTTTTAGGAGAATTCCTATGTTAAGTATGTTGATTACTTGTTTAATCTCATGTTCTAAGGAGGAAAATCTGATTAGTCTAAAGCTTCAACATCTCTAATTGCTTGTTCAAATTTTTCACGGGTAATGGTATATGGAGAGAATGTTAAATCGTCCATAGTCATCGCTTTATCAACTAATTTGTCGATATCTTCTTGCGTTGTTACCCCTTGAGCTGCCAATTTAGTTGGCAATTTAATTGATTCCATGAATGCTTTCATGCGATCACGGTATTCAAATTGTTGGTCCATTGTTAGTAATAACAAGATACCATATGATACTACCTCACCGTGTAAGTGTTCATGAGCTTGTGGCAGAACAGTATAGCCATAGTAGTAGGCATGTGCCATATTTGAGTTGATGTCATTTTCCACTAATACAGACGCATAAGCTGATGCACCAATAATTTCAAGAACAACATCTTCTAAAGCCTGGTTTGCTTCTTGGTTACGTACAGCTTCTAAAGCTTCAGCACCAACAGCCATCAATTTATCATTCGTACCTTTGACAATATTTACACCTAAACGATTTTCAAAGCTTAGGTCTCTGCCACGTGAAGAAAAACTAGTCTCTACTTCTTTAGACATACAATCACCAATACCAGCCCATAAGTATTCAACAGGCGCCTCAGCGATGATTTGTGTATCGATGAAGGTATGGTCAGCTGGTGCTTTACGATAAGCTAAACCAGCCATCTCATGGTTATCATGGTACATAACACATACTGACGAAGTTGGCGCTGAAACTGAAGCTAGAGTTGGGAAAGTGAATAATGGTTTGTCTAAGTCACGAGCTACTACCTTAATTGTATCAATCGCGCGTCCCCCACCAACTGCAAAGATCATATCCGCATCTTGCACTTCTTTGATAGCTTTCATTTTCTCAACATTGGTATATGAAGCTTCCTTACCGTAGACTTGTACGGTTGCCACTTCTAATGATGATTTTTCTAGGGCAGCAGTTAAACGTTCCTTACTGGCTGCCAAGGCTTTTTCACCACCTAGAATCGCGACGGTTGTACCAAATTGACTACAATATTCATCAATTGCATCAAAGGCATCAACACCAATTGTTAAATTTGGTAGGTTTACTGATAGAGACATATTTATCTTCCTTCTTTCTTCATAATCATCCATTTAAACTAATTTATGCTTGGTTTAAAAGGCATTTGGTAAAATGATTAATCTTCATCAACGTCTACAATCCATCCTTCAGGTGCTTCTAACTCACCAAATTGGATACCCGTTAATTCTTTGTATAATTTTTGTGATACTGGACCAACCTCAGTTTCTGAGAAGAATACGTGACGGTTGTCTTTGTATGTTACAGAACCAGCTGGAGAGATAACAGCCGCGTTACCCATAGCCCCTGCTTCAGAATATTTGTCAAAGTCATCTACTTTAATATCGCCCTCTTCAACTTCTAAGCCCAAACGATGTTCCGCTAACCATAACAATGATTTTTTAGTGATTGAAGGTAATACTGTGTCTGATTTAGGTGTTACAAATTTGTTTGTATCTTTCTCGATAGCAAAGAAGTTTGCTGATGAGAATTCATCTACTTTAGTATGTGTTGCTGGGTCTAAGTATAATACGTCATCGTAACCAGATTCTTGGATACGTTTAGCTGTTGCTAATGTTGATGCGTAGTTAGCTGTTGCTTTGATGTTACCAGTACCATCAGCTGCTACACGGTCATGTTCGTGGTCGATGATGTAGTTATGTGGTGCTAATCCACCTTTATATAAAGGACCAACTGGTGTTACGTAGATTGTAAATAAGTATTCTTCAGCTGCTGATACTTGTACGTGGTCACCGATACCTAATAACATAGGACGGATGAACATTGCAGCACCGTTGTGGCCATATGGTGGCACATAGTCACGGTTAGCTTTAATAACTTCCTTACAGGCACGGACAAATTCTTCAACTGGTACTTCTGGCATCGCCATACGACGAGCACCACGGTTTAAACGTTCACCAAATTCATCTGGACGGAATAAAACGATCTTGCCATCTTTTGTACCATAAGCTTTATTACCTTCGAATACCCCTTGGCCGTAGTTGACGATTGGAGCAGCTTCACGAATTGGTAATTGAGGATCTGTTTCTAATCCGGCTTTATACCATTCGCCATCTTTCCAGTATGCACGCCAGCGGTATGGTACTTCCGTATAAGAAAAATCTAATTCATCCCAGTTTAATTTGTCAGTCATATTGAGCAACTCCTTTAAGTTTAATTTCTAAGTAACAATATCAGCAATTTATTAGCAAAAGAAAAGGCCCCCCACGCGCTGGTGGGAGGCCTAAGTCCCATTCAGCGTTAACAAGCACGAATAGGACTTACGATTTGTTATTAGTGAAACTCACTAATTCGTAAAGTCCTGTTTATTAATAATAATGACCACTTGTGCTGTCTTTTTCATGAGACTACCTCTTTCGTTTTCTAATGTGAATTTAATATAACGCAAAATCATAATGATTGCAATAGGTAAAATGAAAAAAATCTAATAAATATGAGGATAAATTAAAATTATCTAATAAAAAGGCGTATATGGCCACGCCACATACGCCTAATCACTATCTAAAAATGGTTGTAATATCTAGTTTAAATCACTTTATTCTGATACTGGTGCATCAGCTGTTACTTCAACTGTGTGCCATCCAAAGTCATCCGCTGGGTTATTAGCATAGTCAAAGTGTTTTACGCGGTTGTTAACAGGCATAACTTCTTGACGGAATAATGTTGGAATAACTGGTGCTTCTTCAGAGAAGTATTTTTGCCATTCAACAAAGGTGTTACGTTGGAATTCTTCGTCAAAAGCTTCTGCACTTGTAAAGTCAGCCATGAATTGGTCATTTTCTTCAGTCGCCCAACGCGTAAAGTTAAAGGCAGAATTACGCGCGTATAAGCCATTTGGCGCAGGATCACTACCAGTACCCCAAGCTGCTTGATAGATATCGATATTTTCATCATCTGCTTCAATACGGTCATAGAAACTGTTGAATTCTAGTAAACGACCATCTGTTAATTGAACATCCAAACCAACTTCTTTCCAAGCTTGGATATAGTATTGTGCAATTGGCTCAGCCGTTTCTCCACCTTCCATTGAGGCAAAGTTAATTTGTAATGGTTCACCATCTGAATCTTCACGAATACCGTCGTTATCAGTATCTACATAGCCAGCATCGTCTAATAATTGGTTGGCTTTATCTGCATCATAGTAGTAACCAGGTACTTCTTCGGTTGTTGCACCAAAACTACCAAATACTGGTGGGATAACAGTGTTGGCATTTGAACGTAAGCCGTTGTAGAAACGTTGTGCTACAGCGTCGTTATCAATGGCATATCCCATAGCTTGACGAAGGGATTTATCCGCCATTTTGGCATCTTCATCATAAACAACTTCACCGGCTTCAGCGTCCCATTTACCCAACTTAAATCCAATATATGTATAAGATAATTCTTCACGACCTAGTAATGTATAGCCAGGCAGTTCAGCGTAACTTGCATATAAATCAGTTGGCATACTTAAAGCTACGTCATAAGTACCATTTTCTAAGGCAGGGACAATTGAACTTGAAGGCACTACTTCAACGACAACGTTGTCTAATTGAGGTTCACCTTGCCAGTAATATTCATTGGCTTCGTATTCAACTGACTCACCTGGTGTTACTTTGGTAATACGGAAAGGACCGTCTCCAACTGGTGTAGATCGGATTTTCTCAGATGAAGCTAATTCAGCTACTGGAACGTCTTCTAAATAGTGTTTAGGCATTGCGTATGACCAAACACCCCCACCTGCTTGAAGCATTGAAGGACTTACTTCTTGGAATTCGATTTCAACAGTGACATCATCGACTTGCGTGATACCAGAAATCGTATCAGCTTCCCCACTGTGGTATTCTTCCATACCGACTACGTTTTGGAAGGTACCATCATAACGAATACCAGTATAATCAGGGTGACCAATGACTTCATAAGAGTAAATCACATCTTCGGCAGTTAATGGTTCACCATCAGACCATTTCAAGCCTTCTTTTAAGGTAATTGTTGCTTTATTATTTTCTTGATCTAATGCCAATGTGGCTTTACCGGAGTCGTCAATTTGGAAGTCATCGTCAGTGCCAAATAATGACTCGAAACCAAACTCCATAATTTTTGCATCATAAGCATCTTCATAAAACTCCCAAGAGAAAATACCTTGGAAAGGTGAGTCCGTTACTAAACCAACTTGTAAAGTACCACCATCAATTGCATCACCCTCGTTATCGACTGTAGTCGCTAGTTCAGGTGCAACTACCTCACCACTTTCACTACTAGAAGATGACTCTGCAGTTTCACTATCACTGTTACCACACGCCACTAAAGCCAAGCTGGCTGCAGCTGTTAAACCCAATAACTTATACCATTTCTTCATACACTTTCCTCCTAAACTAAATTGTGATGTTGTAATTTTTAAAAATATAATTACCCTAAACGTTGTTTTGCATCTGCAGATCGTTTTAATGCTTGACCCACATAGTTAATGCAAAGCATCAATACTAAAATCAGTAGTGATGCAGGTAGCCATACCCAAGTCTTATTTTCCAGAATATCTGGTGACTGAGCGTAGCTGACCAATGTCCCTAAACTAGGTGTGGAAGTAGGTAACCCAAATCCTAAATAACTTAACCCAGTTTCAATACCGATATTTGCGGCAAAGTTCAAAGTGACATTTACGATGATCAGAGAGCTTAAATTCGGGAGAATTTCCCTAAATAATATCTTGTAAGTTGGTGTCCCCATCGTTCTTGATGCTGAGATATAATCTCTTCGACTCTCAGATAAGGCTTTACTACGGATTAACCGCGCTTGCCCTACCCAATAGAAGGCACTCATGATGAGGATGAATGTCCACACATTATAGTCTGAAACCAGTGTGATAAATACGATGATCAACATGGTGGTTGGAAGTAACATGATAAAATCAATGATCCGCATCAAGAAATTATCAATAATACCACCATAGTAACCAGCAACCAAGCCAACCGTGATTCCAACGATACTGGTCAGTGCCGTAATAGTAAAACCAATCGTAATGGAGTTTCTAGCACCTATAATGAGTTGGCCAAAAATAGAACGACCACCGGAATCAGTTCCTAAGATAAAATCATCATTAGGTGGCATATAGGAATCTAATAGAGAAATTCGCAATACTTCATCTTGGTCGATGACAATTGCCCCAATGAATACCCCAAGAATAATAAGAATAAAGAAGATTATGCTAAATAGTGCTAGTTTATCTTTTAAAAATTCACGCCAAATTACGCGCAAACCAGTTGGCGGTGCACTAGCTAATTCTTGTGCAATCGCATCTTGGTCAGTTGTTTTTTTATAATTTTCCATTCGTCATCACCCCTTCCCTAATCAATCCGAATACGAGGATCTACAATCGTCATAATAATGTCAGAAAGTAGCGTACCTAGAATTGTTGAGATACCAAATATCAATACCAGGGCAGTAATGACCGAATAGTCACGACTATAAATCGATTGAATGAAGAGTTGACCCATACCAGGATAAGCGAAGATTTGTTCAATAAATACTGAACCCCCGATTAAACCCGTAATTTCATAACCAAATGTTGAAGCCACTGGTAATAGCGAGTTTCTAAAAATGTGACGGTTGTACACCACATTCTCAGGTACCCCTTTAGACCGAGCCGTCTTCACATAGTCTTGCTGTTTTGCATCAATTACCTCACTCCGCAAATACTGGATGATTCCTGTTGTACTAAGCAAGGCGAAGGTAATTGCTGGTAGTAACATATGGTAGAATCGGTCCCAATAATAAGCAGGTGTGCCAGCACTTAATCCAGTAGATACCGACCCATTTGTTGGGAACCACTGCAACTCATACCCGAACAGCCAAACCATTAGTAAGGCAAGTACGAAAGTTGGAATTGCGTAGGAAATGAAGTTGTATAATACGACCCCTTTGTCAAAAGAAGTATTATTATAACGACCTGATAAAATCCCAAGTGGTAAGGCTATTAAGTAGGTAAAAATCAAAGTGAGCAGTGACAGGAAGATCGTGTTAACCGCTCGTCCACCAATTAAAGTGGATACTGGCAATTTATAGGTATAAGACATCCCAAAGTCACCCTGGAAGGCATTCTTCAACCAATTAAAATACTGGACGATAATCGGTTCATTCAAACCAGCCCGTTCACGCAAGGCTTCAATCGTTGAAGGATCAGTTTCTGGTGTGATAAGCCCTGTAAAAGGGTCACCAGGCATCAATCTAGCTACCGCGAATACTAAGATACTCAAAATTAAAATTTGCGGGAGCATCAGCAGAACTCTTCTAAATATTGTCTTCCACATATTAATTGCCCCCTTTCAATGATTGATCAAAGGCAACATCATGATTGTCTGAGAATGGATATAGATCATAAACACGATTATTTTCATCATAATAAATGTTAGACGTCTTTTGATACTCAGCATCAATTTGCTGACGTCGTGCTTTAATCTCAGCACGTTTATTCGGATCCATTTCAGGAATTGCAGCCAATAACCGTTTGGTATAAATATGTTGCGGGTTATTGAAAATTTCTTTATTGGAACCACGCTCAACAAATCGTCCTTTATGCATAATGGCAATTTCATCTGCCATGTGTTCCACAACCCCTAAGTCATGGGAAATGAACAAGTAACTCAAGTTATATTCACTTTGAATTTGCTTCATAAAGTTTAAAACCTGCGCTTGAACCGATAAATCCAAGGCTGAAGTAGGTTCATCGGCAATAATCAGTTTAGGGTTACTGGCTACAGCCCGCGCAACCCCTAAACGTTGCCGTTGACCACCCGAGAATTCATGCGGATACTTATAGATTGTATCTTCATTCAAACCAACAATCTCTAACAGCTCGATTACCCGATGCTTCACTTCTTTTTCGGAATATTGATAATAATTGCGAATTGGTTCAGCGATCACATCTAAAATCCGTTTCTTCGGATTTAAGGACATAGTCGAATCTTGAAAGATCATCTGAACATTACGGTTATACTCGCCATATTTACCAGACCGCTTCCGCGCTTTATTGGTGACATCGGTTCCTTCATATAAAATCTGTCCAGCAGTCGCCTTCTCCAAACCGATAATGGCACGGCCGATAGTCGTCTTGCCAGAACCCGATTCACCAACTAGGCCGTAAGTTTTACCACTTTCAATTTCTAAATCAACACCATCCACGGCAAATACATTGTCCTGTACCGTATTAAAGAATCCGCCGCGTATAGGATAATGTACTTTCAAATCTTTTACTTCAATAAATCCCATTACTCGACCCCTTCCTTCAAGTCCGCAACATCCGCTTCCTCAGGGAAATGGAAATGCTGCCAACAAGTACATTTCACGAAATGATTTGGGGCCAGCTCATGCATGGTCGGATTTTCTTCATGCTCACTATCATCAATCCATGGAATACGACTAGCAAAACGGCAACCCCTTCTTGGCAGGTTTTGCAGTGAAGGCACAGTCCCTTGAATAACATGAAGTTCATCTTCCTCATTCTCAAGCTCGTGTGGCACTGAATTCAGTAGTGATCGCGTATAAGGATGTTTTGGATTATTAAATAGTTCAAACACATCAGCAATTTCAACTACCTCACCGGCATACATCACGGCTACCTTATCTGCCGTTTGTGCAACTACCCCTAAATCATGGGTAATTAATAGGATGCCAGATCCCGTTTCATCTTGAATATCATTCATCAAATCTAAGATTTGCGCCTGCACAGTCACATCTAAGGCAGTAGTCGGCTCATCAGCAATAATAATGGCTGGCTTGTTTGCTAAAGCAATTGCAATCACCACACGTTGGCGCATACCACCAGATAATTCATGCGGATATTGTTTCATCACACGTTTTGGATGAGGGATTTGAACCTGTGTTAATAGTTCCTCCACCCTCGCAAGACGTTGAGATTTGGATAAACCAGAATGATACAATAAAGTTTCTTCAATTTGATCTTGTATTGTCATCAAGGGGTTTAAAGAACCTAAAGGATCCTGGAAAATCATCCCAATATCATTTCCCCTAATTTTGTTAAACTGCGCTTCACTATTTTCTAAAAGATTATTCCCTCTATAGAGAATTTCTCCTTGGATTTGCGTATTATTTCGATTATGTAAACCAACAATCGAGGTAGCTAAAGTACTTTTACCAGACCCTGACTCCCCTACAATGGCAAGGACTTCATTCTCATTCAAAGTCAAAGTAACATCATCGACAGCATTAAAGTACTCATCGCCAAAACGAAATCCTGTATGTAAATGATTAATTTCTAATAATACCTGGTTAGAGGACATGGTTTCAGCTCCTTTAAAAATGATATTTCAATAAATTTTATAATTTGATTCTAATCATTTAGATTTTAAGATACTTTACATGAACTAGAATAAAATTTCAAGAAAAAATAGCATTTTGTTCATAATTTATTAATATTTCTATTAATCGTTTTTAATACTATCTCTTATTGTTTTAATAATAGGAAGAGAGATGAATTAAGCCTCTTGAAAATCATAATCAAAATAGGAAACATGTGTTTGTGGATAAGCCTGTGACTAAGTCGAAAATTCATTCGAATTCCCCTGTTGCTGTAGGCAATTGCCTTGTGGATAGAAACCAAAATTTTGAGTAGATTCCTGTGTATAGATGGTTTATTCACATGTGGAAACTAGATTCTAACCGACTATTTTTAATGAAGTGCATGTTTCACATGAAACCTGTTGTTAAAAATGGCAGCATAATGATGTGGATAAATTGACGGTATATAAGTGTTTGAAAATTAAATTAAAAGCAAAAATAGTCTATTTCATGTAAGGATATATAACATATACGAAAACTAATTGTTGTAGTACAGTGAGGGGAGTTTAGATGAAAAGATTGCAATTTTTAAAAAGAGACTATGGGTTGAAAGTGGCTTTAAGTTAAAAAAATAGGGTAAGAGAGGTAAAATTAGATAAAAGATAAGCAATTAAAAGATGGTGATTATTCGTATAAAAGTAAAGAGATATATTCATTTGGCAGCAAAAGTAGAAAAGAATGGGTGGCGTATCTCTTTTCAAGTGAATATAGATGTGAAATTTCACAAGTAAATGAGTTTGCATAAAGAAGAAGAAAGCAAAGCATTGATATATTTTAAGCATGAATATAACAATCTAATAGGGGAAGTTAAGGAGAATTTTGAATGGGTACAATATTAGTTACACTTGAAATAAGTGAATAACGGAGAGAAAAGTATAAATATAACTTAGAAAAGTAGAATAAGAAGAATTATCTGTTACTTGGTTTTAATGACATTTCACGTGGAACTGTATTAATAAGCGCGCCCTTCTTACTTGCTTATCTTATTCCAATCCTTACTTAATTGGTAATTTTTTAGTAGCAGGCAAGAGTTAATAAGGATCTATTTATTGAATTTCTCTTATATATTATGATTGACCAAGGTCTTGTTCATTAAAGGGTTAATACATGAGTTTTTCACTGTATTTTTTGGCTAATATCCTATTAATAAGGCTTATTTTAGACAGTTTGTAGGGTACCGGTTTCTAAAATCAATCACCATTCACCATTTCCTTCACCTGTTAAAAGTAAAATCGATGCTTTACTACAATTAGTTACAAAAGTTTCTGTGATTATAGAATGACTTATGTTTTTTTTTAGATGCTGACATTTTTAATTATGTTTTTTTAAAAATCTAGAGGAATGTTTCACGTGAAACATTCCTCTTCAGTATTGATTATTCCTCTATGTGTGGTAAACGTAAATGCCTAAGGTTTATAAAACCCTTATACAAACTGATTAATTCTGGGTGATCTTTCCAAATCAATATTTAAAGAGAAAAAAGCAATAGACCCTCGCCACATTTGGATAACATTCGATATATTAGGAATAATTATTAGCCGCTCATGGCTACTGCTATATAGATGGATGTCTTAGTTACTAACTTACATTGATAAAAAAAAATTTTACTTTCTTTTTTACAAAAATTATTTATATAAACCTAGAAAAAAAGCGTGATTAATTATGTTTCACGTGAAACAAACCTCCTCCATAAAAGAAGCCCTGTTTAGTCTTTCTCTGGTGTAAATTGAAGGTTGTAAGATAAATAGGATTTATATGTTGCAGGTAAAGACAAAATACTAGTGGTAAGAGATTTTAATGGCGTATGCGTATATTGAGTTTTCCGTGACATAAATATTTATTTTTAGCACTGTGTACTGTGTGTTATTCTAAAATATTCTATAGTAGTAAACTAAAGAAATTCATTAAAGACTAAGATTAGTAGATAATATGATGTATTGATGTAATTGTAGCTATTCAATAGCTGGTAAGTTAATTTTCTCATTATTATAGATAAGACTAACCGTAACCGTATGAGTTCTGCGGATTTAAGATTATACAGTAGCTATTTCATAACTCCAATAAACTGGAAGTCAATTTGATCTTCGATAATGTTTCACGTGAAACATTATTAATTGTCGACTTATTTTCAATATCGACTCGTGGTAAGGAGAGAAGTTAATGTAGCATTCCATTCTATTGTCATTAAGGCCGTTAGTTAATCATATCTGGTTTATTGTATCGGTGGTTACCATATAAAGATATGTGACTAATGATTAAACAATTACGACGGTACCAATTAAGCTATCGGCAAAATTCTTGGGATTATCAATCAGAGATTTACGGAAGTTGTATCCATTCTTATCCTAATAAAAATCATAGTTGGTATAGAGCTAGTAATGATAAAAAGAAATTTTGGACAAAATCCATTCTAATTGTAGCGAGCAGCTAGCTATTGGATAATTGCTTTCATTCATCAATTTGAGGTACGGTGAACAAGTAGCTTATAGTGAATATTGATAGGACCTGTATAATAATCAGTTGCTTTTAGGATTAACTTGCTAGGTGGATAAGATTAATCAAAGGTAAATTGATAGAATGAAATATGACTTCGTTAGAATCATTTGTTAGTGGACTGTGGGAAGATTCCTGTATCGGAGAGTATACACTTTATAAAACTTGTAATCTTGAAGACTCGCTATCATTAATACGAATGTTTCACGTGAAACATTCATATCGTATATTTCTTAAAGAGGTCTTTGACTTTGATATTTTTGATAAGATATGAATGATATCGATTTAAAGAATCCTATATCTATTTTCTAATTACTTAAAAACGTTTAAAAATATTTATATTTCCTTCCCAAAGACAAAGACAAGGCCATAGCAACTGTCAACTGTAGGATAGGAGCTTATCTATTTTTCAAAATGCTTATATAATAATAAGGTTTTAGTTATTTTTACAATACGTATACTTTTTATGTCTAGAAATCAACAGTCCCATTACGATTAGATACTATTATATTGTTTCACGTGAAACAATATAATGAGAACATCTGTTCGATAAAATCTTAAATTGTATAAAAATGATTGTTTTTTAAGATTGTGTTAAAATGGTATATGTTAAAGTGTCGAATTTTGACCTAGAGGAGATTATTATGAAAAGAGAGAATTGGCAGTCTAAAATACCTTCTTTCTTATTGAAGTCGGCAATTATATGGCCACTTATTATTGCGCTATTATTATTAATTATCGTGATTGGTATTAGTGCAACAGTTAGTATACAAATGGGTTTTGTAATTGTTGGTTTGATTGTTGTTGTAATAGGTTTACTTGCTTTTGCTTTGGTCCAGATGTTAACCGCCTTGAGTGATTATATCTTAGGATTAGGTAACCAGATTAAATCTGTACAAAGTGAAATTCTATTGAATATGCCTATTGGTATTATTGTCTTCGATGAAGATGACCCAACAATTGAATGGGTAAACCCCTTTTTACAAAAGTACTTCTACCAGAAGGAAATCATTGGATTAGATATTAATGATTTAGATGAAGAAATTTTTGAATTGTACAAGGAATTCCGTGAAGACCCGTCACTGAAAGCTAAACGATTCCAGTGGAAGAATGCGCATTTCGAGGTAACTTATTTAAGAGATGAGCATGCTATGTACTTTATTGATGCAACCAAGTACGGCATTATTGCTAAGAATGCTGACCTTGGCCGTATTGTAATTGGTCATATTGTGATCGATAATTATGATGAAACGGTATCTTCAATGAATGATAGAAGAAAATCTATGATTGACAACTTGGTAACGAGTGATTTATCTAAGTGGGCTAAGAATTATGATTCTTATATTAAACGTTTGGATGATGACCATTTCTTGCTGGTATCAACCTATGGTCAGTTGTCTCGAATGGAAGAGAACAAGTTTGGGGTCGTTGACACCCTTCGTGAGAAAACATCAAAGGCCAATACACCATTAACGATTTCTATGGGGATTTCATACCAGGAGAAAGATGACGTTATTGATGTGGATGATATTTCTGAACAAGGACAGTCTAACTTAGATCTTGCGTAAAGTCGTGGTGGTGACCAAGTCGTTGTCCGTACTAAAAATCAAAAAGCGCGTTATTATGGTGGTAAGACAAACCCTATGGAAAAACGTACACGTGTACGTTCACGTCAAATCGCCAATACTATTTCAACAATGATTCAAAACACGTCTTCAGTATTCGTTATGGGGCATGATTACCCAGATATGGATGCTGTTGGTGCTTGCTTGGGTATTCGTCGTATTTCTCAAATGAATAACCAAATTTGTTATGTGATTATTGATGAAAGTCGTATTAATGATGATATTGAACGTTTATTGGTGGAGTTACGTAAGGATGAATCAATTGCGGAATCAATTATCTCGCCTGAACAAGCAGAAGAGTTGATGGCACAGGATTCACTATTATTCTTGGTGGACGTACATCGTCCGTCAATTACCACTGCACCAGACTTGATTACACCGAATAGACCTGTTATTATTATTGACCACCACCGTAAGGGGGAAGAAGTACCGGATAATGTATTGTTAGAATATATTGAGCCTTATGCTTCTTCTGCAAGTGAGTTAATTACAGAGTTCTTCGAGTATCAAAATCAAGAAAGTGAACCAATCAAACGAATTGAAGCAACTGCTATGTTAGCGGGTATGATTGTGGATACACGTAATTTCTCTCTACGTACAGGGTCAAGAACCTTTGATGCGGCTAGTTACTTAAAATCTGTAGGTGCTGATTCATTTATGATTCAAAACCTACTGAAAGAGGACTTAACGGACTATATTAAACGTAATCAATTAATTGAAAATGTGGAATTGATTTCTGGCAATCTGGGTATTGCTAGTGGTGAAGATAAGGATGTATATGACTCAGTTACGGCTGCCCAAGCAGCGGATACTTTGCTATCTATGCGTAACGTGGATGCTTCTTTTGTGGTTTATTTAAGAGAAGACGGTCGTGTGGGTATTTCTGCACGTAGTCTTGGAACGATTAATGTTCAACGTACAATGGAAGAGTTAGGTGGCGGTGGTCATTTATCGAATGCTGCTACACAAATTTCAGGTGTGACTGTCTCTGAAGCAGTAGAAATGTTAAAATCTGTTATTATGGATAAAGATGAGGAGGATGAATAATCATGAAGGTTATTTTTCTACAAGATGTTAAAAATCAAGGTAAAAAGGGTCAAGTAAAAGAAGTCCCTAATGGCTATGCACAAAACTTCTTATTGAAAAAGGGTTTAGCCAAAGAAGCTACATCAAGTGCTGTTTCTGCGCAACGTGGTAAAGAAAAAGCCAACGAGAAACAAGCGCAAGAAGAATTACAAGAAGCAAAAGACTTAAAAGCTAAAATCGAAGACGAGAAAACAGTCGTAACGATTAAAGCTAAGGGTGGAGAAGACGGCCGTTTGTTTGGTTCAGTCCCATCTAAACAAATTGCTACTGGTATGTTGAAACAATACGGTATTAAATTAGATAAACGTAAAATGGACTTGGACGAACCAATCCGTTCATTTGGTTACACAAATGTACCTGTAAAATTACATCATGAGGTTGAAGCTACTATTCGCGTACATATCGTCGAAGAATAGGGCTAGTCTATCTATATATTGGAGGCTAGGATGTATTCCTGGCCTCCTATTTTATTCAATTTTTATATCAATGTGCTTATGTTTTTTAGTATAATAGTTAGGTGATGGAGGTGCTGACTTGGCGGAGAATTTAGATCATACAACACCGCCTCAAAGTATAGAGGCTGAGCAAGCTGTGCTCGGTGCCATCTTACTTGATTCCGATGTGTTCATTTCAGTGCTGGAGTATGTTTCTGCCGATGATTTTTATAGTCGTGCAAACCAACTTATTTTTGAAGCGATGGAAGAACTGAACCGGGATGATGAGGCAATTGATGCGTTAACGGTTCAACAAAAATTAAATAACATGCATATGCTTGAAAATGTTGGCGGCTATGAGTACATTTTCCAATTGGCAAATGATACGCCGACTGCAGCGAATGCGGAATATTATGCCCGCATAGTTGAAGAGAAATCTTTATTGAGAAAGCTGATTCAAGCTTCTAATAAGATTGCCCGCGAGAGTTTTGAGCAAGAAGAGTCAGTATCTGTCATTTTAGATGAGGCTGAGAAGTCTATTTTAAATGTAGCAGAGAATCGAAATCGAAATGGGTTTATCCATATTCGAGATGTCGTGTTCGAGTCTATGCAAAATTTAGATGATTTATCTAAAAATGGTCAGGACGTAACAGGGATTCCAACTGGTTATCCTGATCTGGATGCCATGACAGCTGGACTGCAACCAGAAGAGTTGATTATTCTGGCAGCACGTCCAGCCGTTGGTAAGACAGCCTTTGCTTTGAATATCGCACAGAATGTGGCTACTAAGCAAGATGGTGTTGTCGCGGTCTTTTCTTTGGAGATGGGGGCTGGATCTCTGGTAAATCGTATGATTTGTGCGGAAGGTAGTATAAATGCTGGTCATTTAAGGACTGGACAGTTAACAGAAGATGAATGGTCAGATTTGATCGTTGCTTCAGGGGCGCTATCGGAAGCAGATATTTATATCGATGATACACCAGGTATCAGAGTAACCGAAATTCGTTCTAAGAGTAGACGCCTACTTAAAGAGCGTGGGCGGCTGGACTTAATTGTGATAGACTACCTTCAATTAATTGAAGGGTCTGGTAAACGAAATGAAAACAGACAACAAGAAGTGTCTGATATTTCGCGACAATTAAAGAAAATTGCCAAAGAATTACACGTGCCTGTAATCGCGTTATCTCAGTTATCACGTGGTGTGGAACAGCGACAGGATAAACGTCCCGTTCTTTCTGACATTCGTGAGTCGGGATCAATCGAGCAGGATGCGGATATCGTTGCCTTCCTATATCGTGATGATTATTACGAACGTGGCGAGGGCGAAGAAGATGATGGTGGTGGCGAACCGAGATTGGAAGATAATATCGTAGAGGTTATTATCGAGAAAAACCGGTCCGGTGCGCGTGGGACAGTGAAACTTATTTTTACAAAAGAATTTAACAAATTTTCATCAGTGAGCTTTAGAACTGATGATGAAATGTTTGCATAACAGAGAGGAAAATCATTTATGTCAGGGATTGTCGTAGTAGGTACACAGTGGGGAGACGAAGGTAAAGGTAAAATTACCGATTTTCTAGCGAAAGATGCATCTGTGATCGTACGTTACCAAGGTGGGGACAACGCAGGTCACACGATTCAATTTGACGGCACAAAGTACGCATTACACTTAATTCCATCAGGTATCTTTTCATCTGAGAAGTTATCTGTCATCGGAAACGGCGTTGTTGTAAATCCGAAAGCATTGATTAAAGAATTGAACTACCTAAAGGACCATGGCATTGATGTGAGCGGCTTGCGTATTTCAGACCGTGCCCATGTGATTTTACCTTATCATATTGAGTTGGACCATCTTCAAGAAGAAGCTAAGGGCGACGACAAAATTGGTACAACAATTAAAGGTATTGGCCCAGCTTATACTGACAAAGCTAGCCGTAGTGGTATTCGCGTATGTGACTTATTGGAAAAAGATACTTTTGCAGCGAAGTTAAAAGCTAATCTTGATTATAATAATCAAATTATTACCAAAATCTATGGTGGTCAACCTTTAGACTTTGAAGAAGTCTATGCTGAATACTACGCTTATGGTCAAGAAATTAAGCACTTTGTAGCGGATACTTCAGTGATTATTAATGACTACTTAGACCGTGGTGAAAATGTATTATTTGAAGGTGCTCAAGGTAACCTATTGGATATCGACCAAGGTACATACCCATATGTAACGTCATCTAACCCAGTTTCAGGTGGTGCGACAGTTGGTACTGGTGTTGGACCAACACGCTTTAACAAAGTTGTTGGTGTAGCCAAAGCTTATACTTCTCGTGTTGGTGAAGGTGCCTTCCCAACTGAATTATTTGATACAGTTGGTGATCAAATCAGAGAAGTTGGACGTGAATTTGGTACAACTACTGGCCGTCCACGCCGTGTTGGTTGGTTTGACTCTGTTGTGATGCGTCACTCTAAACGTATCTCTGGATTAACTGATTTATCATTGAATTCAATCGATGTATTGTCAGGGTTAGAAACAGTGAAAATTTGTGTAGCCTATGAAACAGCAGACGGTACACGTATTGAACATTATCCAGCTAGTCTACAACAATTGGCTGAATGTACACCAGTTTATGAAGAGTTACCAGGTTGGTCAGAAGATATTACTGCTTGTAAGACTTTAGAAGAATTACCGGCAAATGCACGTCAATATGTTAAACGTGTATCGGAATTAGTTGGTGTAAATATTGCGACATTCTCTGTGGGTCCAGACCGGACGCAAACAAACATTTTAGAAGATATTTGGAATAGTTAATTAGATACAAGATTTATAAGATGTTCATAAGCGGGGCTTTGATAGTCCTGCTTTTTTTGGTTCAAGAAATGAATATTGGGATTTCTTGTGTGTTAACGGATTAGAATACGCTATTAAAAAAGCCCTGTCGTGTGTAACGGATAGGGAACAAATTCTAGTGAATAATCCTATTATGGACAATGATAGTGAATCCAGTTATTGATGAGGAAGAATTCACCATATGAGCTATTTAGCCTTCATTTTTTAGGAAATTGAAAAAATGGCAACTTTATCGTTGACAAGTGTAATCAGTCAAGGTATATTAAGTTTATTAAGATTACAAATGTAAACAATATAAAAACACATACATAAATAAGGAGCGATTTAATATGAATACGAAAACTTACTTAATCCCAGATATGTCGTGTGCCCACTGCAAGGCGCGTATTGAAAAGGAAGTAACTGGCTTAAATGGCGTTGAAGCAGCGGATGTACCGGTTGAAAGTAAAGTTTTAACGGTCCGATTTGATGATCAAGTAGTAGATAGTGCGGCCATTGTGGCTGCTGTTGCGGAAGCGGGCTATACAGCCAACCCGCAATAATTTTCGTCTAAAGGAGAATGTATAATGAAAGATACTTATACAATTGAAGGGATGACCTGCGCATCCTGTGCGCAAGCGGTCGAGAAATCGGTCGCCAAGTTAACGGGCATGGATGCTGCGAATGTGAACTTGGCAACTGAAAAGTTAACGGTTACTTATGATAACAAACAAGTTTCAGAGGCTGATATCACTCAGGCAGTTGAGAATGCAGGTTATAAGGCGGTGAAGAATTTATCGGCGACTAGCTTTGAAATTGAAGGGATGACCTGCGCGTCTTGTGCCCAAGCGATTGAGAAATCGGTAGGTAAATTAGCCGCTGTTTCATCGGTGAATGTGAATTTAGCCACTGAAAAAATGACAGTGACCTTTGATGAGGCGGCCTTAAATGTTTCTGATATTGTCCGTACAGTTGAAGATACGGGCTACCAAGCCAAATTAGAAACCAGTGAACAGGAAGGGCCTAGTCAAGCTGATCGTCAAAGTGCCCATATCCAAGCTTTATGGCGCCGATTTTTGTGGTCTACTATTTATACTGTGCCTTTACTTTATATAGCCATGGGTCCCATGCTACCTTTTGGCGGTTTACCCTTACCTGAATTCTTGAATCCAATGACCAATGCCATGAATTTTGCGGTCATCCAGTTGTTGCTGACCTTACCAGTTGTCTATTTGGGACGCGACTTCTACAAAGTGGGTTTTAAAGCCCTCTTTAAAGGACATCCCAATATGGACTCTTTGATTGCTATTGGGACAGGGGCAGCGCTTGTTCAAGGGATTGTGATGACAGGTCTATTGGTATCTGGCCAGCTGCATGTAGGCCACGGTCATCCTGACTTATACTTTGAGTCAGCGGCGGTTATTTTGACATTAATTACTTTAGGGAAATATTTGGAGGTTGTGTCTAAAGGCAAGACGTCTGAAGCCATTAAAAAATTGATGGGCTTGGCACCGAAAACGGCTCGAGTAATGCGCGACGGTCAAGAGGTTGAAGTGGCGATTGACCAGGTGTTGGCGGGCGATATTTTGGTCGTTCGCCCTGGCGAGAAAATTCCAGTTGATGGCGAGATCGTTGAGGGCAGCTCAGCGGTTGACGAAGCCATGATTACTGGGGAGAGTATCCCAATTGAAAAAAGGGTAGGCGACCAGGTTGTTGGCGCGTCTATCAACAAGAACGGGTCATTCCAATTCAAGGCCACAAAGGTCGGCAAGGACACAACCCTTGCGCAAATTATCCAACTTGTTGAAGAAGCACAAGGGTCTAAAGCGCCAATAGCCAAGTTAGCGGACAAGGTATCCGGTATTTTCGTCCCCATTGTGATGGGCTTAGCAGCAATTTCTGGACTTGCCTGGTATTTCCTAGGGCAAGAATCATGGATATTTGCCTTGTCTATTACCATTTCCGTTCTAGTGATTGCTTGTCCATGTGCCTTAGGTTTGGCGACGCCAACAGCGATTATGGTGGGGACTGGTAAGGGTGCTGAGAATGGCGTCTTGATTAAGAGTGGCGATGCCTTAGAGGAAACCCATAAAGTTCAAACTATTGTTTTTGACAAAACAGGTACCATTACCGAAGGCAAACCGGTGGTGACAGATATTAAAGCTTTCAATGGCGCGGATGCGGATGATATCTTGCAAGTTGCAGCGTCTGCAGAAGTGGGGTCAGAACACCCACTAGGTGAAGCGATTGTAGCTGAAGCCAAGGACCGCAAGTTGACTTTAACGGCCAGCCAAGATTTCCAAGCGATTCCTGGACACGGCTTACAAGTTAGCTTGAATGACCAAATCGTTTTGCTAGGCAATAGTAAATTAATGGCTAATCACAATATAGATTTATCGGATGCAAGAGCTGAGGCTGACCAATTGGCTACTGAGGGTAAAACGCCCATGTTTGTTGGGGTTGACGGCCAATTATTAGGGATTATTGCAGTAGCGGATACGGTCAAAGAAAACTCTGTAGCAGCTATCCAAAAATTACACCGAATGGGCATTGAAGTGGCCATGATCACGGGTGACAACAAGGGGACTGCTGAGGCGATTGCCAAGCAAGTGGGCATCGACCGGGTCTTTAGTGAGGTCTTGCCGGAAGACAAGGCCAATGAAGTGAAGAAATTACAAGATGAAGGCTTACACGTGGCCATGGTTGGTGACGGGATCAATGATGCGCCAGCGCTTGCCCAAGCCAATATCGGAATTGCCATTGGTTCAGGGACTGATGTAGCCATTGAATCAGCGGATATTGTCTTGATGCGTAGCGACTTAATGGACGTGCCAACAGCGGTTGAATTGAGTCGGGCAACCATTACCAATATTAAGCAAAACCTATTTTGGGCTTTCGCCTATAACACGGTTGGGATCCCAGTTGCCATGGGTATCCTCTACCTATTTGGTGGCCCATTATTAAGTCCTATGTTTGCTGGTGCAGCCATGAGTTTATCGTCTGTTTCAGTATTACTGAATGCGCTGAGATTGAAGGGCTTTAAAGCTAAAGCTTAAGTGACGATTATAATAGATAAATTATAACCACCCTATTTTTTGGGGCCAGGGGGATATCTTAGGATGAACCTTGGTCTTTTTATTATATAAAAAAACCAAATGCGATTTTTGAGTTCAAACCCTTGATTTTTCCCAAAAATGGGCGTAAACTTTTACTATTGCAGATAAAATTTACATTTGGATTGGTAGCTCAGTTGGTAGAGCAACTGACTCTTAATCAGTGGGTCCAGGGTTCGAGCCCCTGCCAGTCCATTAAAAAAAGGCACTAAATCAAGGTTTTGATAATATTGATTTAGTGCCTTTTTGGATTGAATTTGAAAAGTAGCGAAAATACTTTATATAAAGTTTGAGAAATATTGAGTAATTTAAAATATAAACCAGCTCTAACGACATCATATTTTTGACCATCTGTAATTGAATCTACACTGAATCATTCACCGGACTCGACCAATATACTCTAAGGGAATAGTCATATTGAGTTCGCTCTGAAATACATCAATAATCTTAATCTCTTTCGCTCCTTCGTAATACTATATCTCAGTTCTATTTTATTTAAATTGATAGACGGATATATCCGCTACTTTTACTTCCTTGATATTTCTAATAAAGTAAGAAAATCATAAAAAATGAGGCAAGGTTATATGCATTATACTGCTATTTTCTGTTGTAATTGAAAAACATTATATAAATTGCCGCTTTCATTTTCTAAATCGATGTGTTAGTATCGGAGATACATTCATATAGTAGTGACATTTGGGGTGCCGAAAGCTGAGATTATACCCATTGAACCTGACACAGTTAATACTGGCGAAGGGAAATGTAAAAATGTTTATGATACGGAAACTATCGGACCAAGTGTGTCTGGATAGTTTATTAAAGTGTTTAAAACAAGAAGCGAATTCGCCTTTGCTCACCCCTTATGCCTCTATTTTTAAAATATAGGAAAAGGGGTTTTTTTGATGGAAAAATTTAAATGGGCCTTGCCCGACGTCATCTTTTTAGCATTTCTAGCTTTCTTATTTGGAGCCGTATTTATGGGCGCTGGTGTCCTATATGCCATTTTAGTGTCCCTATTAACACCGTTTGGTTTAACGCCATTTGCCAATGAAATCCTATTTGGTATGTGGACGATTGCAGCGCCAGTGGCGGGTATGTTGATCCCGAAAGTGGGTAGTGCCTTGTTAGGTGAGGTCTTTGCCGCCCTTGCCGAGATGCTATATGGGTCATATTTTGGGGCTGGCGTTTTACTTTCTGGCTTAATTCAAGGACTGGGTACTGAAGCGGGCTTCTTTGTTACCAAATACGAACGCTATGATACGACTACTTTAGTTTATGGTGCCATTGGGACAACAGTATTTAGTTTTGCCTTTGAATTCTTCAAATTTGGCTACGCGACTTATGACCTTGGTTTTGTCGTGGCTTTATTCTTAGTTCGTCTGATTTCAGTGACATTTTTCGGTGTCTTTTTAACTAAACAAATCGTTAGCCTATTCAACAGGGTCCAAGCCAAAGGATTTGCCCAATGAGTGCCTTAGTACAAATTAGTGACTTGACCGTCCGGAAAAATGAGACCGTCATCCTAGACAGGGTTTCTTGTGATTGGCAGCTAGGCGATTTTATCTTACTGACAGGTGATAGTGGTAGCGGGAAAAGCACCTTCATCCATACCATAGCTGGCTTCAATGGTGCAAGCTTTCAAGGGAATGTTGTAATGGATGGCCAGCGGATGTCAGACTATACTATTCCAGAAAAAGCTCAGAAAATCGGGTTGATGTTTCAAAATCCGGGTCAACAATTTACCATGCGAACCCTGGAACGAGAATGCTTCTTTGCCTTAGAAAATTGCGGTCTACCTTATGATCAGGCCAAAGTACGCTTAAATCAAGCGGTTGATGATTTGGGTATCAGACATTTATTAGAGCAAGACTTGATGACCCTGTCAGGTGGGGAGAAGCAGCGGGCGGCCTTGGCCATCTTGATTGCAGTCAATCCACCAGTTTTCTTTTTAGACGAACCCTTTGCATCAATTGACCCAGCCTCTAGACTTTTCTTGATTAACGTATTGGCGAAATTGAGACAGCAAGGCAAGTTGATTGTGGTTGTAGACCATGAGTTGACTGACTATAAGGGGCTAATCAACCGATTCTTTATCATGCGAGATGGCCAACTTTCTGAAGCAGATGTAACCACCTTGCCGGAAAAAGCGCCTATTCCATTGTTGACTAGTGGTCAAGCTAGCAGCGAATCAGCTTTCACCTTGGAAAATATTGCCATCAAACAAGGCGATAAAACCTTGCTTCACCAAGAAAAATTCACTTTTCAAAAGGGCGTATCCACCTTAACTGGCGATAATGGGGCGGGGAAATCGACTTTGTTAAAGGCCATGGCCCAGTTACACCCTTACAAGGGCAAGATGCGGTTTCAGGACCGGAGACTTTCAAGGTTTTGGGGCAAGAAAAGCTTATACGAATCACTCACCTTGGCTGTTCAAGATGCAGCCCAACAATTTGTGACGTTGGAAGTAGCGAGTGAGCTACGGTTTCCAAATGAAGATGCTGGTGAAATTCGTGACCGACAGATGCAGGCACTTGAAGACTTGAATATCAGCCACGTTTTAGACCGAAGTTTATATCATTTAAGCGAGGGGCAGAAGAAGATGGTGCAATTAATCGCCTTGTTGAGTCTAGACCACCAGTTTTTAATGCTGGATGAGCCTTTTGCGGGTTTGGACCTGAAAGCCAGTGATTACTTTGCGGATTGGATTGAAGACAAGAAAAGAGATACGGATTTCTTGATTGTGTCTCATCGCCTTGGTCCGCTGGAAAGTGTAAGTGATCATCATATTCACTTGTCCAATCAAGTGCTGAAGGAGGTTTGATAATTGATGGAAGAGAAGAAAACAGCGATTCCAGCTATTCTGGCCTTGGTATTCTTGTTCACGATTGAAATATCTTTTACCTATTCGGTTTGGCTGAATATTTATGTCTTATTGATGGTTGTGACCTACTTAGCTGTTAAAAAACGGTTTGGCGTACTGGTATTTTTGTTAGCCCTACCTTTTATTCCTGCCATCACCACTTTTTGGTCGGTCTATATCCAAGGAAGTGGCCTAGATGACGCTTGGGTATTATTCACTAGAACCTATGCCTTTGCGGCTTTAGGAATAGGATTTATGGTTGCCGTTGATTTACAAGACTGCTTACTAATTTTTGAACAGTATAAAGTACCGGCTATTTTTATCTATGGATTGTTGGTTGTGATACATGCTGTGCCTGAAATTCAAAGGGAAATCAAGAGTATGCATGATGCCAGTTTATTAAGGGGGAAGAAATTATATCCATGGTCACCTCTCTATTATGTGAAAGTGATCTTTCTAGCCCTCAATTGGCGGGATCGGTACGCAGAAGCCATGTATTCTAGAGGTTTCTCTGAAGACCAGCCTCGCCACCAGTACCGTCATTGGAAAATGTCTACACCAGCTATTGTTTTATGCATGAGTTTAATTATCGTCGGCAATATGATTATGAGATTGGAGAATATGATTTAATGGAAAAAACTTTTACAGAAATCGCCCGCAGTCAAACGAGACCCTTTTGGGAGGGGAGTTTCAACCATCCTTTTATTTTGCAGCTACAAGATGGGACGTTGCCTATTGAAAACTTCCGTTACTATTTGATCCAAGATGCTTATTATTTGCGTCACTTTTCAGCACTGTATAAGAAAGTCGCGGAAATTACTGAAGAGCCTGCATTAAAGACGCAGATGCTTGAAAATGCCGGCCATTTAGCGGAAGGTGAATTAGCGATTCGTGCCAACTTTTTTGAAGAATTGGCGGTAACGGATGACGAATTAAAAGGAACCGGCGTTGCGCCAACTGCTTACCACTATGTGTCACATATGTACCGGCAGTTAGTGGAAAATAATGATGCGATTGCGGCGGCTAGTTTATTGCCATGTTCTTGGCTGTATTTTGAAATTGGTCAACGGTTAAGACAATTAAATGTGACGTCACCTGTCCCAATCTACCAAAGATGGATTGAGACATACGGTGGGGAAGAAGCAAGTGAGGCTATCAAAAAGGAATGTGCCCTATTGAACCGTCTGTACGCTGAGTCTAGTCAGGAAGAAAAGGATAGTATGGTTTCCGCATTTGTCATAAGTGCTAGAATGGAATTTAATTTCTGGGAAATGGCTTTTAATTTTGAAACTTGGCCGGAGGGTATCCAACATGTTGACAAATAATAAAGTACAAAAAATGACGATCTTAGCCATGATGATAGCCATGGATGTTGTCCTTTCACCACTCTTTCGGGTGGAAGGGATTGCCCCAATGTCTAGTGTGATGAATGTGATTGCTGCTGTGTTGATGGGTCCCGTATATGGGACAGTGATGGCACTCGCATGTGGGATTCTCCGGATGATCTTGTTTGGGATTCCACCGCTAGCACTTACTGGTGCCGTATTTGGGGCATTTCTGGCTGGTGTGGGTTATAAATGGATGAATACATATCTTGGTGCTATAATAGGCGAATTTATTGGAACAGGCTTGATTGGGTCCTTACTCTCTTACCCAATCATGGTCTGGTTTACAGGGTCTGCCCAAGGTATGTATTGGTTTGTCTATACACCGCGGTTTATCTTAGGGGCATTATCAGGGTCATTAATTGCCTACCTAGTCCTGGTCAGAATAGACAAAGTGCCTTATATTCAACGGGTTAAGAAAACATTTGGCTAATAAGTTGAAGGCACAAAAAACTACCTTTTGCGAGGTAGTTTTTTTCTATAAAAAGTGTTATCAAAAAAAGCGTTACACCTATTCAGATGTAACGCTTGCTTTTAGCTATTTTAGAATTTATTTCAATGCATCGACAATTGCTTGATCAAATGCAGGTAAGTCTTCAGGCGTACGGCTTGAAATTAATTTACCAGCTTCATCGATCACAACTTCTTTGTCATAGAAATTTGCACCAGCATTTTTCACATCAATTGCCACTTGTTTCACTGCGGTAATGTCTTTACCTTTTAAGGTTTCAGCATTTACCAATAATTGAGGACCATGGCAGATGGTGAAAATCCATTTGTTGTTGCTGTCAAAATGACGTACAAAGTCTAACATGCTGTCATGTTTACGTAGTTGGTCAGGTGAATAGCCACCAGGAATTAATAAGGCATCGAAATCTTTCGCTTCTACTTCATCGATAGATTTTTCAATAGTTACTTCAGTTCCTTCAGCTTTACCACGAACAGTTTCACCGGCTTTCATACCGATTGTGACGACTTCATGTCCTGCTGCTTCTAAAGCTTTCTTTGGTTCAGTATATTCAGAGTCTTCAAATAAGTTAGCCAATACAGTTGCAATTCTTGCCATAATTTATAGCCTCCTTAAAGCTTTGATACTTATATACTAAAGGATATATTTATATCATGCAAACAAAACGGGTTTTAAGAGTATGCTCTCCATATAATAAAAAAGAGCTTGCACCATAATGGTTAACAAGCTCTTAAAAAAACTATTTATTTGCGTATTGAGTGATTAATTGGATGTATAGGTCAATATAGTTTAAGTATTCGTCTTTTGATACGTGTTCATTTACTTGGTGGGCTAAACTTGTTTGACCTGGTCCCATGATAATAAATTTGAAGTCTTCATCTTTACTTAATAGTAAGTTAGAAGCGTCAGTTACCCCTGTTGTTGGACCAACCATGAATTGTTTTTTGACAATATCTTCACCTAGTTTATGTGCTAATTCAACAAAATCATTTTCCCCTGTTGTGATTGCAGGCGCTAAGTCTAATGACATTTCTAGATCAAAATCAGCCTCATTGAACTCTGCTAATACGTCGTTGAATAAAGCTTTTACTTTTTCATTGTCGAATTCATTTACTGTGCGGACATTAAATGAAGCTGAAGCTGTATCTGGCACGGAGTTTATTTGGATACCACCAGTGAACATTGAGTTTGTTAAGAAAGTAGACCGTAAGAAATCATTTAAAGCCTTATTACCTTCTTCATCACCTTCAACACCACCAAAGTTTACAATTACGTCAGAGAAGTCAAAGCTTGAAAATTCAACGTTTTTAATGGCTCCTTCCATAGCTTCTTCGATGCGTAAAACAAATTTTAGTAATGGTGTAATAGCATTCACACCAACACGTGGAATGGATGAATGAGCAGCACGACCTTTTGAGTGAATTGTAAAGTTCATAGAGCCTTTGTTAGCCGTATTGATGACATTACCAGTTGGTTCACCAATAATTAATGCATCAACGTCGTCCATATACTTGTTTTCATGGAAGTGAGCTGAACCAGTTTGAACACTCTCTTCAGCGGCTGTCAGCATTAAACGAATAGAACCTTTTTCTAATAAGTTATTTTCTTTAATTTCAATAAGAGCGAATATAAATGCAGCTACACCAGCTTTCATATCAGCGGTTCCACGCCCATAAAGATTACCTTCATGTTCAGTCATCTTGAATGGATCAAAGTCCCAAGCTGACGGATCACCAGCTGCAACAACGTCCATGTGACCAGAGATACCGATGACAGGTTTACCTGAACCATAGTTTGCAACTAGGTCTGCACGGCCGTCACCTAAATCAATCACTTCTGAATCAATATCATGAGATTTTAGAAAGGCTTGGATATGTTCGGCAACTTGTTTTTCTTTGCCATTAACTGAATCGATAGCAATTAAGTCGGCTAAAAACTGAATCTTCTCTTCTGTTGAATACATGTATACTTTCTCTCCTTTGATAAAAAAAATGTTCGTAAAAGGTTGTTATTCCTACAATCAACCTTGAATTACTCTTCAACTATATCCCTTATAGTAAACGTATTCAAGAGTTACTGGCATATAAAAAAGCCCAACCAAGTTTCCCTGGCTGGACTTTAGTGTAGATATCTTATTATTCTGCAGTGATTTCTTTAATTTGGTCTTCTGGTAATTCATGGTAGGGCGTAAACATTACGTATAAGAAAGCAACACCGAATGAAATCACCATAGTGATGATACCGTTAATGAAGTTACCGAATGAACCATCTGGGTTGATGAAAGCAGGGACAGCTGCTATACCTGGGTTTACAAAAGCAAATAGTACAAAGTTTGTAATACCTGCATATAAACCACCGATACCACCACCAAGGATAGACGCAATCAATACATTTTTCATTGGTAAGGCCACACCGTAAAGTGCTGGTTGAGATACACCTAGGGAAGCAGTAATAACCGCTGATAGTGAGTAAGAACGGTATTCTCTATCTTTTGTTTTGATTAGTACAGCTGTAACCGCACCGGCTAAAGCTAAGTTAGAAGCCAATAGACCTGGTGACATAATGTTATCGTAACCTACTGTTGCTAGCAATTGAGTGGCAATTGGGAATAGCGTGTAGTGACCACCGGCCATAACAACGAATAAACCAAAAGCACCGAGTAATAATGGTACAATCCAGCTAGAAACGCCAGTTAACCATGCTAACGCAGCACCTAAGATTTCACCAAATAGGTTACCAATTGGTCCTAATAATAAAACACCAAGAATGGCAGTTAATGTCAAGGTGATTACTGGTAAAAAGATACCACGGACAATTTCTGGAATAAATGTTTTACAAGCACGTTCAATATAGCTTTGTGCCCAGATAATTAAAATAATTGGAATAACAGAGTTGTTATATGTACCAGTATTGGCAATTGGAATACCAAAGAAGTCTGATCCTGGAATATAATTTTCCATAGACATGACAACATCTGGATGTAATAAGAATAGCGCAACTGCTGCTGCTAGTACTTTATTAGTTTTGAATACTTCAGCTGAAGAATAAGCTAATAATACTGGTAAGAAGTAGAAAATTGCAGATGAAATGTTTGATAAAATAAAGTTTTCTGCATTTTCTGGTGAAATAATACCAAAAGTATTTAATAGGATGACAATCCCTTGTAAAATACCGGCAGCCATCAGGGCAATTAAGTTTGGCGCAAAAATATCACGTAAGGCACCAAGGACGCGGTCAATAACGCCTGGTTTTTTCTCTTGTGTTTGTTCTGTAGACATAATGATCTCCCTTTTTTTGTTTAATTATTTTGATATTAAAAAACAATTTCAATACAGCGGTTTCATAATATCTTCTATATTTTCCTCAAATACTTTCACATGATATCAAATTTTAGAGAAAAATGAAATAATATTTGAGAAAATAATCACAATAATTACAAACTTTTTATTTTGAAAGCGCCCTAATTACGCTTATTTTAAAAGAAAACGGTTTATTTACTTAAATGAGGTTGTGCATTATTTGCAATAAATTATATTTGTGAATCTACCAAGAGTGTTGACCATTTGTCTTGAATCTTTTTGGCAACGATTTCTTGGTCGTTACTGGTTAGGATATCGTATTGGCTAACATCGATGGCCATTTTAGCTGAATGGTCATAGTTTTCGTACCATTCATCATATAAGGTGTGCAGTTGCTTATAGTAGGCTAGTAAATCTGGTCGACCTTCTACTTGTTCGTATGGACGACCACGACGCTTGATTTTCTCAAGGACTAAATCGAAAGGCGCATGTAAGTAGACAAGTAATTCTGGTGATTGGTTGGTTGATTCTGAAATAATACGAATATCGTCCATCATATTGGCCAATAAGTCTTGGTACAGTTGCCATTCTACATCCGATATATTGCCGTTAATATTATTTACTTGAGTAAATAAAGCATCTTCATAAATTGACCGGTCTAGGATTGCACGGTCTAATTTCATCCCGCGTTTAATACTTTTAACGCGTTGGTTTAAAAAGTAAATTTGCAGTGAAAAAGCATATTTGGTTGGTTCGCTGTAGTATGCATCCAAAATAGGATTTTCTGATACCTCCTCAAAAAGTGGTTCTGCTTGAAACATTTCTGCCATATGGTTGGTATAAGTTGTCTTACCAACACCGATCATGCCTGCCATGGTAATCATATTCAATTGCTCCTTCATCTAATTAGTCGGGGCAATTATAGCATAAATTTGACCTGACTTGGATTAGAAGACAGGTTGAAAAAGGATACGTTTACATGGAAAATGACAACTTTATTCTTTGATGACCTATGGTACAATAGCCGTGGATTATGAGAAAGGGTGGGTCAAAATGGTAGATTTAAATAAGAAAATTTTAGAAACTGCCCTGTTAGCTGGGCAAATTATGACAGAAAGTAATGCAGAATCATATCGTGTTGAAGATACGATGAACCGTATTTTAACAACGTCAAATGCAGCATATGCAGTAGCAATCTCTCTTTCAACAGGTCTCTATATGACCCTTGATGACCCATCTTTTGAAGGTTCTGGGTTTACTGGTATTAAGAGAATTACACGCCGTTCTAACAATCTAAATAAAATCACCCAGGTGAATCACATTTCACGTGAATTGACTTCGGGTAATATTTCAATTGATGAAGCTTATGAGCGGTTACAGGTTATTCGGTTCCAGAAGCCACAATATTCAAAATTACAAGTATCAATCGGGGTAGTTGGCTTAGCTGCAGCCTTCTCTTTCCTTTTTGGCGGGGGGATTAACGAGTTAATCATGGCTACAATTAATGGCTTTATTTTAGCCTTATTATACCGTCTAGTAGATAAATACTATATTAGTGAAGGTTTTTCAAATATTATTCAAGCACTTGTTGTAACAGTTGCTGCTTATTTAATGCAAGCCTACGTATTATCGAACACAGATATCAATATTGTAATTATTTCTACATTGATGCCAATGGTTCCAGGAACAGCGATTACCAACTCCTTACGTGATATTTTCCATGAAGACTACATTGCGGGCGTTTCTAGAGCAACAGAAGCCTTTTTGAACGCCTTAATGATTGCCTTAGGCGCAGCACTGGGTCTTGCCTTGATTGGAGGTTTATATTAATGAAGGTAATGGATATAATTTTACAATTAATAGGTGCTTATGGGGTAGGTTTATTCGCAATTTTAACGATTGAAGGACCACGAAAAGTTCTATTTTGGACACCACTTATTAATATTGCTGGTTGGGGTAGTTATCTGATAAGTATACATCTTGGTGGTTTTTCAGAAATAATGGCTACTTATTTTGGTTCCTTGGTTATTGCCTTAATTTCCCAGATGTATGCGCGTATTTTTCGAGAGCCAGTAACAGTTTTCTTTATTCCAGCCTTCTTCCTCTTTGTGCCAGGAGGTGGCATGTACCGGACGGCATTAGCCTTTATTCAAGGGGACACGGCCCAAGGCTTTACTGAACTAGGAGGTACGCTATTTACTGCCTTGGCTATTGCGCTTGCGGTTTATACATCTGATACTTTTGTGCAAATTATTAATAAACAAAAATTCCCAAAATTTATCCGGAAAAACTACCGTGTTATACCTAAAGTAGCGAAGAAAACCGAAAAGAAAATCGAGAAAAAGATGAAATAGCGTTGGCTTACTTCTGCTAGTGTTTAGAAAAATACCGATAAAGGAATATTATTTTATTTTAGGACGTATGTGATTTATCACTGCGTCTTTTTCTATATAATGATAGAAAAGAGGGGGGAGACGGTATGAAAAACTGGTTTGTATTGTTGGTAACCAGCGTTGTACTCACTGGTTGTGGGTTAAACCACCAGGATACGGGTGTAGACTTGGATACGGCGAATGTGGATAAAGAGGTTGCTAGCTTGGATGAAGAGCCGTCTTTTTTCACGGAAGCTTTTGAGGCTAACGGAGAAGAAGCGTTAAAGCAATTTAATGCAAAAGAGGCTGATTTACCAGTGGTTGAGCAAAGAGATTCGGGCATTCAAGAGAGTCATTTTCTGCATTTGAATGGACTAGACCAGTATGTGTATGAGGTGGGTCAGGGTGAAGGCTTACCGGTGGCAATTTTCCTCCATGGGGGTCCGGGCTTTTCTTATACGAACCAAGCGGATACTTTGGCTGGTTTATCTGATCAAGTGAATGTCCTTTTTTGGGATCAGATTGGTGCGGGGCAAACTTATGAAGCTAATCCAAGTGTAGAACCTAATATGGTCGATTTACAGGCTTCTTTATCGGATTTAGTTGCCTACACCAAGGCCCGTTATGGGGTTGATCAAGTGGGTATTATTGGTCATTCATGGGGGTCGGCGTTAGGGGCCTCTTATGTGCTTGACCATCCGGATGATGTGGCTTTCTATGTAGGGATTGGGCAAGTGGTAACACCGGTTGAGGATGAGGCAGTGGCTCTAAGTCAGACGCGTGAATTGGCGACAAGTTTAGGGCGTCAAGATCTACTTGATCAGTTAAGTGATATTTCAGCTGACTATCCTAATCCGGATGATTTTTTGACTTTAGCTTATGAGGCGGCGATTTTGCGGGCCGTTCAGCGTGAATTAGGGTTTGGCACAGCTGACTTTGTTCAATATTTACCTTTATTGTTAACCAATCAGGCAGATAATTTATCAGCAGATGACCAGGAAATGCTAGCCCGTATGTTACTCAACCAGCGCTTGTATCGAGAATTATTGGCGACAGATATATATACAAGCGACCTTGAATTTAGTATGCCTTTTTACCTGATTTCTGGGGAAAATGATATCCAAGTACCAAGAAGTCAGGCAGAAAAATTGATTGAAAGAGTTCAAGCGCCGACAAAAGAAATGATCATTATACCGGATGCGGGGCATACCCCAATGATTGATCAAGAAGCGGATTTTATACAATCGCTAACAACCATTATAAACCGCACATTTTCGGCAAATGGATAATTATTTTTTGCCAATTTTTATGCTAAAATGTATACAGACAAATCTATTCAACAACAACATTTAATCTACAACAATATTCGGAGGATAAATATGACCAAGCAATTGATTCCAAACGGCGGTAATTGTTTAGCTTCGGTAGCACTACTTGAAGGTAAGCAACCATTATTATGGGCCTTCCGTGAAAAGAGCTTGATGCCAAGTGATAGTGGTTGGCGTTTTTTTGCTGCGACGGATACGCAAACTGAAGTGATGGATGGTAAGAGCGTACTTCTTGTCGACATTAATAAAATTGCTGAATTGGAACCAACTGTAGCGGGTATTTATTGGTATCCAGAAGGAGCTGATTTTCAGTTAGCCAGTAAAGATGGCAGCAAGTATTTCGTGTACAACGATACTTTTGAGCGAGTTGTACCGGCAACCAACTATAAGGATTTACCACTTTCGTCAAAAGCCTTCGCGCAACATTTTAATGAGGCTACGGCAACAGCAACCTCTAATGCCATGGCTGAAAGCTTACAATTATCAGCTGAAAAAGTGGATATGCTGAAACTATTAGATTTAATGCATACAAACGATGCAGAAAATCTATCGGATACGGAAATTTTTCTTAATACAGGCCTATTATTTGGCTTCGTAGATATGCGAAATAAAGCCCTACATATGACCTTATCAGATGGGCAATTGGATGATATCGTGGGAACCATGATGGATTACTTTAATCTAGACCGAGAGAGAGCCAATGCCTACGTTCACCATTACGCTAACTTAAAGCATGATGGTACAGCGGTTGCTGAACAACAATTGACGATGTATGGTGGCAAAATGTATGAATGGTTAAAAGTTGACGACTTTCATGCAATCAAAAATGAGTATGCTAACCTCGTGATGCATCATCGCAAAGCCAAAATGGTTTAGCGAATTTTACCGAATCTAAACAGAATGGAGCGTTAAAAAAGTGAAGTATTTTAAGCAAGCTTTTATTATTATTGTGATTACTTTAATCGCTGAAGTATTATCACATACATTACCTGTACCCTTGCCAGCCTCGATTTACGGTATGGTTATATTATTTGTCTGCTTAATGACTGGTGTGATTAAGCTGGAACAAGTTGAAAATGTAGGTGAATGGTTAATTGCCGTGATGCCTGCTATGTTCGTAGTGCCAGGTGCTGGTTTTATTACCTCTTGGGCAAGTTTACAGCCGCATTTGTTATCTTGGTCAGTGATTATTTCAGTGACAACTATCCTTGTAATGGCCGTTGCTGGTCTTATAGCGCAATCGCTACAAAAACGTCAGAATGCTAAGCATGGAGGAGAAAATAATGAATAGTTTATTTGATTTATTCCCCTCGTTTGGCTTATTCCTAACCTTAGGTGTATACATGATTGCCATGTGGGTAAACAAGAGATTAAAAACGCCGATTGCCAACCCATTGTTAATTGCAGTTATTTTAATTATTGCCATTTTAGTTATTGGCAAGGTAAATGTTCCTGTTTACCAAGAAAGCGCGAGCTTTGTGTCTTATCTGTTAACACCAGCAACTATTTCTTTAGCTATTCCTGTATATAAACAACGCCATATTTTAAAAGAAAACTTCTGGACAATTATTATTACAGTTGTGGCAGCAATGGTTACATCAGTTGTGAGTGTCTTGATTGTTGCTGTTATCTTTAATATGGATGAAGAAATTTTACGTTCAGTGTTATCTAAATCAGTAACAACAGCCTTCGCTATTGATATTACCGAAATTATTGGTGGGATTACACCGATTATTGTCGGTTCAGTTGTTTTGACGGGTATCTTTGGTGTTGTGGTGAACGAATGGATCTTCAAACTTCTAAAAATTGATTCATATTTTGCGCGTGGTTTAGCTATGGGTACTTCAAGTCACGCCATGGGTACAGCAGAATCAATGAAAATTAATGAACTCCAAGGGGCAATGTCTAGTATCGCCATGGTAATATCTGGTATTGTGATTGCTATTTTAGTACCAATCGTTGCAGGTTTCCTATAAAAATTGGTAAGCGCTAGTTACTAAATATATTACAAAAAGTGTTGTCTATTTTGGACAACACTTTTTATTTATTTATCTATAAAAAGAAAAAAATAAACAAAATTAGATTTATTCTCATTTTTGTTGGAAATACACTACCCTTTTTCTCATAAATAGTGTTAAACTTATAGCATATTGATGAATCGTGTGGAGGAGCTATTTACTTAGACAAATGATATCCAGACTAACACGAATTTCATATAAACACATGATTTGAGAGGATGAGCAACATGACAGTAGATATCAAATGGGAAGAACTAGGTTTTGAATATATGAACTTGCCATACCGTTGGCGTGCCTATTGGAAAGATGGCGAATGGTATAAGAGTGGTTTGGAAACTGAAAATACGATTCAGATTGAAGAAGGGGCGCCTATTTTACATTACGGACAAGGTGCTTTTGAAGGATTGAAGGCTTTCAAAACAAAAGAAGGCGATATCCAAGTCTTTCGTCCTGATCAAAATGCGAAACGTTTAAATGCGTCAGCAGCCCGTCTAGTGATGCCTGAAGTGCCAGAAGAAGACTTCATTCATGCAGTTAAAGAAGTGATTAAAGCAAATGCTGAATACGTGCCACCATATGGTACGGGTGCTTCATTCTACCTACGTCCAACTTTAATTGGGGTAGGGGATAATATTGGTGTGCGCGCGGCTAGTGAATATATCTTCACTGTATTTGCCATGCCTGTTGGCCCTTACTTCAAGGGTGGTATGGTACCAACAGCCTTTACAACGTCTGAATTTGACCGTGCTGCACCTCATGGTACAGGGGCAGCGAAGGTTGGTGGAAACTATGCAGGTAGTTTACAACCAGGTATTGAAGCTAAGAAACAAGGCTACTCTGACGTTGTATATTTAGATCCGGCTACACATACAAAAATTGAAGAAGTAGGTTCCGCAAACTTCTTTGGTATTGAAAAAGATACCAATAAATTTGTGACCCCTAAATCACCTTCAATCTTACCGTCAATCACTAAATACTCATTACTTTGGTTAGCTGAACACCGTTTAGGCTTAGAAGTTGAAGAGGGCGATGTGTATATTGATGATTTAGACCGCTTTAGCGAAGCAGGAGCATGTGGTACAGCGGCTGTCATTTCACCAGTATCATTTATTACCCATAACGACCATAAACATGTATTCTATTCAGAAACTGAAGTAGGCCCAATCACTAAAAAATTGTATGATGAATTTGTGGGCATCCAAAATGGTGACGTTGAAGCACCTGAAGGCTGGATTGTTAAAGTTTAAGATAAGGCCAGAACAATTAAAAGCGATTAGCTTAATAGATAAAAACAAATAGTTTGCTTGATTTTTGATGAAAATTTTAAAGGCATGAAAGGGCGGTTAAATTCCTTTCATGCCTTTTTTTTGTATGCAAAAAGCACCAGGCTAACCTGATGCTTGTTATTTTTTAGATAACATCCATGTCTGGAAGTGGGTTTGTTGGGAAGTGATTGAAGTCATAAGTTGCTAATTCATTGATATCAGTCATGAAGTAAGTACCTCCACGCGCAATCATCAAGTTTAATTCTTTACCTTCTAAACCATTTTCGCTTAATAAGACAACGATAGCTGGTTTGTGCATAGCACGCATGAAACCTAACTCAAAGGCTGTACCGTCATCAACGTTTTCAACGTCATATAAGAAAACACCAGCGTCTGCAGTATTCATAGCAGATAGGTCGTTTTGGTAAGTCGCTACTTGCCATTCGAATGAACCAAAAATACCTTCTGGATCACGGTCAAAAGATGTGTCTTTGTATTGATGATCAAATGGGAAATGAACAACACCAACAGTTGGGTTCGCGTTTAAGGCTTTTGTCGCTTCCTCTACACGGCGAACTTGGTCAGGATTGAAAAAAGGTGTTGCTAGATATAGCTTAGTGCTTGCTGAAGTATCTTTACGTTTATCCAATGATATAACCTCTTTCTTAAATTCAAAATGACTTGCTAATTATATTCTACAATAAATTATACGAATTGTTTAAATATTTCCTTGCCACTCAGCCATAAATTGGTCAAGAAATTGTCGCATAAAAAGTGTCCGCTCATGCGCAATCTCTTTGCCAGCTTCTGTATTCATAGAATGTTCTAGTTTAAGTAGTTTTTCATGAAAATGGTTAATTGCAGTTGAAGGATGGTTGCGGTAATCATCCTTATTTTTCACATCAATCACAGGGATTGTTGGATTATAAATTTCATTATTAGCGTGACCGCCGTAAGCGAATGTGCGGGCAATCCCCATTGCACCAAGAGCATCAATTCGGTCTGCATCCTGAACGTACTGGCCTTCTACCGACAACTCATACTGGGTAGTTAAGTTTTTTGAGTAGGACATATGTTGAATAGTATAAAGAATATTTTCTCGACTAGCTGGCGAAAAATGTAACGCATCTAAAAGTTGTTCAACTTCCATTTGGCTAAAAATAATATCTGAAACTAGCTTGTCATCAATTGTATCGTGTAAATATGCAGCGGCTTCAATGATAATCAAAGCCTCAGTATTACTTTCACCATAATCTGCTATATACAGGGCTTTAGCGAGTTTAGCAACTCGGTCTGCATGCCAGTAATCATGACCAGTGGGGTCAAAAGCCATGCGTTCTCTTGCAAATTCTTGAATTTTTTTAAGTCGTATTACCATTTCCATTTGCCCATCTCCTTAAACAAACAGTATTCTATTTAAATGTGTCGGCAGTCACAATATCATTTGTGATCATAAAGTCTTTAATATCTTGAATTAAGACATTTTGATGGTGGGGATACTTGACCAAGTCGTATTTTTCCATATCAATGAACATCACTTTAGATTGATTATAGTGATTTTTCACCCAATCATCATAACCAGACCATAAGCGGTGGTAATAGTTGGTGAGTTCCTCTCCTTGTTCAAAGTCACGCCCACGATTTTCTATGCGGGTCATAACAGTTTCAAAAGAGCCATGTAGATATAGCATTAAATCAGGGTGCTTGCGCGGGATTTCGGCTAATTCTTCCATCATATTACGAGATAGATTTTCGTAAATTGAAAACTCTTCTTCACTAATACGGCCAATGTCTGTATTCACTCTAGCAAAGTACCAATCTTCAAAAATAGATCGATCTAAAACTGTTTTATCTTCTCTAGAAGCTTGCTTAATTGTTTTAAATCGTGAATTCAAAAAATCCAATTGTGTTAAAAATGGATAACGCTTCAACAATTGCTCTTCTGGACTAGCTTTGTAAAAATAAGGCAGCATAATGTTATCTTCAACTGATTCGTAGAAGGGTTTAAAGTCTAATTCATCTCTGATTAAATTTGTAACGGTGGTTTTACCTAGGCCGATCATCCCACCAACGGTTATCATTGTCATTGTGTAACTCCTAACTTTTTTTAAAATCATAAACCTTTAAATGAAATGGTTTAGCTAAAAAATCATTCTATACCTATCTCAGAATAAAAGGTAATTTGATATTTGTAAACCGATAAAATAATTACTTATATGGCAAGCCATCAGCATTTGTCCAAAGTACAAGCTCATTCTTTTGAAGACTCGCTGGGACATCAATAATTCGCTGGTTGCTACTTCCCCTAAACTGTAAAGTTAGATCCATTTGATCTTGTAGGAAACGACCATCAACCAACACATCGATTAAGTCTAAGAGGGCAAGTTTATCTTCTGAATCGACTAGTAACTCTTCAAAGGTATAACCTGACCAGCACCAAATATCTTTACTGTGCCCATAGCGGTCACGTAAAGCTTGGCATAGCGGTAGTAAGACATTAGTGTTTAGCATAGGTTCCCCACCTAATAAGGTCAAACCTTGGCAGTAACTAGCCCCAATATCTTCCAAAATTTGATTTTGTAGTGCTTCAGTGTAATCAATTCCGTAGTTGAAATTCTGGACAACCCGGTTGTAGCAGCCTGGACAAGCAAAGAGACAACCACTGACGTAAATGGAACAACGAACACCTTCGCCATCCACAAAGTTATAAGCTTTGTAGTCAGCGATTTTTCCTCTAGACCAATCTTTTGCTAACCATTCTTTAGGTTCTGGGTTGTTGGGGGATTTGGGTGCGCGCTGGGCTCTTCTAGCTAACCTCTTTTGAATTAATTCGGCCCGTTTAATATCTTCTTCACTAAGAAAGTCTTCAGGTCGCGCCTCTTGCTTGTCTTCCACCATAGACCGTTCGGTATATTTTTTAGGAATTAAGGATTTTTCCGTCTGTTTGGCATTTTCATCCTTATGGTTGGTTGTCAATCTGATCACCCCATACTGGTTCATTGTAGACAATGGCATCTTCTCCGTCCGCTTCAAATGAGGTATTTACGCGACTTTGAGAGAGATGTTTTGTCCGAGATGAAATTTCTTTATGTCGTCCGTGTACCATTGGTCGTTGCTGTGGATTACCGAGGTAACCACAAGTCCGTTTAACGACATCGCAGGTTTTAGGGTTATTATTACCACATTGTGGGCATTTAAAGCCGCGGTCAGTTGGTTCAAAATCACCATCAAAACCACATTCATAGCAGTGGTCAATTGGGGTGTTAGTCCCTAGATAGCCTACCCGGTCATAGGCGAAGTCTCATACAGCTTCAAGCGCTTTAGGATTTTGTCTCATATTTGGGTACTCACAGTAGTGAATGAAACCACCACTTGCATATTTTGGATAGTCTTTTTCAAATTCAAGTTTCTCAAAAGGTGTAGGTGATTTGCGGACGTCATAGTGAAATGAGTTCGTATAGTATTCTTTATCCGTAATATCTGGTATTGATCCAAATTTTTCAAGGTCTAATTCACAAAAACGGTCTGTCAGACTTTCCGCTGGCGTTGAATAGATACTAAAGTGGTAGCCGTAGGTATTTCCTAGATGATCAGCTTTTTGCTTCATCGTTTTCAAAACAGACAGGGTAAAGTCCTTTGCGTCAGGATTTGACTCCCAATTAGGGCCATAAAAAGCTGTACCGATCTCATATAAACCGATATATCCCATTGATATAGTAGACCGTTTCTGATTAAATAATAGGTCGACTGGCTCATCCTCATTTAACCTTTTACCAAAGGCACCGTGCATATATAATATCGGTGCATTTTCTGGCTTAGCTTCCTTTACCCGGTTGATACGGAATAAAAGCGCATCCGCCATAATATCTAGCCGTTCATCTAATATGCTAAAGAATCGTTCTTGGTTGCCTTTAGCTTCAAGTGCAATCCGTGGTAAGTTTAAACTGACCACGCCAAGATTCATCCGGCCACTATTCACTTCTTGCCCATGCTTATCTTGCCAAGCCTGTAAGAAAGACCGACAACCCATGGGTGCTTTGAAAGAGCCTGTTAATTCAACAATTTTGTCATACATTAAGACATCCGGGTACATTCTTTGCGTCGCACAAGTCAGTGCTAATTGCTTGATATCGTAATTAGGATCTTTAGGTTCAAGGTTTACCCCTCGTTTAAGGGTGAAGACCAACTTAGGAAAAATGGCAGTCCTTTTTTCCTTGCCTAATCCTTCGATACGAATATCAAAAATGGCTTTTTGAATTTCTCGCTCATACCAAGAAGTCCCTAAACCAAAGCCAAAGGTTGTAAAGGGTGTCTGACCTTGAGAAGTATATAAAGTATTGATTTCGTACTCTAGACTTTGGATTGCATCGTGGATATCTTTTTTCGTACGAGACTTTGCGAAGACCTCTTGTTTTTTGGCACCATCAATCCATTCTCTAGCAATAGCGAGATTCTTTTTGTAATTCATTTCTGCATAAGGCGCTAAGACTTCGTCTATGCGGTCAACAGTCGTACCACCGTATTGACTAGATGCAACATTAGCAATAATTTGAGCCGTTTGAGCTGATGCTGTTTGAATGGATTTTGGTGATGCCACTTCGGCGTTACCAATCTTAAAGCCATTACTAAACATATTTTCTAGGTCAATCAATGAACAGTTTGTCATTGGTGCGTACGGATTATAGTCTAAGTCATGGATATGGATATCCCCTTTTAAGTGCGCATTAGCGACATGCTTTGGTAGCATTTTAAGGCCGATAGCTTTCGACACGATACCTGCTGTTAAGTCACGTTGGGTATTAAAGACCTTACTATCCTTATTGGCATTTTCGTTCACCACATCTTGTGCCTTATTGATTAGCCCTTGCATACGAGTCTGGATGTTAGTTGCATTGGCAAACCTTTCTTCAGTCGCTTGTCTGTTTGCTAGATAGGTCTCTGCTATATGGGTAAAATTTTTGTCTTGTAAAACCTGTACTAACTGGTGATGAATAGTGGTCACCTCTATGGCGTCATTAGGGTTTGCTTTTTGAATATCGGCTAAATTTGCTAATACTTGGTGCAATATTAGGTTGATATCAGCTGTTTCAGCTTGTTTACTTTGACTTGCTTTTATAATGGATCGTTGTAATTTGTCGACATCAAAAGCGACCGTTCGACCATCACGTTTGTGTACTTTTACTTGGTCAAAGCTATCTTGGTGTAATATTTCTTGAACTGATTGGGCCATGAATAGTGCCTCCTTACTATAACATGAAAAATAAGTTTAGACACAACATATAGTGTCTTTATCATAATATTTTATCATATATAGTGTTCCGTACAAGGGTAATCGAAAATGGTGCATGGGTCAAAAAGTAAAAATGAAGAAAAATAAACAATTAATGTATGATTTTAAAAAGCGAAAAATAAAAACGGTCAAAAAACCACCATGACTGATTAAAGAATGGTGGTATTGACCGAATAGTTTATTTAAATGAGCCTAATTCAAACGAGTCATCTTTTGAATTAAAAAAAGTGCTTTTCTGTATTTGCTAAATTTCGGTAGTCTTGAATATCTAAGACAGCCTCTACTACCCCGCGGAATTGATCTTGATCATCAAAAGTGGCTAGGTATTCGATATGTGCAAAAAAATTAGGGCTAGAAAAGCTCATTGGCTGAATAATCAGACGAGCATTTTTTAAATCATCTAAAAGTTGCGCAATCTTTGGCCATAAGCGTGGTGGATGACAAAACTCAATGTCACGACCGATTTCCAAAGGTGAGCGTTTGAAAATCATCTGATCATAAGGCACCACGTGGTTGAAATATCTAAAGCGAAAATTTTCGTCTATATAGGTAATTTCAAAAGGCAGGGTGTTCATTAAACTGGTGAACTCAGCAAGGGATAGATAGCCATTTTCCAAGTCTAATGGTTGATCAATGGCCACTTGGTCTGGTCTAGTGAGCAGTTGATTGTGGTGACTATACCAATCAACCTGTACATATCCATCGGAAAATTGTATCGTTTCACTTTGTTTGCTAGTGAGATTTTCTTCGAGTCGTACTAAAGTTGTCAATTTTTTGTTTTTTAAATCTGCTTCATCCGGTCCTTTAACAGAACGGTCTGTGCCTGGGGCGATGTCAATAAACCGTTGAATATCCTGGACGCATTCGACGATGCCTAAGAATTGATGATCATCATCGAATAGTGGTTGATATTTCACATAAATCATTGCAGTACCCCCAGCGCTTGTTTCTTGGAACCAGTAGGATACAGCCTTTTCTTGACCAGATTTTAGTTTTTCAAAAACTGGGTGAATTGTTTTCCAAACACTGGCTGGAAAAAGCGTCTGTGCAGCCATCCCTATCTGACAATTTTCACGATATTGAAAGGGGAACCCCGTCTTATCTTGACAGGGCAGGGTGTAATTTGTGTATTGAATATGTCCTGCTGAATTGATAAAGGTAAGGGTGACTGGTATCCGGTCTAAGATAATCCGCATTTGGTTGATAGATAAGAATCCATCGCCAACAGGGAGTGGCATGTCAGGGTCAATGATCGCTTGCTGGTAGCTTTCTGTAGCTTGAAATTCGGGTTTGCTTTCCCAGCTGATGAGCATAGCGCCATCAGGAAAACTGATTCTTTGGCTTTCAATGATGGCTTTACGTGGCTGGTCTACATTTTTGGTAAGTGGTGTAGTGTCTTCATGTTGGTCATCATCTTTTTCATCTGAACTTGTCCATGTACCTGTAGGTCGGATAATCGCAAAGCCGTAAATATCACTTTGTTCACTAACCTTGGCCCAATCTTGACTAGACAAACTTTCGGCTAGAATATTTATAAGAATGGCTTCCTCTTTAAAAATCATCTCCTTAAATTCATATTCAAAATCTGCAAAAGCTAACTTTGCTGTCGCTAATCTTTCTGTAAAATCTTTACTTCTTAATAAATCAACTTGCTTTAAAGCTGCTTGAAATAGGTCACGAATCTCATCATCTTTGGCCCACATAACTTTGGGTGGCGCATTATAACCGTATTTTTCAAGCAGTGGAAAGAAAACCCGTTCTTTACGAGTATAGTGGTGTTCAAATTGCCCTAAGAGTTGGTATTGCCGCTTCAGGCCGTCTGTAAAGTCTAAGCGACTAGGATCCTCTTCGTTTAAGGCTTCTAAGGCTTTAAAAATATTGTTGATTCGGTTAATGCAGGCTCTAAAGGCCATGTTTTCAGCTTTAAATACCTGAACGGGATGATTTTCTTGTTCGATTTCTACAGCTGAATGACCTGTTACTTGGTCTTCAAACATGCGGGCATGTACGTTACACAATTTCAAGACATCTTCAAAGGTGATGTCATTATCGTCTTCGTAGATAATTTTTTGCTCCATCATGGCGATTTCAATGGCCGAAACACCGGAAAAGTGCTGGTTAAATGCTTCTTGTAAACAGTTAGGGTCTACGCCATGATGAAGTTGCGTCAACATGTCAGTAAGCACCTGTAATCGTTGTTCTTCTTGGTTAGTATGCTTCTTTTTCATTATTTTTCTTTACTCCAATTGGTTGATAGCCATTGTAAATCAGTTGTTGGCAGATAAATGCTACGGAGACGCCTGCGATTTTAGCACCGCGATTAAGGGTCACAAATTGGCCGATAGATTGGCGTAAGATTGGGTCTTCCAAAGGGGTAAAACCAATTTCAACTAATAAAGCTAATAGGTCGGGATGGTCGTCGATGAGCGTTTTGACAGGTTGGTTAAAGTCAACAGTGAAATCATCGGTAGGGTTCATATGCAATCACTTATCCTTTTATACTTTTGAGTAGTTGGTTAAATAACACTACTACTTGAGAAGAATAGTAAAGTTTCTGAGCTTTGAAAGCAATAAACCTAAGGATGTAGATTTATCTTAATACAATATTGTATACGAATTAAAATGAGATCATCCTTTCTTTGACCCTTGAAGAGCTAGCTAGCTAAAGTGGTAGTTAACGCAAAGGAAGGAGTGAAGAGATGTCCGTATCAGCAAACACATATGGGATTGTTTTTAAAGGAGAGGCTGTGAACCACCAAAAGGTCATAATGGCGCAATTATTCGAGGTTATCGACCCAGAGTTAGGGATTGATTTTCCAAATTTAGGTTTAATTTATGAAGTAGATCTAAATCTCACAGGTGAGTGTACTGTAGTGATGACCCTTACGACATCAGCTTGTCCATTAGTATTTGTGATTGAAAAGGACTTTCAGGAAAAACTGAGTCAAATAGCTATCATAAAGGCAGTGACTGTGACGATTACATTCGATCCTGTTTGGTCAATCCAACGACTAAGTCCTTTTGCCTGTGTCTGCCTAGGTATGCCGATTCAAGGATAAAAAGCACTAGGACTGCATGAAATGCCTCTTTTTATGAAGGGATAGATAAACTTATCTGAATACGCTCTATTACAGTAATAAAATTCGAAAAACATACTTAAATTGTTTTTAAACAGCTCAACCTGGAAAAAGTATTCTTGATTGACGCATGATTATTTGCATTTTCAAAAGAAGAAAACTATACTGGAATTAAATATAGTTTACAAATGTAAACATATATAACTATTATACAGTATGGAGGTAGAGAATGATGGATAAAGAAAATAAAACAAAACATCATCATGATATGCACCATGATTACGACCACGAACATATGAATCACGGCGAGCATAACCATGACCACCACAATCATAGTGGCCACGGTGATCATGGACATGGCGGACACGGCGCTCATATGATGGCTGATTTTAAGCAACGTTTTTGGGTAGTTTTGGTATTATCTATCCCATTAGCGATTATTGCACCTATGCTGATGCACTTGTTTGGTTACCATATTGATTTTCCGGGCCAAGGGCTTTTAGAGTTTGGTCTTGCTACTGTTGTATTCTTTTACGGAGGTAAACCCTTCTTAAGTCATGCTTGGGATGAATTGAAATCAGGGGTTCCGGGTATGATGATGCTGATTTCTCTAGCGATTGTCGCAGCTTATGTCTATTCGGTTTTAACCACCTTCTTCATTAGTGGAATGAACTATTATTTTGAACTTGCTAGCTTGATATTGATTATGTTGGCGGGACATTACATTGAGATGAAGGCACAAATGTCAGCGGGTAATGCCGTTGAATCGCTAGCCAAACTCTTACCATCAGATGCTGAAGTGATTCATGAAGACGGATCAACAAGTGAAGTAAAAGTCGACCAATTGAAGAAGGGCGACCGTATCTTCATCCGGCCAGGTGCGAAGATTCCTATCGACGCTACAGTTTATGAAGGGCATTCTGAAGTAGATGAATCAATGTTGACTGGTGAATCTGTCCCCGTATTAAAAGAAGCGGACGCGAAGATTGTTGGGGGTGCTATTAATGGGGATGGTATTCTAAAAGCTACTGTAACGAAAACGGGTACGGATACTTATTTAGCGCAAATTATTAACTTAGTTACTGACGCGCAAGCACAAAAATCTAAGGCACAATCAATTGCTGATGTTTGGGCTAAATATCTATTTTATATCGCTTTAGTTGCAGGGATTATCGCCTTTGTTGCGTGGACGGGTGTCGATGGCTATTTAATGGGCTTACAGTTTATGGTAGCAACCTTTGTTATTGCCTGTCCGCATGCACTTGGGCTGGCAGTTCCCTTGGTAAATGCTGAATCTACGTCCTTAGCTGCTGAATCTGGTTTATTTATTCAAAACCGTATCGCTTTTGAAGATGCTCATAAGATTGATAAGATTGTTTTTGATAAAACAGGTACTCTTACTCAAGGTGAATTTGGGGTAGATGAGATTACTGTGATGGATGACAAGTTTAATGAAACGTCTCTTTTACAAATTGTCTACGCGATTGAAAGTCAATCTGAGCATCCAATTGCTCGAGGTATAGTGAAAGAAGCTGAAAGTAGAAAGCTTGAAAAATTACAGGTTGCTGATTACCACAATTTAACCGGTAAAGGACTTGAAGGGACTGTAGATGGGAAAAACATTCAAATCCTCAGTCCGAAAGCTACTAGACAAGCAGGTTATACATTTGATGAAGAAGCTTTTAAGGCTTCTGCTTCTAAAGGTAGAACCGTTGTCTTTGTCATCTATGACCAGGTGCTAGTAGGTGCTATTGCAGTATCCGATATTGTTCGTGAAGAGGCTAAAGCAGTGGTAGCTGACCTACAAAGTAAAGGGATTCAAGTATTGATGTTAACCGGTGATAACCAACAAGTTGCAGATTCAGTAGGACAAGCGCTCCATTTAGATGATGTCTTCGCGGAAGTTTTATCTGATGAAAAAGCCGACAAAATCAAATCACTACAAGCTGATGGTGGACGTGTTGCTATGGTTGGTGATGGGGTCAACGATGCGCCGGCCCTTGCACAAGCTGATTTAGGGATTGCAATTGGTGCAGGGACAGATGTTGCGAGAGAAACAGGCGATATCATCTTGGTTGATTCAAATATCCATGATGTCTTAAATATTCTTAACCTATCAAAAGCAACCAAACAAAAGATCAATCAAAACCTCATGTGGGGTGCGGGTTATAATGTGGTGGCTATTCCACTAGCGGCTGGTGTTTTAGCTGGATTAGGTATTGTCCTTGGGCCAGCATTGTCAGCTATCATTATGTCCTTGTCTACCGTTGTCTGTGCAGTGAATGCACGGATGTTACGCCGTGCTTATAAGAAACTACAAGCCAATTAATTCAAAACAAAGAGAATGTATGTATAGTTTATTGATATCTAACATGAACCGCAACAGTCTGATAATTCAATTAACTGGGAAGAGGATAGCATTCATATGATAGAGAAGACTACTAGGATGTTTCTTATGAAAGAGGAGTCTGTTGATATGAGAATAGTAAGATTAGGACAAACAATATGCCTAAATAGTGATTTCCTTTCTTCACCGCATGTTGCCTAAACTGACAGCGTGAGAGTATGTTTATATAGACATAGCAAAACATCAAAAATAATTCTTTTCAACAGCAGATTTGAGTGACCTTTGTTCGGTGAAGAACGCCTCTCTGAGAATAAGACAAATGAAATGAAGCCCCCTTTTTGACAAGAAGGAGGCTTCATTATATTTTATGCTTGTGCCTTGATTAAGGCTTCAAATAAGTATTTACTTGATTCAGCTCCTGGATCGGGTTCACCAATAGACCGTTCTCCATAGTAGGAAGCACGACCTTTCGTCGCTTTAAGTTCAGTCGTTTTAGTGCTAGCTTCATCTAGTATTTCTTGATTTAGATTATTCGCTTTAAGGGCTTCAACAGCTGGATGCCACATATCAACCATCGTTTTTTCACCAGGTTCTGCTTTACCTCTTTGTTGAATTTTATCTAAACCAGCAGCAAAAATATCCGCGAGGTTTTCTGAGTTTTTAGCCGTTGTTGCCATGGCTAGGAAGGCAGAACCATATAAAGGACCGGATGCACCACCAATCTTACTCATGAGGGTTTGCGCAACAGTCATAAACAGGGCTGATACATCTGCTGGTTGTTTGCTTTCCAAGGCTTCCTTAGTAGCAACTGCACCGCGGGCCATGTTATTACCGTGGTCCCCGTCACCGATTTTTTGGTCTAAATCAGATAGATAAGCTTTTTCTTCTATTAAGCGGTCAAACCATTGGTCTAACCAAGTCATTGTTTCATTTACATCCATACATGACATCCTCTCTTAACTAAATTATCCCCAAGCTGCAGTGTTTACCGGCGCTTGTAGGGCACTTACCCAGTCTGCGTCCTCAAGTTTCAGTAAGGTTAATGACGCCCCCTGCATCTCCAGTGAAGTCATCAGGTCTCCTACCTTAACAAAATCAACTTCTACCCCTTCATCTCCCAACTGTCCTTGAATATCATTCCAGAATAGGTAAAGTTCCATTAACGGTGTACCGCCCATCCCATTGACCAATACGGCAAAACGGTCTCCAGTTGTCCAGTTGAATTCTTCTTTTAGTCTACCAATTAATTCCGCAGCCATTTCTTTTGCAGGTTTGATTTTCTCACGACGGTAACCAGGTTCCCCGTGGATCCCAATACCATATTCAAATTCATCATCTGCAATGTCAAAACCGGGTTTACCAACTTCTGGAACGGTTGCAGCTGTCAAAGCAAGACCGATAGATTTAAGATTGTCATTTACTTTTTCCGCGATAGCTTTTAAGTCACTTAAAGATTTACCTTGGTCTGCGTAGTAGCCGATGATTTTATGCATGAAGACTGTACCGGCAATCCCGCGCCGACCGGCAGTATAGGTAGAATCTTCCATAGCGATATCGTCATCCACGATGATTGCGGCGGTTTCAATACCTTCAGCTTCCGCAAATTCTTGAGCGATCTCAAAGTTCATCACATCTCCGGTATAGTTTTTGATGACTAAGAAGACACCAGCCCCATTATCAGCAGCTTTAATCCCTTCTAAAATTTGGTCAGGTGTTGGAGAGGTAAAGACTTCCCCAGAAACGGCAGCTGATAGCATCCCTTTACCGACGAATCCTGCGTGACTTGGTTCGTGTCCAGATCCACCACCAGAAACAATTCCCACAATATCAGGCGTTTCTACTGTACGGTATAGGACTTGAGTATCTGGCACTTGAGCAAGAATATCCGCATGGGCACTGGCTAAACCCTTGACCATTTGGCTGACAATATCACCGGGTTGGTTGATAATTTTTTTCATGAAAAAACCTCCTTAGGCATGGATAACATGGTTACAATCAACGACTTTAAATAAGATAAGCATGCGTTAAGACATTTAGCTTTGTTCTTTAATGGCTTCTAAAATTTGGTCTGGTGTACGGTTAATGGTTGATTGAACAGCACCCACATAAGCCCCTTCAACCAGCGGCCCTTCAACAAGGTGGATATGGGCTTTTATCTCGTCCTCCACGAAGTCTAGCGCCGTTTCCGCCGATAAGACGGCTGATCCCATATCCGTGAAGATGAAGATTTCTTTATCTGAATTGGCAAAAATGGCTTCCGTTATTTTGCTAACGGATGTACCGATTTCACCATCATCGGTACCACCTGCAGCAATGACTGAAAAGGCATCGTTGTCATCAGGCACCATGGTTTCTAGCAATTCTTTCAGACCTTCTGTGATAGTTTGACTATGAGACACTAATATAAGTAGATTTGTCATATATGAAAAGCCTCCGTATCTAAGTTTTCTAAAAAATTATGTACACGCTTACATTCTATCAAGAAAATGTTAAGACAACAAGCAACAGCCATTGGACTTAAATGAGATGTCATGATTAGTGAGTAAGACTTCGGACTATACTTTCCTAGCATTGCGCTGAAGAGCTGGACTAGCGGTGGACTAGAATTATTCAAGGTTTTGATAGATTAAAACGATTACCTTTAAGCGATTGTCCCTTGAATCAAAGTCCTATTAGGTATGATAGAATGAGAATATCAAGACAAGGGTAGACAAATTATAGGAGGCACAAGTATGGTAGATATTTTAAAAGACTATAGCCCAGATCGTTCAAATACAAAAGCAATGAAGTGGCATGATTTAGAGACAGTTTTTGGGGACAAAGATTTATTGCCGATTTGGATTGCGGACATGGATTTTGCGCCAGCCAAAGAAGTGACGGCAGCCATTCAATCTTTTGTGGATGACCAATACTTTGGCTATTATTCAGTGCCAGATTCTTATTACCAATCAATGATTGATTGGTCAAATGACCATTTCCAATATGAAACAAAAGCTGAATGGTACCGGTTTGCACCAGGTGTATGTACGGGTATTGCCTTTGCCTTACATGCGTATACCAATGAAGGGGACAACATTTTAATTCAAAACCCCGTTTACAATCCCTTCCGTACGGTTATTGAAGAAGCTAACCGGACTTTAGTGATGCAAGATTTATTGGGCAATGAACAAGAAGGGTACACAATTGATTTTGACGCTTTGGAGAGTGCCTTCAAAGATGACGATATCAAGGTTTTCTTATTCTGTTCACCGCAAAACCCAACTGGTCGTGTTTGGCATCGTGATGAATTGGCTAAAGTAGTGGCTTTATGTAAGCAATACGATGTCTTATTATTCTCTGATGAAATCCACCGTGATTTGATTATGCCAGGACATGAGCATATTGCTATTGGAAATATTGACCCAGATTTTGACAATTATGTCCTTTTTGCCTCGCCATCAAAAACCTTTAACTTAGCTGGTTTTAACCATTCATTTATGGTGGTGCCACGGGCTGATTTAAGAGAAAAATTGGATACGTTCTTACATGCGATTCATGTGACTGGCGGACAGCCTGCTGGTTATATCGCGTCAGAAGCGGCTTATACCTACGGGGCGGAATGGGTTGAGAACGTCAACCAAGTGATTTGGGACAATTACCAATTACTTAAAACAACAGTCCAAGTAGCCTTGCCACAAGTTCAATTCTCAGACTTACAAGGGACTTACCTTGCTTGGCTTGATCTAGGGGCTTATGTGAAAAATGCAGACCTGAAAGAAGTGGTTCAAGACCGTGCCCGTTTAGGTGTCAATTATGGGACTACTTACTGGCCAACTAGACCAGAAGATACCCATATTCGGATTAATCTAGCGACTAAAACAGAGATTATTGAAAAAGCTGCAAATAATTTAGTTAAAGCAATTCAAGAATGGCAATAGTCTGTCGTGACACTAGTCGATATACATAAAAAGACCTGCTTCTCATATTGAGCGTGGCGGGTCTTTGTTGTAAGTATATTTAATGGATTAGTTTTCTTGGTAGGGTTCGACATGGACGTCGATGGCGGTGACATCTTCTGTTTTTTGTAGGGCGGATTCTACTTTTTCAGTGATAGCATGACCCGCTTGAACAGAAATTTCTGGGTCTACTAAGATGGTAATGTCGATATAGACATTGGCCCCGTAATTACGGCCGCGGATATCAGAAACTGCGCGCACGCCAGGTACCATGAGGACTATTTTTCGGTAGTTATCTAAGTCTTCTTGGGGGAAGCCGTCTGATAGGGAAAAGGCGGATTCTTTGAAGATGTCATATCCTGATTTGATAATGATTAAGCCAACGACAATAGCCATGGCACCATCTAGCCAAAGGATACCGGTACGACTTAGGACGACCGACAAGGCAGTTGCGAAAGAGGTCAGGGCATCGGATAAATTGTCCTTTGCAGAAGCTTTAAGACTTGGACTATTGAGTTTATTGCCAAGACGGTTGTTGTACCAGTAAACACCGGACATAATGACCCCAGAAGACAAGCCGACAACCGCATTAATGGGTGTTGGAGCTGCGTATGCTTGGTTGATTAAGGCCGTAGTTGAATCAATGGTCACCGTAATCCCGATATAGAAAATCACGAAGGACATAATCAGTGTAGTAATGGTTTCAATTTTATAATGACCATAACGGTGATTTTGATCAGCTGGGCGTTGGGATAGGATCATGCCCACTAGTAGGGCGATTGACGCAAATGAATCGGTAAAGTTATTCAAACCATCCGCAAAGACCGCATCTGAGTCAAAGCTGTATCCGACAAGGAGTTTGGCGGTCGAGATGATAACGTAAGTGACGATACTGAGATAAATTCCGCGCCGGGCTATTTGTGGGTTGGTGTTGCTTGGTGTCATGTTAGGTTCATTTTCCATGTGAAAACCGCTCCTTTAAATTGAATTGATAAAGGGTAAAACTTGCCAATCTAGAAAAAAGCAATTCTTTCCATTATAGCGACTGGCCAAACACTTTTCAAGGTATTTTACCTAGAAATGACATGTCTTTATTACAAAAAAATTGTCTGAATTTCCACAGGATTTCGATAAAATATGATTGACTTAATATGTCAAGTAATATAACATGAGATTAAAATACAATTAAAAAAGAATGAAGGTGAGTTGGCATGAAGGAAAAAGAGCTACGACGTACGCTAGCTGTTTTCCCAATTGGGACAGTTGTACAGCTAACAGATTTGACACCGAGACAGGTGCGTTATTACGAAGAACAGAAGTTAATTAAACCAAAACGTTCAGAAACAAATCGCCGCATGTACTCCTTAAATGATGTCGATCGATTATTAGAAATCAAAGACTATTTAAATGAGGGTATGAGCATCCAAGCGATTTATAATACATATAACCGTCAACATACGCAACCTAAAGTGGCAGATACCAAGCAGCTGACCGACGAAGATGTTCGCCGCATTCTATATAATGAAATCTTGAACCAAGGTGGTTTCAGAAATGCTGGCGCTGACCAAGACTATCCATTGCGCTAGGTGCGACAAAATTCGTTACGGCTCTCATACCTTAAAAAATGAAAGTGACTAAAAAGTAGCATATATGATATAGAGGAGATTTTTTATGAACCAAATTAATAAAGATTACCAACGATTACCAGGCTCTTATTTATTCGCAGAAGTAAAACGTCGCCAAGAGGCCTATGAAACAGCACATCCAGACCAAAACGTGATTCGATTAGGTGTTGGGGACGTTACTTTACCTTTGGCACCAGCAGTCATCGAAGCCTTACATAAGGCCGTAGACGAACAAGCAGATGCCGCTACTTTTAAAGGTTATGCGCCAGACCACGGTTACGACTTCTTACGTGAAGCCATCCAAAAAAATGACTTTGCAGCGCGTGGTGCAGATGTGAAAGTGGATGAAATCGTTATTTCTGACGGTGCCAAATCAGATTCTTCAAACATTCAAGAAATTTTTGGCCCAGACATCAAAATCGCTGTTGGTGACCCTGTTTACCCAGTTTACATCGATTCAAACATCATGGCTGGTCGCGGTGGTGACTACAACGAAGAAACTGGTAAATGGTCGGACTTGGTTTACTTATCAGCTACTGCGGAAAATGACTTTAAACCCGCGCTACCTGAGGAGCCAGTTGACTTGGTATACCTTTGCTACCCTAACAACCCTACAGGGACAACTTTAAACACCGCTGACCTACAAAAATGGGTAGACTGGGCTAACGAAAATGATGCGATCTTAATCTTCGACTCAGCTTACGAGTCATTCATTACTGAAGAAGACGTGCCACATTCAATCTTTGAATTACCAGGTTCACGTACTTGCGCTATTGAAATCCGTTCATTCTCAAAACGTGCCGGCTTTACTGGTGTGCGTTTAGGGGCTACGATTATCCCTCAAGAGTTAGAAATCGATGGCGTATCCCTATTAGACTTATGGAAACGTCGTATTTCAACGAAATTCAACGGTGCACCTTACATCGTACAACGTGCTGGAGAAGCAAGTTACTCTGAAGAAGGTAAAGCGCAAATCGAAGAAATGTTAGCTTACTACCGCCGCAATGCCATCCTGATTAAAGAAGGTTTGGAAGAGGCTGGCTATGAAGTTTTCGGTGGTGTGAACGCGCCTTACGTTTGGTTGAAAACACCAGCAGGAATGGACTCATGGGACTTCTTTGACTTCCTATTAGAAAATGCACAAATCGTTGGGACACCAGGTGTTGGTTTCGGTCCTTCAGGTGCCGGCTACTTCCGTTTAACAGCCTTCAATACCTATGAAAAAACAGCAGAAGCTGTTGAACGTATCAAGGCTTTAAACAAATAGTTAAACGATCGAAAAGGGTAGGACCTCGGTTCTGCTCTTTTTGTTTGCACAAATTTAATCGAAATCATGCTGTTTTTTTCTCAAAGCCAGTGTGCAATCTGTTATCGCTTTTTTCGATTATTCTTGAGTGATTACTCCTCCAGTCAATACCTTACATGTCATGTTAAGATGGGAATAATAGATAGACTTGATTGGGAGGAATATATAATGAAGAAATCTTTGTGGTTATTAACGGGGGGAGCCATTTTCCTAGGGGCATGTGTCAATAGTGGATCAGGTGAATTGGCGCAAGTTTCCGTGGCTTCGCGTGGGTCGGATGTTGAAATCTGGGACTTTATCGCAGAGTCAGATGCCGCAGCTGAAGTGGGACTTGATATTGAGGTGATTTCAATTGACGGTGACGGGGTCCAAACCAATACGGCAACGGCTGAAGGAGAAGTAGACGCCAACGCCTTTCAAAATATAGGCTACATGGACACCTTCAACGAAAATTCTGACAACAAATTAGTGCCAAGCGCGACTACCTACCGAGAACCAATGGGGGTTTATTCTGACCAGTATACCGACATTGACCAGGTGGCTGATGGTGACTTAGTAGGGATTTCAACCAATAGCGCGAGTCAGGCCCGCGAATTAGCTGTCCTTGCAGGGGCTGGATTAATTACCCTAGCTGATGATTTCAACCCCAATTCAGGTACAATTGATGACATCACAGACAATCCCTTGAATTTAGAATTTATTGAAGTAGACGAGTTACAATTAGCCCGTAGCTTGCCGGACTTAAACCTTGCAGTCATCGGCAACACTATCGCCCTAGAATCAGGTCTAAACGTGACGAAAGATGCTATTTTCGTTGAGGAATTGGATGAGAATGCCAATGGCACGATCAATGTGATTGCTACTGCAGCAGGCAACGAAGACGATGAAAACATACAGAAATTGTCTGATTTATACCATTCTGAAGAGGTTCAAGACTTTATCACTGAAGAGTTTGATGGCACCAAATTAGAAGTTCAAGTGCCGATTGAAGACGTTTGGTCAGCAGACTAAGTAATAGATATGTCAAGATCAGTGTCATATTTCCTGTCATCATTGAAGGATTAAAACAACTTTTCTGGCTAAAGTTGATATTATTTTATACAAGGAATTGATTATGCGCAAAGTACAGAATCTATACAAAATCTGATTTTGCGCGTTTTTTGATGTATATGAGAAAACTTTAATCGAAAGACTAAAGATAATTTTGCAATCTTTATAACTTATACAATATGTTAAGTGGAAGGTTGATTTAACAGCATTTAAAACTATTTTTTGAGTAAAAGGGTATATTTAATTATTTTAAAGTCTAGTCATGCGCAAACTTTTGCAAAAAAATGACGGATTTTGACAAAATGACTGATTTTCTCCAGTATTTTATGATTGTATTTGGTAGATTTTACTTATATAATTGAAAACGGATACAAATGTCCAAATTTTATTTAGGGAGGTTTAATAGGATGATAGGAATTATTTTAGCGAGTCACGGTAAGTTCGCTGAAGGTATTAAACAATCTGCTGAGATGATTTTCGGAGAACAAGAAAATCTTCAGGCAGTAACCTTTATGCCTGAAGAAGGACCAGATGATTTACGTGCCCATCTTTTAGAAGCAGTCGAATCTTTCGATGACACGTTACAAATTCTATTTTTAGTTGATTTGTGGGGAGGTTCACCATTCAACCAGGCCAATGCAATTCACGAAGAAATGCCAGAACGCACAGCAATTGTAAGTGGGTTAAATCTACCAATGCTCTTAGAAGCTTTGGGTCAACGATTTGGTTCTGATCAAGTGGCAGATGTTGCTAAACACATTTTAACAAGAGACGTGTCAGGTATTCGTGTAAAACCTGAAGCACTTGGGGAAGGCATTGACGCCCCAGCAGCTGCAGCTAGCGAAGGTAGTCAAGAAGAGGAACAAGTTGGTACCTTAAAACCTGGTACTGTATTAGGTGATGGGAAGATTAAGTATGTCCTAGCACGCGTGGATACCCGTTTATTACACGGTCAAGTAGCCACTGGTTGGGTGAAATCAGTTAACCCTAACCGTATTATCGTTGTATCGGACAAGGTAGCCCAAGATGACATGCGTAAATCATTGATTCAACAAGCGGCGCCAACAGGTGTTCGTGCCAACACAATTCCAGTATCTAAATTAGCGGAAGTTGATAAAGACCCACGTTTTGGTAAGACAAAGGCATTATTATTATTTGAAACTCCACAAGACGTATTAGCAGCAATCGAAGCTGGTGTAGATATCAAGGAAGTAAACTTAGGTTCAATGGCGCATTCTAAAGGGAAAACAATGATTTCAAGATCATTGTCAGTAGACGAGGAAGATGTAGCTACTTTACAAAAATTAAAAGACCTTGGGGTTAAATTTGACGTACGTAAAGTCCCTGCAGATTCAGACGAAAACTTAGATAAACTGTTGAAAAATCATAACTTGATTTAAAAGGGAGGTCGACAAAAAAATGGATATTTCAATTTTTGCAGCTATAGCTATTTGTATTATTGCATTATTCGCTGGTTTTGAAAGTGTGTTGGATTCATTCCAATTACACCAACCAATTCTTGTTTGTACATTAATTGGTCTTGCAACAGGAAACTTAACTGAAGGACTACTATTAGGTGGTCAATTACAATTAATCGCTTTAGGTTGGATGAACATCGGGGCAGCGCAAGCACCAGATGCGGCCTTAGCAGGTGTAATCGCTGGTATCTTAGTATTAACTAAAGGTGCTTCTGTATCTGAAGGTATTGCCATTGCAGTGCCTTTAGCAATCGCTGGTCAAGTATTAACAATCTTCGTTCGTACAATGACAGTAGGTTTGGCTCACTATGCTGATGGCCAAGCGGAAAAAGGCTCTATTCGTGGAGTTGAATCTGCCAATATGATGGCTTTAGGTCTTCAAGGTTTACGTGTAATGATTCCAGCAATCGCTACGTTAGCTTTACCAGCTTCAGCTGTACAAGGTGCTTTAGCAGCCATTCCAGACTGGATCACAGGTGGTTTAGCTGTTGGTGGTGGTATGATCGTTGCTGTAGGTTACGCAATGGTTATCAACATGATGGCAACCAAAACAACATGGCCATTCTTCTTTATCGGTTTTGCTTTAGCAGCCGTTACAGAATTGAACTTAGTGGCAATGGGTATTATCGGTGTTGCCTTAGCACTTATCTACATTGAGTTGTCTCCACAATTTAATGGCGGTGGCGGTTCAGGATCCGGTGGTTCAGGTTCAGTTGATGCCCAGTTAGACGCCATTTTAGAAGACTATTAAGGAGGGGAAGACATGACTGAAGAAGTAACAAACCGCGTAACATTATCAAAACGAGACCGGATGGTTGCAAACTGGCGATTAACTTTCGTTCAAGCTTCATGGAACTACGAACGTATGCATAACGTTGGTTGGGCTTATGTACTAGCCCCAGCAATCAAAAAATTATATACAAGTAAAGAAGACCGTACGGCAGCTTTACAACGTCACTTGGAATTCATCAACTCTCACCCATACGTTGAGGCACCAATTTTAGGTGTAACCTTAGCCATGGAAGAAGAGAAAGCAAATGGTACAGTCATTGAAGACCAAGCTATCCAAGGGGTTAAAGTTGGTATGATGGGTCCTCTTGCTGGTGTGGGTGACCCAATCTTCTGGGGTACATTACGTCCAGTAATCGGTGCCTTCGCTGCATCGCTTGCCCTAAGCCAATCCATCTTAGGACCAATCTTATTCTTCGTACTTTGGAACGTCATTCGTGTAGCCTTCACTTGGTATACACAAGAATTAGGTTACCGCGCAGGTTCTGAAATCACAAAAGACTTGTCTGGTGGTATCATTCAAAAAATCACTGTTGGGGCATCTATCTTAGGGATGTTCGTTATGGGGGTGTTGGTACCTCGTTGGACAACCATGAACTTCCCAGCAGTTATCTCTGAAGTAACTAACCAAGAAGACGCTATTGTAAACTTTGACGGTTTAGTTGAAGCAGCTAACAATAGTAGCGTAACTGCAGATAGCTTCCGTGATGTGATTAATCAAATTTCATCAGGTCAATTAGTAAATACAACAACTGCCACATCATTAGGTGATGTATTCAACCAATTATTACCTGGTATGATGCCATTGCTATTAACATTAGCATGTATGTACCTATTAAAACGTAAAGTGAGCGCAACTACCTTGATCTTCTCTATCTTTGTGATCGGTATCGTGCTTTATGTACTAAATATCATGGGTTAAGATGGTAGCACAATTAAATACAGAAGTAACGTTCGTCTCCAAAGCGAATGCGATGATCAACCCTATCGACCCTAAGTCAGGATTACTGATGGTGGGCGATAAGGGTGTCGAATTTCGCGAGGAGAACGGACCAGGCTTCATTCAAATTCCATGGGTTAACATTACACGCATCCGCGTGCAAATGTTCTTCAAAGGGCGTTACGTCCGCGGCTTCTACTTTGAAACCGATGAAGGCCAACTCCTGGAATTTGTTGTCGATGAAGCTAAAGATAGTCTTCGGGCAATGCGCAAGTACATGCCTCGAGAAAAATTCGTCGCACAACAAAGTAACCTAGCCAACTTATTCAAAAACCCCTTTAAACGAGGAAAAAAAGACAAGGAGTAGTGACGATGCAAGAACCCATATTCTTAAAAGCCTACCTGGAAGAAAAAATCTGGGGTGGACAAAAATTACGCAGTCAATTTAATCTAGACATCCCTTCAGACCAGACGGGAGAAGCGTGGGTCATTTCAGGACATGAACATGGGCAATCTATCGTGACGTCACCTGAATCCCTTGCCGGATTAAGTCTATCTGACTTGTACCAAAAGCACCCAGAAATCTTCTTGGGAGAAGTGGCTGAACGTTTTCCATTATTAATCAAAATAATTGATGCCAAGGAAGACTTGTCCGTCCAAGTGCATCCGGATGACGCCTATGGACTAGCCCATGAAAATGACCTTGGGAAGACGGAGTGCTGGTATATTATGGACGCTGATCCAGGTGCCTACCTGATTTACGGCCACAATGCCCAAAATAAAGAACAGTTCCTAGAAATGGTCGAAGAGAACGAGTGGGACCAACTGTTACGTAAAGTGCCCGTTCATGCCGGTGATTTCTTCGCCGTGCCAGCAGGGACTATCCATGCTATTGGCGGTGGCGTATTAATCCTAGAAACACAACAAAGTTCTAATACAACTTACCGGGTTTATGACTATGGACGTAAAGATGCCCAAGGTAATGAACGTGACTTACACATCCAACAATCAGCAGATGTGACCATGTTCCCTCACCAAGATACGTTAGCAGATGGCCGTACAACTGAACTACCAGGTGGTTCAATCCAAGAATTTTGGACCAACGAATACTTCTCTGTGGCAAAATGGACAGTCGAGGATAACTTGCATATCAATTTATCTGACAAGTACCAATTATGTACTGTTCTTGATGGTCAAGGGCAAGTAACGGTTGGCGACAAAGCTTGGGATGTAAAAGCAGCGGATGCCTTCATCTTACCAAGCGATTTAAGTGAGGTAACACTTACAGGTCAATTCAGTTTGATGGTTGCAGAAGAAGCATAAAACTTAGCATAAAAAATAATAGCCCAAGGGATAAGCGTTGGCTTTCATATCCCTTGGGCTATTTTTAATATATTCTATTTAAGTAAGTGGCAGGGGTAATTGTCTTCACTTAGTCAAGGTAAGGTGCATCATGACTATTTAAGAAACTATAACCAAGTCCCATAATGACACCACCACCTATTAAATTCCCAATAAAGGCGATACCCCAATTCATTAACACCGCTACTAAACTCATCTCATTACCTGAGAAGAAAGCCAAACTCATTAGGGAGAAATTCGCGATAATATGTTCGAAACCACCATAAACAAAGAGGAAAATAACAGCGATGATAAAGAATAAGCGTGCAGTATCATCTTTCATTTTCATTTGTCCCATAATAGTGATATTTACAAAGATATTTGCTAGAATTCCGTCTATGAATAGCGTCCAAATGTCTTTGCCTAATTTAGCGTTAATGACTGTCATAATCGCTGAATCGGCATTAAAATAATGTGCTGCGCTAGAATTCCCAATAAGGATACCCACAAGAGCTGCACCGAGTAAGTTCATCAGCGTGCAAATAACGATGATTGTTAAGGCTTTTGACCAAGTTACTTTCCGGCGATGCGCACTTGTAAAGAGGTACATCATATTTGAAGTAGCCAGTTCACCATTTAAATAAATAATCATTGCTAATCCTATTGGGAATATGAGGGCATAAGTGATTTTACCAAAAGAAGGATAATCTAAAGCAATTGCATCCCAAAGTATCATACCAATTGCGGTCGGTAAGGTTAAGAAGATACCCGCATATATTGCCCTCAATAAATATTTGGATTTTGATTGGTCAAAAAGGGCTTCCTTCTTGGCAACGGCACCATCGATTTTGCTCATAAAATTTGAAATATGCTTATCGCTCATGTCTTAACTCCTCGTCATCATTTTTCAATATTAAGCACAAATTTTCTGTCAAAGTTAGACTACCATATAATGAAAGCAATTGTTTCTAAAATTCATATATTTACTATTTTTTAGTTATGTAAATAGTGATTTCATGATAAACATTTCACAATATAAAGAATTTTGTACTCGATTGTACTCTTTGATTTTGAAATGAATTTATTATTTATATTTTACCGCTATACAATAACTTTTTATTATCGTATCCAGTTTTTATTTCAATGTTAGAAAATCGTAAAAACATAATAAGTATACGGAAATAATATATTCCATCAGGTATAAGATAAAAAAAGTCATTTAATGATAATTTTTTCACAATAATTTTAAAAGTTTTTTTGTTACTTTCCACTTACTACTTTCTCGTGAAAGTTGTAAAACAATCTTCTATTTTTCTGGTTCTTTAACAAAAGTCGTGCAAAGTGCTGATAAAATAGATACTATTGAAGGTGAAAAGCAAATATTTGGAGGCGACAATGAATGAAAGATAAATCAATTTGGATTGATCACTATAATATGGCAGGTCATGAAGAAGGAGGCTTTTTCTATCAGGTTCTAAAATCTGATCAGACTATTCAATTAGAAGGACAGCAACTACGTGCGCTATACACTAGTATTTATTTCCTGTTAACGAGCAATAATCCTTCGCGTTTCCACCGGTTAACTGCCGATGAGGTTTGGTACTACCATTATGGTAGCCCATTGACTGTTCATATGATTACACCTGAAGGCGACTATCAACAAGTCACTCTTGGAACAGATGTAGAAAAAGGCCAAGTCTTACAAGCTGTGGTTCCTAAGAATACGATTTTTGGGTCAAGCGTTGAAGAAGATGACAGCTATGCCTTAGTTTCATGTATGGTTAGTCCAGGCTTTGAATATGATGACTTTGAATTATTTAAACGGTCTGATTTACTTGAAGCATATCCAGACTACTCAGACATTATTCACCGCCTAACCTTAGAAGACTAACTACTAGGAGTCCTTAAACTATTCCTAAGGATTTAGTCACATATTTAACATGATTTTGTTTGAAAACTTCACTATATCTTCAAAAGTATCGCTTATTATATAACCATACCCAATAAAAAAACCAAACTTTTCTTCATAAATCTTTCTCCTCCCAAAACGAAAGATGACAAAAAACCAGCTGGCTCCCAACAGCTGGTTTTTTAATGCCTAAATATAGTTTAAGCGCTCCATAGTGCCCCTTCTTTTCGTAGTATATCCCCCAAACCAAGTTCAGTATAAATAAGATTAAAAATATACGGTTGTATTTGTAGGATTCTTGGAAGCTAAAGGTGACAAAAGCAAATATGACGAGTAATAGAATGGTTATATTTCTAGGTATTAAGAAATTTTTCATTTATAGCGCTCCTTAAGGCGTAATGAGTGATCTATATTAAGAAGGAAATGCTAGAATGACCGCAAAGATGATGAAAGCCAGTCCAACCAGGTAACCTATTCCTTTTATTATGCGATTTTTTGCTTTAGCGTTTGTCAGTATCAGTGCCAGGATTCCAAGTAGTGCAGATCCGATCATGATTAAAAAGCCCATATAAGATTCTCCTTTAAGATTTTAAAATTAATTGATGTAAAAAGCGATTTGCGACATCTAGGTCATGAGTTACGATAAGAATTGTGACATCATTATTTTGGTTAAAGTTTTTTAACACACTGATCATGTTTTCCTTATTCGATTCATCAAGGGAAGCAGTTGGTTCGTCAGCAAGAATAAGTTTAGGGTGCATGATGACAGCTCGAGCAAAAGCAGCCCGTGATTTTTGGCCCCCGGAACACTCTAGCGGCTTTTTATCTAGCACATTGATAATATCAAGACTCCTAGCTAAATCCATCATTCGTTTTCCCAATTCTGAACGAGGGATATCGGTATTGTATAACCTAGGTAAGAGAATATTTTCCTTAATGGTCAAGTTATTGATTAACGAGGATTCTTGCAAGACGAATCCTATTTGGTTATTGCGCATGCTTGCCTTTTCCTTTTCGCTCATTTCTTTCATATCATGCCCAAAAAGGTTGTAGTAACCTTCATACTTGCTGTCTAATAAACCAAGGATATTCAAAAGGGTGGATTTGCCAACACCAGAGTCTCCGGTAATTGCTATGGTTTCTCCTTGATTTACCGTTAATGAAAAGTTCTGTAATGAAGTGACATTGTTGTGTTTGAAATTTTTTGACTTTATTTTTAAATCGATAATTTTTTTCATGATAGCACACCTATAGAAATCGGAATTTTCTTTATTTTATGGACGATAATGTTTGTTTCTATGAAGACGATGAATAAATTTATCAAGGCAACTAATGCGATACCTATCCAATCTATGCCAATCAGTCCTAAAGAATTAATGGTGATCGAAGACGGCATCTCCATACTCATGCCATTGAGTCGGTTCATGGCGATTAGGATATAAAGGCAACACAAGCTAGTGACTGAAATAAGGCTGTTGAATATGAACAAAGCCCTTTTAAAATCTTGATAACTTAGACCTACCATCATATGAATAGTGATTTCTTTGATCATTAATCGAAAAGAAATTAAGGCATTCCATATCATAACAATCAGCATCATAATGAGTATAATGCCAGATACTAGTAGCATTTGGATAATATTTTGAATATAGAAGTCATAAAAATCTCCATTATTACTTTCTTGCGTAAAAAAGTTTAAATTTATCCCTGCAGTATCAGATAAGAAGGATTGCAGATTCTTGATCACTTGATCGTTATCATCTAGTATGATATTTCCTAGCCCTTCGATAAGAATGCCTGAAGGTATGTCTGTAGGTAACTTGTCTGATAGGGGGTATATAATCGCATAATTCAAATATTCTTTTGAATCTAATGCATAGTTGTTAGGTATATAGAGATTTTGATCAAGGATGCCAACCGCGGTTACTGTTTCACTTGCTTGAGTGAGTGGATTAGTAATGGTTATTTCACTACCGATGGGCGTTTTTCTCCCGATGGCATGACCCACTAATACCTCTTTTTGTTCTCTATTAAAATCGATTTCGTCAAAAGTAGTGCCTTCTATAACAGGCAAATGTTGAAAAGCAAACGATTTTTTATTGTACATGTATAAGGCGGCATCTATATTATCTATAGAAAAATCAGTTCCACCACCATTAAAATTAATGCCGTAGTCGAGCTCTTCGTTCAAGTAATTGATAATGGCATTGGATTTTTCGGCATCTAAACTGCCCAGCTTTTCGAAATCGTTATCCTCATCCAAGTTTCCTAATATTTGATGACTACTTGAGAGTGAAGAAACATACTTTGAGCCTTCGAATGTAGATGCTAAGGATCTAAAAACAGTAAATGCGATCAAATTAGACAGTAACAACAGGCAAATGCTTGTGAAGATAATGATATATCGTTTAAAAAAAATATTTTTAATAACCAGGAATAGTTTTTTCATTTTTTCAACACCAATCTGTAACTATAAATTGAAAATATTATGATATTAAATAGAATAATTGCATTAGGAAAAATCAGGTTGGGCATGAAATTCAAAGCGTGGTTTATTGTAAAGCTTATGAATAGATTGCTAATAGCTAAGATGCTTAGATAGCGTATTAATCCACTTAAAACAATGTGTTTTCGTGTGTCTCCAATCAAATATCGAATGAATAATTCATTTTTCTTATTTTGATACCAACCATTCAAATAATTTGTGATAAAGGTTGAGAGTAGTATCAATATAATGAATTTATACTTTGAAAACTGAGCAATAAAAAGAAGGAGAGGGCTATTTGTTTCTTGAGGATTATGTGTGTCAAATTGCAACACACTATATATCCCTAATAGAAAGGAAAATAAGACAAATAAATTTATCGAATCTCCAATTTTAAAATAACTTTTTTTCAACGCCTCTCCTCCTAACTAGACTACCAAAAAGTGAACACTAAATAATTAGCCGTTTCCCCAATTAAATTTAGTTTTAGGTCCATTCCAACTTAACGAATCCCAAACGCTCCCTGTACTTTTACCGTTATAAGCATACTTAGTCAGTAAAGTTTTGCCATTTCGACTATATTTGAAATAAGCGTAGTTTTTACCAGAGTTCTTTTTGTAATTCCAAGCGGCACCACTATAACGAATTTGGAATTGTTCAACAGATGAAGCACCATTATTTGAATTTCCAAATGTGGCTGCGGATGCTACGGTTGGTGCAACGAAGCTAGTTGATAGCAAAAAAGTGATTGCTACAAGTATTAATTTCTTTCTACTTTTATTCTTCATAAATATTCTCCTTAGAATGATTACTATATAAAGTTTTTAGAAAAAATAACAAACTGAATACAATGTGTAAAACTAGATTTTATGGAAACAGTGTAAGCTGTAAATTACGTTTAGGATGAATAATAAATTTTTACGCTCCCTTCGTGTCTATTCGAAAGTACTTTCTTAAATTAGCATAACTAAATACTGATGAAAGTGCTGTCACATTCATGTTACAATTGGTGAAAACACGAGAATAAACAGGAGTGTGACAATGTGAGCATGCTTATTGGAGAAAAAATAAAAAAAATAAGATTGGAAAGAAAAATTTCTCAAGAAAAATTAGCGAATCATTTGTATGTATCTAGACAAACAATTTCTAGATGGGAAACTGGAAAAGTGATACCAAATATGGATAATATTTTGCAATTATCAACTTTTTTTGATGAACCAGTCAGTTTCTTTATTGGAGAAGAAAAAGCAGAACCAGAAGTCGAAGCTATGCAATCTACAACTGATGCATCAGAAGAAAAAGATTATGCCAAGTATGGTTATGCTTTAATATATTTTGCGATGTCTATAGTGCCGTTTGTTTATATTTGGAGTATTCCTTTCGCAGTGTATGCGTATTATTATGCTGACAAAAAACATATATTTGGAGCAAAAATAATCAAATTATTGGCAATCGCAAGTTGTATCTATTTTATAATTCAATTTTTGGTTTTAATAGTTGGCCTATTTAATTTAACTCCTGGCACAACAGAGGTGTTTGTAGGGTGAAATATAGTCCTAGTTAGTTAACATTTATCAAAATATTGCCACTCTCTATTGAAGAACGTATATTTCGATTTATTTGAGACAGTGCTACTTTCTGACTAAAAAACAAGTTTGCTTGCGATGATGAAACTCTAGATAATCTTTTCGTGGAGATAGAACCAATTTTCGGGACAACTTGAGCAGAATGGGCACGTGTTATCTTACTATTAGTGATATCTATTTTATATTTAGCGGTGTAGTAACCAATTTTGTTGTGTTGCACGGTGTAAGTGTTATTTAGCTTCCCACTAAAGGAATGCAATTGCATGTTTTTAGGATTAATGTCCTTTTGTATACTAATCGTATGATAGGTATCGTCTTCAATAAATTCTTGGGTTATTTGACCTTTCGAATCCAAATCAGAAAGGCTAAAACTAGTCGTTTCTGCCTGTACATTTTTGGGTGTACAAAAAGTTAGCAAAAGTCCCACAGCAAATAAAGTGAATTTAATTTTGTTTAACATATTTTCTCTCCTCTACATAAAAACATAATATAGTTGTAAAGCAACTTTGCTACAATTCAACGTACTATATTATTGTGAGGGCTGCTGTCACATTCATGTTACATCGAGTGGGAAACGTTTATAAATAAGGGTTTTATAATGATGTTTCATGGAAATTTTATACTAATAAAATCCTTAGATTAGAAAAACAGTTTTAGTAATTCGTAACCTATCTATCACAAAATCAACACAATTTTGACCGATATTTTCATAATTTCTTCAAAGCTATCGCCTATTATATAAGCATACCCAATAAAGAAACCAAACTTTTTCTTCATAAATCTTTCTCCTCCCAAAACGAAAGATGACAAAAAACCAGCTGCCTCCCAACAGCTGGTTTTTTAATGTCAATCTTTGAAAGTAGATTAGCGAATTGTAGATTTGATTCTAATCATAGCAGCGTTCAGATTTTAATTGAAACTACTATCAGAATATTTATCTAAAATGCGTCTATAACATTATTTTTACACAATTAAGCCAAAGGCTGACGCTTTCCTAGCATGCCTTAGCAGTAAAAAGAGGGATGGCCCACAACAATCTGTTTGGCGTGTACGCCTTACAGATTGTGTCGCCAGACAAGTCTTCAGACCGAGACTGAAGACTTGTCCTACTGCTTTTAAGGCAATGATAGGAAAAAGCAGAAGTCGAAGGCTTAGAAAATTTACTATACCTCTTTAAAACCTACTAATTTACTACATAATGTATAAATACTACTTCTATCCCTTTCTCGTGATAAAGTTGAAATGTCTGCCAGGTGTTTTGTCTAAGCGATATGAAAAACCATCAACCATTGCTAAAGTATCTTGATCAGACAAACGAATATTGTCTGCCAAAATACCAACACGTTTTAATTGCTCTGCAACCGTTGCTTGATTGTCGACTAAATATTTTTGGCGTCTATCATCCCAACGAATATAGTCATCCGCATAACTAAGGGCTTTGAATTGATCTGCCACATCTTGATCTACTTCAAATGATTCTTGGGCGATAGAGGGGCCAAGAATAGCTTTCATATTGCCCATATAGATATCTGGATGCTTTCTTTTAATTTTAGCGAAAGTCGCAGATACCACGTCTTGAACAGTCCCCTTCCAGCCTGAATGGATAGCCCCAATTAAGCCAGTATCTTCATCATAAAATAATACAGGCACACAGTCTGCGGTAAATACACCAATCACAATATTGGGTTCATAAGTAAATAGCGCATCTACGTCATCTATTGCATCATCAGTTGTTTTAGTGCCGCGTCCTTGGTCGTCAGCTTTAACCTGGTAAGCCTTTTTGGAATGGGTTTGGTTAGCGAAAACAAATTGGTCGGCACCCACCTGTAACGCTTCTGCTAAAGCTTGTCGATTAGCGTTAACCAGCGTCGCATCCTCTCCGGTATGTAAGGCTAAATTACCATCTAGCGCTTGGTTGGGGTCTTTTAAGCTTGTACCAGCAGTAATATTTTCTGGCGTTTCATAAAATTGGACTGTCATGAGAATCATCCTTTCATGGTGCATTTTTTTCTATTATAGCAAACAAGCGGTCTGACTAATAAAGTCCCGCAAAAACTGTTAAAATAAAAGGAAATAAGAAAATGACCGATAAGGAGATTATTGTATGACAATCAACTTGAAAAAAGGGGACCAAATACACGGTTTTACCCTTGTAGATAGTCAATTTATTCAAGATGCTAATGCCCAAGTTCACACTTTCGCCCATAAACAATCAGGGGGACAAGTGATTTGGGTGGAAAATGATGACCAAAATCGCTCTTTTGGGATAGGGTTTAAAACGCCACCGAAAGATTCAACCGGTGTAGCCCATATCGTGGAGCATTCAGTACTTTCTGGATCGCGTAAATATCCAGCTAAGGATCCATTTATGACTATGTTGAAAACGTCTATGAATACATTCTTGAATGCTATGACTTTTTCAGATATGACCATTTATCCAGTTTCATCTATGAATGAGGAAGACTTCCATAATTTAACGGATGTTTATTTAGACGCCGTTTTCTTCCCTAAAATGACCAGCGAAGAAAATATTTTCCGACAAGAAGGATGGCATAAAGAGTTATTCGACAAGGACGAGCCAATAATCTATAACGGGGTCGTTTACAATGAAATGCGTGGGGCTTATTCAGACGCAGAACGCATTATTATGCAAGATGTTACGGCAAATATGCACCCAGGCTCAACCTATGCCCACGAATCAGGCGGTTATCCATACGAAATTCCTGATTTAACATTTGACAATTTCAAACAATTCCACGCCGACCACTACCGTCCAGATAACGCCCTTGCCTATGTTTACGGTGACATCGATATCGACCGAACATTAGGTCAAATCAACGGCGATTTCTTCAGTGAATTCTTGAAAAAAGACCAGCAAGTTCAATTTGACTTGCCAGAAACAAAGGATGGCCACATCGAATACCAGGCCTTTTATGACGCTGATGAACGCAAGACAGCCGAACATGATTCTTACCTTACCTACATGACTCATGTAGGTGCATCTACAGACTTGACCAATAATTACGTGGCTAATATTTTAAGCGATGCCTTAATTGAATCTGAAGCTGCGCCTATACGACAAGCCCTTATCGAAGCTGGGCTAGCGGAAGAAGTTGAAGCCATTGGGTCAGACGGTTACTACCTAGATTTCGGTCTAGTTCTGAAACAATTCAATCCAGCTAATAAGGACAAGGCCCTTGCTGTAATTAAAGAAACCCTAACTGACCTTGTAGCCAACGGGATTAACCGCGACCTACTTGAAGGGGTCATCAACACCCGCGAATTCGCAGCCCGTCAAGCCGGCGGTGCCATGAAGGGGATTACCTATGAAATCCAAATGACCATGGCATGGCGGTATGGCATGTCTCCGACCGAAGTCCTTCATTTTTCGAAATATTTCGACGATTTAAGAGCGAAATTAGCTACTGACTTCTATGAAGAATGGCTTCAAGACAACTTGCTGACGGCAGATGCCAGCTTAGTCGGTATTTATAAACCGAAAGTTGGCTTATTCAAAGAACATGACGACCAACTAGAAGCCAAGTTAGCTGCTGAAAAAGCCGCAATGACTGACCAAGACATTCAAGCATTAATTCAGGAAAACCAAGCGTTGCGGGTCTACCAAGATACACCAGACACCGATGAAGCCCGTCAAGCCTTACCAAAGTTAGATATTTCAGATGTACCACGGATAACGCAAGCGATTGCTGAAGAAACATTAGCCGGCCAACAAGGGGTGCCTGTCCTTTTCCATGAACAAGACGCATCAGGCATTCGGTATGTACAAATGGCTTACAAATTAGACCATATTGCAGCGGAAGATTTACCTTACGTGAATTATCTAACGATTTTATTAGGGTTATTGGACACGGAAAATTATGATTATCGTCAAATGGACATTGAAATGATGAAGGCGACTGCTGGAATTTCTATGCGACCTAAAGTCTTTATTCGTGAAGGTTCGCAAGATGATTATATGCCAGTCTTGGTGTCATCATTTGCGGCGATTGGTGACCATTCTGCTCGTGGTTTTGAACTATTACAAGATACGATGAAATTTACTGACTTTTCTGATAAGGCACGGATTTTAAATGTCTTACAACGGGTGAAATTCAATATGAGTCAGTCGTATGAAGGGGCTGGCCATCGCGTAGCCATTTCTAGACTACGCTCATTCTACTCACAAGCAGCCAAGTATGAAGACGTCATTTCAGGCCTATCATTCTATGACCACATGACCGACTTAATCGAAAACTTCTCGACCAAGGCAGATGACTTTATTGCTAAATTGATTGAAGTGAATGGCAAAATGTGGGATCCTCGCATGTTGACAGTTAGTTTAACAGCAGATGCAGCGGATAAAGCCACATTACTTGAACAAGTTGATCAGTTTATCGATCAAGCTGACCAGACGGATAGCGTTGAACCCGTATCTGTTGAGTTTGATTTAGCGGGCAACAAGTACCACGAAGCCATTCAAACAAATGGTAACGTCCAATACGTATCCGTAGGTGGTCGCGTGCCAATTGAAGACTACAATGGTCGTTATGTTGTCTTCGCCAATATCTTATCTAAAGACTACTTACACGAAAATATTCGTGCCAAAGGTGGTGCCTATGGTGCGGGCATCAGTCTAACATCATCCGGTGACGTTACAACCTATTCATACCGGGACCCGAACGTAGATAAGACAGTAGATGTATATAGTAAGCTACCGGATTTCTTAGCCAATCCAGGACTTAGCCAAGACGACCTTGACCAACTTATTATTGGTTCAATGACCGCCTTCCATTATCCATTAACACCAGCCAGTGTGAATAACTTGATGGTGACACGTCACTTTAGAGGCATGACCAAAGATATGGTAGATACACGATTAAGCCAGGCATTAGATACCAAAGTTGCGGATCTAGTTGCCTTTAAAGATCAAATCCAAATCGCACTAGACGCAGACAACCTAGTCGTCTTTGGTAATAAGCAAAAAATCGACGACTCAACGCAAACATTCAACAACAAACGTACGATTTAAGCAAAAAAATTAAAAGAGAGAAAAAAGATTTCACTTCGAAATCTTTTTTCTCTCTTTATTTAGTTAATTGAGATTTGTATTGTCCCAGTCTCATCTCAATATTCAAAAGATAATATTCCACGGCATACAATAAGAATAACAAATAAATAGTTTATTTAGAAAATGTTATTCATTTTGCTTATTGAAGTCCTAGTGCTTCACCAAATGTGAGTGCAACAAAGGCCAAGAGTAATAAGAAGCCACCGACCACTTTTAAACGGGCTTGCTGGGCAGCAGTCATACCTTCAGGGGTTTGCCCCTTCCAGACAATATATACGTTGACTAAAATACATAAAATGGCAAAGATCGTTCCGACTAAATAACGGCTCATATAAGCTCCTTTAACTATAATTGTGACAATTTCACTTCGATGGAAGTTGTTACGGCTTGATTATTGATACGACTAGTCCCAGAAACGGTCCACTCGATGGATTTAATTTCATTCGTATAACGGTCAGTCACCAATTGAATTTGGTGGGCAGCGTCGTTGTTGTAAGACTCACTCACAATACCATTCAATAAATTGTTTAATTGCTGATTTTCCCCAGAGAAAGAAACGGTTTGATCACTTAAAGAACCGGTCCATTCACCGATCGTATCAAGCGTCGTTAATATACTGTGGATTTGACTAAGAGATAAGACATTTAAACGGTCCAAGTGAGAGTCATTGGTTAAACTTTGTTGCCATTCGCTACCATTTTCCTTGTAGGTAGATTGGGCGTCGTGCGTTTCAACTTGTAAGATGGCATCATCACTGCCAGAAGCAAGATTTTTTTGAATAAGTGTTCCAGAAAAGTTATCAGCATTATCATAAGAAAGGGTCGACATAACTGTTTCAGTATTTGCGGGTTCAGTAGTTACCTGTTCGATGGTCGTAGATTGCTTGTAGGATTGGGTTTCAGTTAAAGTTTCATTGACCGCATTACCTAATTCTGTTGACGATTCACGCGCTTCAACGTGGTTACCAACTAGTAACATGATGCTCGCCAATAAAACCCATTTAAATAGTTTTCGCATTTCAGGCACCCTTTATATTTATATTTTAAGTAGTTCGAAGATTGGGAATGTTTATGACGCTATACGTCAAAGGTGATTTCACCTAATATCTCTATTCTATAGAACTTTTGTGAAGATTTAAAGAGCAATCGTTTAAAATATCACATTAATTTCCCTTGATTTCAACCACTTGAAAGGGGTCACAGATTTTGAAAAATTATTTGCAGTATTTTGCTGATTTATGACTTATAAACTAGTAAGGGCTTTAAAAAAATACTAATACGATAGCTTGGCCAACCTAAAATTATCTCATTGAAGAAACTTTCGGTATAATAACTGTAATGTGATATTGAATCTAATCAATCCACAAAGCAAGAAACTGAAATAAAGTCGTGAAAAAATAGGGATAGACATTAAGATTAGGCGAAAGCGAGGGCTAATGATATGGTGATGAACGGTGTATTAATGCAATATTTTGAGTGGGACTTGCCTGATGATGGTAGCTTATGGAAAAAGTTAGCGGAAGATGCAGAACACTTGGCATCAATTGGGATTTCTCATGTGTGGATGCCACCAGCAACTAAAGGTCAATCGAGTAACGACGTTGGTTACGGGACTTACGACTTATTTGATATTGGGGAATTTGATCAAAAAGGGACGGTTCGTACCAAATACGGGACCCGCGCAGAATATCAAGCGGCAATTGATGCCTTACATGAACAGGATATTTGGGTGCTAGCGGATGCCGTTTTAAACCATAAGGGTGGGGCTGATGAAACGGAAGTATTCCAAGCCTATCCAATGAACCCAACAAATCGACAAGAAAAGCTTGGTGAAGCTCGAGATATTGAAGGGTGGACCAAATTTACTTTTCCAGGTCGAAATGGTGAATACTCAGACTTTATTTGGGATTTTAACTGCTTCTCTGGGACTGATTTTGACCAAAGAACAGGTGAAAGTGGCATCTTTATGATTAAAGGTGAGAATAAAGGTTGGGCAGATGATGAAGCAGTGGACGGAGAGAATGGTAACTTCGACTACTTGATGTTTGCAGATATTGATTATGGTAATCCTTATGTTCGAGAAGAAGTCTTAAAATGGGCGCGTTGGTATTTAGATTCTTTTAATTTAAATGGCTTTAGAATGGATGCCTTAAAACATATCGATTTTGCTTTTATCGACCAGCTAATATCTGCTTTACGAGAAAATAATCCAGATATTTATGTTGTAGGGGAATACTGGCAAAGTAATACCGGTGTACTTTTCGATTATTTAACGGAAACGGATTATCAAATTGACCTATTTGATGTGGCCTTACATCAACGTTTTAAACAAGCGGCGACTTCTTGGGATCAATTTGATATGGGATCACTGCTTGAGGGATCATTATTAAAAGATAGACCTGATCTAGCTGTGCCTTTTGTCGACAACCACGACTCACAACCAGGGCAATCCCTTGAATCTTGGGTGGACGAATGGTTTAAACCCATTGCTTATGGGGTGATTTTGCTGCACCAATCCGGCCTACCAGCTATTTTCTACGGAGATTATTACGGTATTGAAAGTATCGACTACAAAGGTTTCCAAGAGACCTTAGATAAGCTTTTAGCCTTAAGACAGGAAAATGCCTATGGTGATCAACATGATTATTTTGACCATAAAAATTGTATCGGTTATACCCGAACTGGCGATGATGAACATCCAGATGGACTCGCTTTTATCGCAACCAATGGTGAACAGGCGAAGAAGCGTATGTATGTAGGAGAACTTCATGTAGGAGAAGAGTGGGTAGACGCGATGGGTGAAATTGAAGGATCGGTAACCATTGAAGAGGATGGTACTGGTGTATTTAAAGTACATGCTGGGTCAATGTCCGTTTGGGTCAACAAGTCTGATGCAGAGCATATTGACGGTGAAGCAGATGAAGATTTTGAAGATACTAGCTATCTTGGAGAAACCCCTACTGAAGAACTGGCTGATCCGGATGTAGAAGCAGCACAAGTGGAAGATGGGGAAGTGGTTGCTGCTGACCAGAGCGAGTAAGTAACACTGAATCCACATGGTCTAACGTTTAGAAATCTGCTAATCAATGGTACAATAGGTCAGTAAAATTCAAGTATGCGTAGTAAAGGATGGAATTTGTTTATGACAGTAGAGAATACACGAGGATTTGAGAAAATCTCGGCCTATGCGAATGATGAGGCAATTACATTACCAAGACGTTCAACAACCCTATCGGCTGGCTACGATATCGCAGCGGCTGAAGATATTGTTGTGCCGGCAATGTGGAAGACTGGTGTGAAGCATGTGCTAAAAGACCTCGCTCATTTAAATGTAGCAGGTGAAGTAGACGAAAGTGCTATGAAACCAGTGCTAGTGCCAACAGGTTTAAAAGCTTATATGGGCGAGAATGAATACTTACAATTAGCTTGTCGGTCTTCAAACCCGCTTAAACGTGGGCTTTCATTACCTAATGGAGTAGGTATAGTTGATGCAGATTACTACAATAATGAAAATAATGAAGGTCATTTATTTGTTCAATTAGTAAACTTTGGTTTACGTGACGTTCAAATTAAAAAAGGTGAGCGTATTGCTCAAGGGATTTTCCTTTCTTTCTTAACGACTGCTGATGACCAGCCAAGTGATCAAGTGCGTGCAGGTGGTTTTGGCTCTTCCGGTCAATAATAGTCAGTTGCCATTTTTCAAATAAATAGAAAGGAGTGAAGTCCAATATGGCGAAGAAAACGACAACGAGATATGTGTGTCAGGCTTGTGGTTATGAGAGTGTTCAGTTCTATGGCAAGTGTCCAAATTGTGGGGCTTGGAACCAAATGGAAGAGGAACGCTTATATGGGAAGACTATTGCTCATCCTGAAACCCGCGTTGGACAAGCCAATTCAAGCCGGATGAAGCCACAAAAATTAGCGGCGGTTAAAGGGGAAGAAACCCCGCGTATCCAAACCCAATTAGGCGAATTAAATCGCGTCTTAGGTGGCGGAGTGGTGCAAGGTTCGCTGGTTTTAATTGGTGGTGACCCAGGGATTGGGAAGTCAACCTTAATGCTACAGGTATCAGCTGAATTGCATCAGAGTGCTGGGCCAGTTTTATATGTGTCCGGAGAGGAATCGATGCATCAAATCAAGCTACGAGCAGACCGACTAGGATTTGAAGGTGCAGATTTCTATGTTTATGCAGAAACTGATATGGCGGCTATTCAAGATGCCATTTATGACTTACAACCGCGCTTTGTAGTGATTGACTCTATTCAAACTATGACCCACGAGGATGCGACATCAACGGCTGGATCAGTTGGCCAAGTCCGCCAAACGACAGCAGAGTTAATGAAATTAGCGAAGTCACAAAATATCGGTATTTTTATCGTTGGCCATGTGACGAAAGAAGGAAACATTGCTGGACCGCGTATTCTAGAACACATGGTGGATACTGTACTGTATTTTGAAGGTGAGAAGCATGATACTTTCAGGATTTTACGGGCAGTGAAGAACCGGTTTGGGTCAACCAATGAAATAGGTGTCTTTGACATGCAACAAGACGGCCTGCATGAAGTCGCTAACCCTTCCGAACTCTTCTTAGAAGAAAGACTAGCTGGCACTAATGGATCAGCAGTTGTTGCTTCGATGGAAGGAACACGACCGATTTTAACGGAAATTCAAGCGCTACTTACACCTACCTCATTTGGGAATGCCCGTAGAACAGCTTCTGGCTTAGATTATTCACGGGTATCACTAATTATGGCTGTACTTGAGAAGAGAGCCGGTTTAATGCTTCAAAATCAAGATGCCTACCTCAAATCAACTGGTGGCGTCCGTTTAGATGAACCAGCGATTGACCTGGCTATCGCTGTAGCTGTGGCTTCTTCATACCGAGAAAAAGAAACCAAACCAACTGATTGTTTCATTGGAGAAATTGGTTTGACTGGTGAAATTAGACGGGTAACAAGAATTGCGGAACGTGTTCAAGAAGCTGAAAAACTAGGTTTTGAGCGTATTTTTATCCCAAAAAATGCGATATCAGGTTTAACTGGCAAACAAAAAATACAAGTAGTTGGTGTAACTACTGTAAGAGAAGTGTTAAATACGATTTTTCCAAAATAGATAAATACTGGAGAGTTTGGACTGAATGGTAGCCAAACTCTCTTTTTTTCTCGAATATGAGCCATATGTTAATTTCAGGTTAAGATTATAAATACTAGACTGTATTTTAAGTAAGCTTATTGTGTAAATGTAAACAAAAAGTTATACTATAAAAAGCGGTAGTATGGTAAAGAAACCGCTTCAAAATGTATTTTTTTAGAAAAGGAGGTGAATAAAATGAACGAAAGATTTTGGAAAATATTGTCTCGCGTGCTCATTGTGATATTAGGATCTTCAATAGGTTATTATGTATTACCGTTACTTTGGGACATGGTCAATATCAATATTAGCTTTTTCTATCATCCATTGTTTAACATCGTACTTGGTGCAATTATTCTTTTTCTTATTTACGGATTAACACAGCCTTTATTGATGCGTTTTATTCGCAATATCGAACGTGACATGCGTCAGTTATCGATCGAAAAGGTTTTAGTTTCTGCAGTAGGTGTTATTATTGGACTAGTTTTAGCTTGGTTAATCAACATTCCCTTAGTGGCGATTGGTTGGCCATTCATTTCAAATATCTTGCCAATTGTCTTAACTATTGTCTTAGGTGTATTAGGTTTTTATATCTTCTCTAATAAGAGTGCTGAAATTATGGAAATGCTTACCCGTTTTCCGCAGGTGAGACGTAGTGAATCAACGGATACGGCTATTACTGAAGATGTACAATCAGATAAGGAAACACATGAAAGTGACTTATCAACTCACTCAGAAGGCCTTGATATGTATACAGATGCCTTACTATCACTTAGACAAGCTGCGGATGAGGCTTACCAACCCTATAAGATTTTAGATACATCAGTGATTATCGATGGACGGATTTTAGATGTCTTAAAAGCCGGATTTATCGAAGGCGTAATAGTGGTACCCAACTTTGTCTTGAAAGAATTACAATACATTGCAGATTCAGCAGACTCATTGAAGCGAGTTCGTGGCCGTCGCGGTTTGGATATTTTAAATCAAATCCAAGCGCTAGATGACGTGGTTGTTGATTTCTACGCCGGCGATTTTGATGATGAATCGGAAGTAGACTTAAAATTATTGCGTCTAGCCAAATTAGTTGATGGTGTTGTGGTAACCAATGATTATAACTTGAATAAAGTGAGTCAATTCCACAAGATTAAAGTATTAAACATTAATGAGTTAGCTAATTCATTGAAATCTGTTGTGATTCCTGGCGAAACGATTTCTGTACATATTGTAAAAGCTGGTACAGAGCGCCAACAAGGGGTTGCCTACATGGACGACGGTACGATGATTGTTGTTGAAGAAGGGAAACATCATATTGATGAGACCCTTTCAGTAGAGATTACCTCAGCTATTCAAACTAATGCAGGACGCATGGTCTTTGCCAAAATAGCTGACTAGATATATAATTATAATGATGGAAAATTAGGTTGGTATTTTTACCAGCCTATTTTGATTGAAAGCACAAGATAAAAGGAGAAATCAACATGTCAGATAAAGTACGCGTACGCTATGCGCCAAGTCCAACTGGCCATTTACATATCGGGAATGCTCGTACCGCCTTGTTCAACTATTTATTCGCTCGTCACAACGGCGGGGAATTTATTATTCGTATTGAAGATACCGATACAAAACGAAACCTTGAGGACGGAGAAAGATCTCAACTAGAAAACCTACAGTGGTTGGGTATTGAGTGGGATGAAGGTCCAGATAAGCCAGGTGAATTTGGACCTTACCGTCAATCTGAACGTAAGGAAATCTACGACCGTTACCTAACAGAATTACTAGACAAAGGCTTAGCTTACTATGCATTTGATACATCTGAGGAAATCGAAGCAGAACATGAAGCCCAAGTCGCAAACGGTGAAACACCACGTTATATTGGTAAATGGCGCGATAAATCACAAGAAGAAATTGACGCAGCACGTGCAGAAGGTCGTCCAGAAACAATCCGTTTCCGCGTACCTGAAAACACCACTTATACGTTTGATGACATGGTAAAAGGGGACATCTCTTTTGAGTCAGCAGCCATTTCAGGTGACTTCGTTATCCGTAAACAAGACGGCATGCCAACTTACAACTTCGCCGTTGTTGTTGACGACCACCTGATGGAAATCACTCACGTATTACGTGGTGACGACCATATTGCGAACACACCTAAACAATTAATGATTTATGACGCTTTAGGATTTGAACGTCCAACATTTGGTCATATGACATTAATCGTTAACGCTGAAACAGGTAAAAAATTATCTAAACGTGACGGGTCAATCTTACAATTTATCGAACAATACCGTGACTTAGGTTACCTACCGGATGCAATGTTCAACTTCATTACATTATTAGGTTGGTCTCCAAAAGGCGAAGAAGAAATCTTCTCACACGATGAATTGATTGAGATCTTTGATACAGACCGTCTAAGTAAATCACCAGCAGCCTTTGATAACAAAAAACTAGAATGGATCAATAACCGTTACATGAAAGCTGCAGAAGCTGAAGATGTAGCGAAATTAGCGATTGAACATCTACAAAGAGCTGGCCGTGTATCTGAAACTTCTACAGCAGAAGAACGCGCTTGGACTGAAAAATTAGTTTCATTATACAAAGATGAAATGTCATATGCAGCTGAAATCGTTGATTTATCAGATATGTTCTTCCAAGATGAACTACACATCGCAGATGATGCTAAAGAAGTATTAGCTGGCGAAGGTGTAGCGGATGTTTTAAAAGCCTTCCAAGCGAAATTAGCGGAAATTCCAGTTGATGACTTCAAAGAGGAAAACATTATGGCAGCCATCAAAGCCGTTCAAAAAGAAACTGGCGTAAAAGGTAAAAACTTATATATGCCAATCCGTGTAGCCACTTCAGGTGAACAACACGGTCCTTCAATTGGTTTAACAATTGAAGTATTGGGTAAAGAAAAAGTAGCCCACCACTTAGACCAAGCATTAGCAAGTCTATAATCAAACATTTAATACCCCCTATCTAAGCTTAAAAACTTGGATAGGGTTTTTTTATATTTAAACGGTACAAAAAGACGTGTATAACTTAATAGTTTAAAAAAAGCTATAAGTAAATACAAAAATCGCTTACGCGCTGTCTAAATTTGTTCTCGTATTTTTGTATAAAAAATATAAAACCTTTAAAAACCCCTAATTTATCATATTCTATAAAAATTAGAAGATACAATTTGTTATTTCTTTTAGGAAACTTGTGAATAAGGATTGATAATAGTTCATCTCCACCCCTATACTATGACTAGATTAAACACTATATATAGGGTTAAAAAATAAACAAACCACAATTTATTGTGTTTTTTAATAAAAAGCGAGGAGTAATGACCATGACAATCACAGTTTATGCAAAGAGTGGCTGCCCACAATGCGTATTTGCTAAGAAATACCTTGAAGCTAAAGAGATTCCTTTTGAAGAGAAACGGGTAGATCTAGAGACCATGTATCTAGATGAAGTAAAAGAATTAGGTTACTTGTCTTTACCAGTAATTGCAGACTCAACAGGAAACCATTTCAATGGTTATGTACCTGAAAAGATGGAAGCTTTGGTGGAAGCATGGCAAGCATAGTTTATTATTCATTAACGGGTCAAACTAGACGTTTTATCAATAAAGTTCAAGGCTTCGATACTTATGAAATTTCATCAGCAGTAGCACCAGTGACAATGACTGAGCCTTTTATTATGGTGATTCCATCATATGAAAGTCATGTGTATGGTGACGTGATTGAAACGGCTGAAGAATTTTTAGAATGGGCGGATAATGCTAAGTTATGCAAGGGCTTTTTTGGTGGGGGCAACCGTAACTTTGCCCAACTATTCTGTGTAACAGTAAAGGAACTATCTGCTGAGTTTGATATTCCTGTCTTACATGGATTTGAGTTCCAAGGATCTGCCTATGACGTGGCTAAGTTAACAGAGGAGTTAGAGAAAATTGACAGATACCAAGAAATTAAAAATTGAAAATACGAAAGACATCACTTACTTTAAGCTGAACAATATGGTAAATATCCCAACTGCTGACAAGCAAATCCAATTAAATAAAGACCGTGAAGCGGTTAGGGCTTATTTCTTAGAATATGTGAACCCGAATACGGTTTTCTTCCATACATTAGAAGAAAAATTACAGTATTTAGTAGACAACGATTATATTGAAGAAGGCTTCTTAAATAAGTATTCTTTCGATTTCATCCAATCCTTATTTGATCATTTGTATAGCCATAAATTCCGTTTCAAGAGCTTTATGGGTGCTTATAAGTTTTACACGCAATATGCGCTAAAAACCAATGACAACAAACGATTTTTAGAAAGATATGAAGATCGAATTGCTTTTACTGCTTTGTATTTAGCAGATGGCGATGAAGATTTAGCTTGGCATATTGCTGAAGAGCATATTGAACACCGTCTACAAATGGCTACACCTACCTTCTTAAACGCAGGTAAGAAGCGTCGCGGTGAGATGGTTTCTTGTTTCTTAATTGATGTCCAAGATAATATGGAGTCAATTGGACGAGCAGTGAATTCCTCTCTACAACTCTCTAAACGTGGTGGTGGTGTAGGTGTAAACTTGTCTAACCTTCGTGAAGCCGGTGCCGCAATTAAGGGTATTGAGAATGCTGGTTCAGGTGTTGTGCCAGTAATGAAACTGTTAGAAGATGCCTTTTCTTATGCTAACCAATTGGGTCAACGAAATGGTGCTGGGGTTGTTTATTTAAACGCCTTCCACCCGGATGTGTATGAGTTCTTATCTACTAAGAAAGAAAATGCCGATGAAAAAATTCGGGTAAAGACCTTATCGCTAGGTTTGGTAGTGCCAGATAAGTACTATGAACTATTGAAAACAAATGAACCAATGTACTTGTTTAGTCCATATGACGTGGAACGCATTTACGGTCAACCATTTGGCTATGTCAATATCACGGAACATTACGAAGATATGGTTGCTAATAAGGACATTAAGAAATATAAAATCAATGCACGTGAGTTAGAGCAAGAGATTTCGCGTCTACAACAAGAATCTGGCTATCCATATATCATGAATGTGGATACAGCGAACAAGGAAAACCCAGTTAATGGGACAATTACCATGTCTAACTTATGTTCTGAAATCATGCAAGTACAAAAGCCATCTACTCTAAATGAAGATTTAACTTATGAAGAAGTTGGTTTAGATATTTCTTGTAACTTAGCTTCAACAAATATCACTGAAATGCTAAAAACGCATCACTTTGAGCAAGCTGTGGATACAGCTGTACGCGCTTTAACTGCCGTTTCTGATATGACATCAATTCAAGCGGTGCCAAGTGTTGAACGTGGTAACTCAGCCTATAACTCTATCGGATTGGGCGCGATGGGACTACATACAGCCCTTGCTACCAACCAAATTCATTATGGATCAGCTGAAGCGCTAGAGTTAACGGATGCTTACTTTATGGCATTACGTTACTATGCTTTGAAAACTTCAAACCAGATTGCTAAGGAACGTGGAGAAAGCTTCTTTGAATTTGACCAATCAGCATATGCCGATGGTTCTTACATTCGTGAGCGTTACATTGATAACCAAGAACCGTTCGTTTTCCAATCTGAGAAGGTCGCTAAGCTATTCGACCATATTCACATCCCAACACCGGATGATTGGGCGACATTAAACCAAGCAATTATGGCGGATGGGTTATATAATGCTTACCTATTAACAGTTGCACCAACTGGATCGATTTCATATATCAACGAAGCATCATCATCGATTCATCCAATTGTGCATTTAATTGAAAACCGTCAAGAAACGAATATTGGTTCAATGTTTTATCCAGCACCATACTTGGATAATGATACTATCCAGTATTACAAATCTGCTTACGAAACTGACATGCGTCAAGTAATCGATACTTATGCAACAGCACAAAAACATATTGACCAAGGGATGTCCTTGACCCTGTTTATGCAATCAACTATTCCACAAGGTTTATATGAATGGAAAAATGGTAATACGGACAAAATGACTACCCGTGACCTTAACCGCTTGCGTAATTATGCTTGGGCACAAGGGATTAAATCGATTTATTATGTACGGACTTATACAGATGACTTCGACAAAGAAATTGGCGTTGACCAATGTGAATCATGTGTGATTTAAATCGTAAACGAGAGGAAAAACTAGTAATGACACGAGAAAATAAAAAATACTTTAACCAGATTTTGGGTGGAGAACCAACCAACCATAACGTTTTATACTACAAATCAATTGATTGGGACCGGGTAGAAGATGCGATTGATAAATCAACTTGGGAAAAATTGACCTCACAATTTTGGTTGGATACACGTATTCCAGTTTCAAACGACCGTGATGATTGGCGAATCCTAACTGACGAAGAACGCGATGTAGTTAACAAAGCCTTTGCTGGCTTAACAGCTTTAGATACTCTACAGTCTGAAGAAGGGGCAAACGTTATGCGTGATGCTGTTCGGACACAACACGAAGAAGCTGTATTGAATAATATCCTATTTATGGAGTCGGTACATGCGAAATCTTATTCAACAATTTTTATTTCACTGAATACGACTCGTGAAATTGATGAGATCTTCGACTGGGCTAACAACAACGAATATCTTCAATATAAAGCACGTCGTATCAACGAAATTTATCAAAATGGAACCGGATTACAGCAAAAGGTTGCTAGCGTATTTCTAGAAACCTATCTATTCTATTCAGGTTTCTATGCACCATTATGGTATTTAGGTAACAATAAATTAGAGAATGTCGCTGAAATTATCAAGTTGATTATTCGCGATGAGTCTGTACATGGTACTTACCTGGGCTACAAATTCCAATTAGGTTACAACCAACTTTCAACTGATGAACAAAATGAATTGAAAGACTGGATGTATGCGCTGCTATTTGACTTAATGGAAAATGAAGAGAAATATACCGAAGAGATCTATACACAAGTAGGCTGGACGAAAGAAGTTAATACCTTTGTACATTATAATGCCAACAAAGCCTTACAAAACTTAGGATTTGAACCCTTCTATCCAGATGGGACAGCAGAAAATGTCAACCCAATTGTGATGAATGGTATCTCAACAGATTCAAGTAACCATGACTTCTTCTCACAAGTAGGAAATTCATACTTAATGGGTGAATCAGAAGCGATGGAAGAGGATGACTACGATTTTTAAATTTTCAATCAATATAAGCAAAAAACTGGCTATCAAGCCAGTTTTTTTGTGGTTAAATAAGGTTTTTCTTAGATTATCCAGCATCAATTAGAGATTGTTCATCGTTTCGCCGAACAATCCCTTGCAATAGAAATATATTGTTCGTACAATGGAGGTAACAAAAAATAAAGGGGCTAATTATCATGAACTACTTACAAAAACGTATTTTAAAAGACGGTCAAGTAATCGATGAAAAGATTTTAAAAATTGACTCATTCCTAAACCACCAAATTGATCCAAAAGCCATGCACGAAATTCAAAGCAACTTCTTTGATTACTTTAAATCACGTGAGATCACAAAAGTATTAACAATCGAAGCAAGTGGTATTGCACCTGCTATCATGGTGGCTGCCCACTTCCAAGTACCGATGTTATTTGCCAAAAAATCTGAACCATCAACACTTGCTGGACAAGATAAATTCTCAACACTAGTACATTCATTTACTAAGAATAAAACAAGCGAAATTATCATCTCTAAAGAATACTTAAATGAAAATGATAAAGTACTGATCATTGACGATTTCTTAGCGAATGGTGAAGCGAGTCTAGGTTTAATTGACTTAGTGAAACAAGCTGGTGCAGAAGTTGTTGGTGTGGGTATTTGTGTAGAAAAATCATTCCAACCAGGACGTCAACGCCTTATTGATGCGGGTGTAGATGTTTACTCAGTTTGCCGTATTGCTTCATTAGCAGGTAATAAAGTGACTTTTGTAGATGAAGAAGATGAAAAGTTAGCATAGCGGGTGGCCAATTTGAAGAATATAAATTTTAAAGATGTTTTCTCAGCTAAAACTACATTTCTTTCACTACAACATTTACTAGCCATGTATGCCGGTGCTATTGTGGTACCGTTAATTATCTCAAGTTCTCTAAACTTCACAACCCAACAGACGCTATACCTTGTCTCAGCAGATATTGTTATCTCAGGGATTGCAACGTTCCTACAACTCTACCGGGGTAAATTTATCGGTATGGGCTTGCCCGTTGTAATGGCTTGTTCCTTTACAGCTATTGGGCCAATGGTTCAAGTGGGTGGTCAATATGGCTTAGGCACCATGTTCGGTTCAGTCCTAGTAGCTGGTGTCATCATCCTACTATTGGCGCCGATCTTTGCTAAACTATCCCACCTATTTCCACCACTAGTGACAGGGACTATCGTGACCCTAATTGGTGCAACTTTAATTCCTGTGGCAATTAATAATCTAGCAGGTGGCGAGGGTAGTGCAGACTACGGTAGTATTGATAATTTAATCTTGGGATTAATTACCTTCTTGATTATCCTCTTACTATATCGCTTTACTAAAGGCTTTCTTCAATCTATCTCTATTTTGATTGGACTAGTTGCGGGTATGATTATTGCCATCTTTATGGGGAAAATGGACATGCAACCTATTCTAGAGGCGTCTTGGGTACAACTACCGATGCCTTTTGCAATTGAGTCGCCATCATTTCATCCAGCAGCGATTTTATCGCTAACAGTGGTTGGTATTATTTCTATGATTGAAGTAACAGGTATCAACTATGCCTTGGCTGGTATGTATGATAAAGACATCGATGAAGCAGATCTTCGCCGTTCATATTTCTCAGTAGGGATTGGGTATTTACTTGCTGGTATCTTCAATACATCACCACAAACTGCTTTCTCCCAAAATGTAGGCGTAGTACAAATGTCAGGTGAAAAGCGGAAAACCATTTTCATCAACTTGATTATCTTAATGCTACTATGTGGTTTGATTCCAAAAATTGGTGCTATTGCCACTTCTGTACCGTCAGCCGTATTAGGTGGTGCAATGATTTTCTTATTTGGTAATGTCTTATCATACGGAATCAGCGTATTGGGTGCGCAAGATTTAGCAGATAATCGTAATCAATTGATTATTGGTGCTGCAATTACAATCGGTTTAGGTGTGGCTATTGCACCTGCAGCCTTTGCGCAATTGCCAGAATGGATTTCTTGGTTAACATCTTCAGGAATCGTAGCTGGTGGTGTAACAGTTGTCTTATTAAATGCCTTCTTCCATGGCGTAAAGAAATAAATTATTTATAAAAATATCTCGTTTAAATAGACGAAGAAACTCCTTGAATTTAGTTATCCTAGCTAAATTCAAGGGGTATTTTTATGGCTATGATCTTTGCAATTTTAGTCATAAATGTTAAATTACTGTGTAAAAAACGGACAATTGCTATTGACTAAGGATTGAAAGCAATATATGATAGCGTAATTGTAGAGGTTCATTTAAAAATGATAAAAGAGAGGTTTATATATGTTTAAGAAAATAAATAAAGTACCAGCGGGTATGTTCTTGATTCCAATGGTAGTGTCATTAGTATTAGTGTCTATCTTCCCTAATATGTATGATGCAATCGGCGGTACATCACAACAAACGTTTCAAATGGGTACGAACGTTGTTATTGGGTTATTGGTATTTTCAGCGGGGACAAGTTTAGATTTAAAACAAATTGTGCCCTTACTAAAACGTCATTTACCAATGATTCTATTTAAGTTAGTGATTTCAACAATCTATATTTTAGTTTTCTACTGGTTGTTTGGTTTAGATGGCATTTTTGGCATTAACCTATTGGCTTTTGCTTGTGTGATCTATTCTTTAAACCCAGCCGTAGCACTAGCTATTCATTCAAGTTATGGGGATAAACAGTTTGGCGCCGTATACGGTATTATGGGCCTGATTGCTATGCCTTTTGCACCTTTAATTTTATTAAGTATTTTAACGGCCGATGGTGGGGCAGCAGGAATTGATTGGCAACCCATTATCTCAATCTTTGTACCTTTATTAGCCGGTATTATTTTAGGTAACCTAGATAAAGACTTCACCGACTTCTTCGTACCAATGATTGGTCGTTTACTACCTTTCTTAGGTTGGAACTTAGGTGCAGCGATGAATATTCAATCAGCTATCGCTTCAGGTTTGCCAGGTATTTTGATGGCCGGAATCTTCATGGTCTTATTACTGCCATTAATTCCATTTGACCGCTACATCATGAAACAAAATGCCGGGGTAGATGGGGCAGCTATCTGGAACGTAGCAGGTATGTCAGTAGCCAATCCTGCTAGTATCGCGTCTGCTTTGCCGTTGGTATTTGCTGATCAATCAGCAAGTGCTACTGCTATTGTAATGATGGTATGTATCATCACTTCAATCATTTCACCAATTGTGGCACAGAAACTATATGTGAAAGAGTATGGTATTCAATCATTATAATTATCTCAACGCTTACAGAAGAGTCATGCTTACATGGCTCTTTTTTTATACGGTGAATTCATCAATTTAATAGGCTGACTTTGGGGCAAAAAAGTCAGTCAAAACGCAGGCTTATTGCAATGTAAATATGGAATTTTATGCGATAATATAACATACGAGTGATAATTTTGCTGAAATCATTTACCTGGTGATGACGCAATTTTATCTTGCGCAATTTTAAATGATCTACATACACCTTGTAACTTGGAAGGAGTTATCATGAACGATTTTTTCTTGACGTTAATGGAACGTAAAGACCAATTATTCACTGCTACTTACGAACATATGGCTATATCCTTACTTGCCTTGTTCATCGCCTGTGTTATTGCAATTCCACTAGCCATTTGGTTGAGTGACCACCGCAAATATGCGGAACCCGTATTACAATTTGCTAGTATCTTACAAACGATCCCCTCATTGGCCTTGTTAGGATTGTTAATTCCCTTAGTAGGGATTGGATCAGTACCTGCATTGATTGCTTTAGTCGTCTATGCGATTTTGCCTATCTTACAAAATACCTATACAGGTTTTGTAGAAATTGATCCAACAATTGAAGAAGCTGCGATTGCCTTTGGGATGCCAAGACGGCGTCGATTATTCAAGGTGGAGTTACCGATTGCCATGCCGGTGGTGATTTCAGGTATTCGGACCTCATTAGTATTAACTATCGGAACAGCGACCTTAGCGACTTTAATCGGTGCTGGTGGGCTTGGGTCTTTGATTATGTTAGGGATCGACCGAAATGATAGCAATTTAACTCTAATTGGTGCTATTGCATCGTCTTTATTAGCGATTATTTTTGGTGCGCTCATTAAATGGTTAGAAAATAAGAAAATGAAAACCGTCCTTATTAGCTTGCTTGTTTTATTTGTAGGAATTGGTGGGCCAATATTAGCGCAACGATTGACTGGTCAAGTAACGAATGTCACTATCGCCGGTAAATTAGGGTCAGAACCAGAGATTCTAATTAATATGTATAAAGAAATCATTGAAGCAGATAATGACGATGTCAATGTGGATGTAAAAGCTAATTTTGGAAAAACGACTTTCTTATTTTCTGCCTTAGACAATAATGAAATCGATATTTATCCAGAGTTTTCAGGTACAGTCCTTGAAAGTTTAGTTGACGTAGATGAAGCTACAGATACAAGTGACTTCGACCAAGCAGATACCTATCAATTAGCGCGTGACTTATTAAAAGACCAGTATGATATGAATTTTCTAGAACCATTTTCATTTGAAAACACCTATGCTTTAGCCGTGAAACGCTCTTTTGCAGAGGAAAATGAACTAGAAACGATTTCAGATTTAGCGAAAGTTGAAAACGAGATTACAGCTGGCTTTACGTTAGAATTTATTGACCGCCAAGACGGCTATGCTGGTATTCAAGAATTATACGGTTTGACCTTCCCCTCAGTGAAAAGTCTTGAACCTGCGCTTAGATACAATGCTATCAATAACAATGAAGTCAATGTGGTTGATGCATATTCGACTGATAGCCAAATTTTAGAGTATGATTTGGTTACGCTTGAAGATGATTTAGGGCTATTCCCTGACTATCAAGGAGGTCCATTGATGAATGTAGACTTCGCTGAAGACCATCCAGAGATTGTGGCATCTCTAAACAAGTTAAGTGGATTAGTAACCGAAGATGAGATGATTCAAATGAACTATGCTGTAAACGTTGAAGGACAAGAGCCTAGCCAAGTAGCCCATGATTTCCTAGTCGATAAGGGCTTAATAGGGGAGGATGCATAATGGCCAATATAATCGAATTTAAAGATGTAGAGAAAGTATATGAAGACAAACGTGTAATTGATGACTTGAATCTAACCATTCATGAAGGAGAATTTTTTGTCTTAGTAGGTCCATCAGGTAGTGGGAAAACGACATCCCTTAAAATGGTGAATGGCTTGACTGAGCCAACAGGTGGAGATGTTTACTTTAAAGGGCAAAAGATTAAAGATCATGATATTGAGAAAATGCGCTGGAATATGGGGTATGTCTTACAAAAGATTGCCCTTTTCCCAACAATGAATGTTAGTGAAAATATTGATGTTATTCCAGAAATGATGGGTTGGCCAAAAGAGAAACGTGCAGCTAGAATTGATGAACTACTCAATTTAGTAGGTTTAGATCCTGAATCTTACCGAAACCGACCAGTGGATGAATTATCTGGTGGGGAACAACAGCGAATTGGGATTTTACGTGCGATTGCAGCTGAACCGGATATTATTTTAATGGACGAACCTTTTTCAGCCCTAGACCCAATTTCGCGTAACCAGTTACAAGACCTCGTAGTCGATATTCATCAGCGGTTGAAGACAACCATCTTATTTGTCACACATGATATGGATGAAGCCATTAAATTAGCTGACCGAATTGGGATTATGAACCAAGGCCGCTTAATTCAAGTGGATACGGCTCAGGAAATTCTGACAAATCCAGAAAACCAGGTAGTGGCTTCCTTATTTAACCAAGAAAAAGAAGATGTCTTTGGCTTAAATATCTTCCGATCAGATATTCAGCCAATTTCCGGGGACCATCCAGATTATCCGCAAATTGATATCGCTAGCCATCAAAAAGATTTATACGCCTTACTAGCGACTGATGAGGTGGTTGAGATCACGGAAAATGATACGAGTTTAGGAACGCTAGATAGACAGGCTGTATTTGCTCGGCTAAAAAGTATATAAGGTGTTATGATATAAAGAAAATCAGAAAGGTGTGGTGGCATGTTTCAAACCCCAATTGATGACAAATTATCAATCAAAATATTAGAAGAGCGTGATGTAGAAGCTTTGTACAAGTTGATTGATCATTCACGTGATTACCTGGGTGAATACTTACCTTGGGTGAAATTCATGAAAGCTCCCGAAGACGAATTACCTTTTATTAAAGAGGGGCTACAACAATTTGCCAATAACGATGGTTTTCAATGTGGGATTTGGTTTGAAGGTCAATTAGCTGGTGTGCTTGGTTTGCATTATATTAAACACTTAAATAAGTCGACCTCAATAGGTTACTATCTAGGAGAGGAATTCCAAGGTTCAGGGATTATGACCAAGTCCGTAGCTTTCCTACTTGATTATCTTTTTAATGACTTAGCCTTAAATCGTGTAGAAATTCAAGCAGCGGTTACCAATCATAAAAGCCAAGCGATTCCAAAACGTTTGGGCTTTACTGAAGAGGGGATTCTTAGACAAGATGAACAACTAGATAGTGGGCCATCAGATTCAGTGGTATTTTCTTTACTAAGAGAAGAATACTTAGCCCAAAAATAATCATAAATTCAATAGAAATATAGATATAGGGCTGATGACTAATGTAGAAAGTCATTGGTCCTTTTTATCTGCCTTTAACTTTTACTATACATTTCTTAAGAAAGTTAATAAATAGGTGTATTTCTCGAATAATTCATCTTGAATAGACAGTAGTTTAACCTATCTTTCTTCACACTTTCTCCATCTATATAGCCCAATATATAGCTAACAACAAATAAGTGAAAGAGAAAGGTGAATGAATATGAAGGCCTATGAATTACTTGAACAAAGTGGTGTAACAGCTAGAAATCCTTTACCAGCAGATGTAGAGCAACTTGAAATTACCGGCATTAGTGAATCCTCCTTACAAGTAACCAATGGCCATCTATTTGTCGCCATTTCCGGTTATGCCACTGACGGTGAAGCCTATATCGGTAATGCCATTGAACGCGGCGCTAGCTTGATTGTGACAGAATCTGACTTAACCACTAGGGTGAATGTGCCGTTTATTCAGGTTGACAATGCTAGAGAGAGTTTAGCCCTGCTTGCATCAGCTTTTTACCACAATCCTAGCCAAGACAAGTTGGTAATAGGGATTACAGGAACTAACGGCAAAACGACAACCGCCTTATTCTTACAGCATTTACTAAAGAAAGCGGGCTTTGAAGTCGCTTATTTTGGTACCGTCTATAATGAAGTGAACGGCCAACGGTATGAAAGCAAATTAACCACGCCAAGTGCGACAGAAATTCAAGCATCCCTAGCCCGGTCAAATGACGATGTAGTGGTTATTGAAACTTCTAGTCAAGGTCTCCACCAATATAGAATGGGAGGGATGCAATTTGATTATGCCTTATTTACCAACCTACAACACGACCATTTAGACTACCACAAGACCATGGAAGCTTATTACCAAGCCAAGAAATCCCTATTCAGCTTAATGAAACCGGACGGGAAGGCCGTCATCAATAGCTATACCATGTGGGGCAACCGCCTAGCCAAAGAACTGGAAGCAAATGGTAAACAAGTCTTAACCGTAGATACTAAGAAAGGTGCGACAAGTTATGTCTTAGATAAAACAACCGACACAGCAGTTGTTGCCTTCAATGGACAAGGCGGACAAATTGAAGAAATCGAAGCGCCCTTATCAGGTGTTTATAATCAAGAAAACCTGATTTTAGCCACAACCGTCATGGTTGACCTAGGATTAGACGCTGGCAATACCAACGAGGCAATCGCAGACTTTGCGGGAATTGCGGGCCGTTTAGAATACTATCCACTAGCAGATGGTAATGAAATGGTCGTCGATTATGCCCACACGCCGGATGCTATTGAAGCCCTGTTAAAAACCCTGAACGACCAATATCCAGAACATGATATAATTCATATCTTTGGTTTTAGAGGGCAGCGGGACACTAAAAAATTCCCGCAAATGGTGTCCGCCTCGCAAACTGGGGCCGACCTAACCATACTAACCACTGACGACTTAAATGGTGTTCCAAGACAAGAGATGGCTGAAAAGTATCTTGAATACGTAACCCAATATGGGTTAGACTCTATGGCTATGGCACTAGACCGGGTTGAAGCAGTTGAGTTAGCTTTAGAAATGTCCCCAAATCCTGTATTATTAGTACTTACTGGTAAAGGCCACGAACCCTATCTTGAGGAAAATAAGTATGGTGTTCAATCTGACCAGCAAGTAGCCCACATGTTTCGCTACCGTCAAGTCAGCTATTCAATGTGAAATGTAGGATATCAATAAGACCAATAGAAAAAAGCAACATGTATTTATATAAATACATGTTGCTTTTTTATTTGATCTAAATAGGACTTTAATATGCTAAGTCGCATGACTTATAGAACTCCATATAGCTAATTTTCTATAAGAATATCGCCTTATATCATAACAAATACCCCGTTTAACAGCGATAAATAGAGTTATATGATTAATACACATGTGATGATATGTAAATAAGCGTACACTGTTATATCGGAAAACACCTGTACATTGATAGTAATAGGCTATCAAGGATAATGGTAATCTAGTATCTCGATTGAATTGCAATCATGATTGGTTTTTCCTACAATTAGTGAATGATAAAAAATCATTTGGAGGCAATATTATGAAGAAAATTTTCCGTGCATTGGGCTTGGCACTAGTGGTATTAGTTTTAGCTGCTTGTGGCCAAAGTGAAGAAACGACTAAAGTAAAACTAGGTGTCGTTGGCGATAAAAACGACCAATGGGAATACCTACAAGATGAATTACTAGAAAAAGAAAATATTGAAATTGAATTGGTAAAATTCACTGACTACCGTCAACCAATCGTATCATTAGATGATGGGTCGATTGATATGCACTCCGCTTTAACAGAAATCTATATGGATTCAATCAATGAAGAAGGTGGCTATTCTAATACCACATTAGGTTATACCACTTTAAATCCGATGGGTGTCTTCTCTGAAAAAATTGATTCATTAGATGAACTAGCAGACGGCGCTTTAGTCGCAATTCCAGACGACGTATCAAACGGGTCACGTGCTTTACTGTTACTGCAAACAGCAGGCCTAATCGAATTAGACGAATCTAAAGGGTTATTACCAACAACAAGTGACATTACTTCAAATCCAAAAAACTTACAATTTGAAGAAATGGCAGCCAACCAAACAGCTCGTGCCTTAGCTGACGTTGATATCTCATTAATCAACAACGACATGGCAACAGACGCAGGTTACGTGCCAACACAAGACTCAATTTACCTTGAGCCAGTCGCAGAATCATCAAAACCATACTACAACGTCATTGCAGTCCAAGAAGACCAAACAGACAATGAAGTATACAAGACAATCCTTGAATACTATCAAACAGATGAAGTCGCAGCAATCATCGATGAAATGTCAGCAGGATCAAGCATTCCGGTATGGGAAGGCGCACCAGAACCAGGTAGTTCAAATTAATATTAGAATAATATAAAAATATATTCCTACTAGGGTAGACAACAGATATTTATGTCTATCTTAGGAGGATTTTTTTGAGCATTTGTATGGAAGCATTAATTCAATAAGTTAAAGATAGAGTTACAATAAGCACAATAAGGAGCAATAATAGTTATCAGTAAATTGGGTCCAAATACAATTTAAAATGACAGCGTTTTCAATATAATGGAATTAAGGAGTAGTTATATGATTACAGATTTATTAGTGGAAAAGATATTAGTACTAAAAAAGTATGATGGATACTCCATTATGTTTCTAGAAAAAGTTTTTGAAGTAGATAGGAGGATTTTATTTAGAGATGTAGAGAGAATTAATGATTTTTTGAATAAAGTTAAACTAGAGGAGTTCTTTTTTACAGATAATAAAATTGTAAGTCCAGGTTGGGATAAGAAAGAGCTTATAAAAGCAATATCTAAATTTGAAGAAAATTTTTTATTTCAAGATGAACGACCACTAGCAATAATCATATACATATTTATTGCTAATAGCTATATTTCAAATTATCACTTTCAAGATTTGTTTAAAATGAGCAAAAATACAATACTTAATGACATAAGAATATCAAAAGAAATTGCTGCTGAGTACAATATAAGGTTGAAATATTCTAGGTCGAAAGGCTATCACCTTATAGGTAATCCTATAAATCAGAGACGATTGTTGGAATATGCAGTGACGAATATTCTAGATTTAGAGACAGGTAGCTGGATGATATTTTTTTTGACTCATAAACAAGTTGATAGTGAGGTTATTACTAAAATTAGTAAGGTGTTAAGAGAGTCAACCGATGGAATATATGTTGAGAAATCTTTAATGAGATTAAGTTATATTTTAGCTATTTTGAGTATTTCAAAATTTGAACCGACTGATGTTTTCTCTAGTAATCAATATCACTTACTCAGAGGATTAGATATAAATAATCTAACAGAAGGAATAGTTAGATTTTTACCTCAATTAAATGATGAAAGATTCTATATAGCTTCCAGAATTATGGCTAGTCTCCAAGGTGATTTAAAGAGAGAGAGCACTTATTTTCTACAGAAGAAAATGGATTTAATTATAGAAAAAGTTCTAGGGTATTTGGGGATTGTTAATAATAACCCACAACATTTTCGAGTAGTATTTTTTAATCATTTTGTACCTGCATACTTCCGTATGGTCTTTGGGATATATGAGCATAATCCGTTGAAAGAGAATGTAAAATCTAAATATACAGATTTATACTCAATAATTAAGAGAGTTGTGATAGCTCTAGAGGAAAAAAGTGACTATACCCTTTCGGAAGATGAGATTATTTATTTTGTAATTTTATTTGAAGGTTATATAGGAACAACTAAGCCAATAAACTCGCAGTATAAAGGAATTGTTGTCTGTCCTAATGGGGTAAGCTCCTCATATATTCTGACAAAAATTTTAAGAGAAACATTACCTGAAATCTTAATAATTGATTTTTATTCTATGCAAGAAATCTACACTTTAAATAAGGATACGTATGACATAATTTTCACGACAAGACTAATAGAAGATATAAATAAGCCACAATTTGAAGTTTCTCCGGTTATGAAACCCGTAGAAGAAAGTATTTTGAAAAGAAAAGTATATGACTATTTGGGTATACATGATTCGAATTTGGAAAGAGTGGACGAGGTCTTAGCTATATTAGAGAATCATGTAACTATCCCAGATTATAATGTATTACAAACAGAATTAGATACATACTTTAGTGAAGATATAAATAACTTAAATAATTTGCAAGGAGGAAAAAATTTGAATGAATTATTAAATTCGTCGCGAATAAAATTTGTAGAAAAAGTAGCGGACTGGAGAGAAGCAATTACTGTCGCCAGTGCACCCTTACTAGCACAAGGGTTTATAGAGAAGCAATATATAACAAGTATGATTGAAAGTGTAGAAGAATTTGGACCATATATTGTACTATCTCCACATGTAGCGGTACCACATGCTACACCAGATAAAGGTGTAAAGAGACTTGGTATGAGCTTATTGAGATTAGAAGATTCTGTAGATTTTAATCTGAAGGAAGATAAAGATGATGACAAATTTGTAAATTTAATTTTTGTGCTAGCTCCAGTAGATTCAAAAGCTCACCTAAAATCTTTAGCTCAATTAGCAAATATTTTAGATGAGGAAAATATTATCCGAAAGATAAATGAAGCTAAAAATCCAGATGAAATAATGGAAATAATTGATGAAGAAATGGAGATGTAAATTATGAAAATAGTAACGGTTTGTGGCAATGGTATTGGTAGTAGTTTGTTACTTAAAATGAAGGTAGAAACAATTGCAAAAGAAGTAGGCGTATCGGCGCAAGTAGAATCTAGTGACTCTAATGCTGCAGCTGGACAAAAAGCAGACTTATTTGTAACTGTAAAAGAATTTGCTAATATTTTTCCTGAAAATTCGAATGTATGTATTGTGAAAAGTTATACAAATAAGAAAAAAATTCAAGAAGATTTAATACCCTATTTAGAGAAATTCAAATAATGAATTGGAGGAGAAAGTTATGGCAATATTATCATTCTTACAAGATATTCTTAGTGAGCCGGCTTTTTTAATGGGATTAATAGCCTTTATAGGTTTGGTAGCTATGCGTTCAAGATGGGATAAGGTGCTGACAGGTACTTTAGGTCCAATTTTAGGATACTTAATGCTTTCGGCAGGATCAAGTGTTATTACCGCTAATCTTGACCCATTAGCACAGATGATAGAGACAGGTTTTAACGTTACAGGTGTTGTACCGAATAATGAGGCTGTTACTTCAGTAGCTCAGGAACTTTTAGGTGTGGAAACAATGTCAATTCTAATTATGGGATATGTATTCAATTTATTGATTGCAAGATTTACGAGATTTAAGTACATATTTTTAACTGGTCACCACAGTTTCTTCATGGCTTGTTTATTATCTGCAGTTTTAGGTTCTTTAAACTTTGAAGGTATACAAATGATCCTTATTGGAGGTTTTATTTTAGGATCATGGTCAGCAATCTCCCCAGCAATAGGACAAAAATATACTTTACAAGTAACCGATGGTGAAGAAATTGCAATGGGGCATTTTGGTAGTTTAGGTTATTATTTATCAGCTCTTATTGGAAAGTATGTAGGAAAGAATAGTAAATCAACAGAAGATTTTGAAGTTCCAGAACAATTTGGATTCTTAAGAAATACTACGATTTCGACTGCGATAACCATGGTTGTATTTTATTTAGGTGCGGCCGTTGCAGCTGGTCCTAAATTTGTAAGTAGTCTATCGGGAGAAACTAATCCGTATGTTTATGCTTTATTATGTGGTTTAACTTTTGCAGTAGGGGTAACTATTGTTTATAACGGTGTTCGATTGATTCTAGCCGATTTAATCCCAGCGTTTGAAGGAATAGCAACAAAAATTATTCCTAACTCAGTTCCCGCGGTCGATTGTGCTGTTTTCTTCCCGTTTGCTCCAACTGCAGTAATTTTAGGTTTTGTTTCTAGTTTTATTGGAGGTGTGATTGGTATGTTAGCTCTAGGAGCTATTGGAGGAGTAGTAATAATTCCAGGTCTTGTACCACACTTCTTTTGTGGGGCAACAGCTGGAGTTTATGGAAACTCAACTGGTGGTGTTCGGGGAGCAACTTTAGGAGCTTTTGTAAATGGGTTGTTGCTTGCTTTTATCCCAGCCTTCTTATTGCCTGTACTAGGAGAACTAGGATTCTCAAATACAACATTTGGGGATGTAGACTTTGGTGTGATAGGAATAGTTTTAGGAAACTTAGGTACATGGTTAGGACAAGTGGGTATATATATTATCTTGGCTTTAATCGCGGTATCACTACTGCTTCCTAGTTTAGGAAAAAATAAAAATGATGCGATAAATAACGTCGAAATGGAGGACTAAAAATGGTGAAGATTTTTACTGATGGAGCAAATATTGATGAAATGTTAAATGATTTGAAATCGCCTACAGTAACGGGGGTCACAACAAACCCCTCGTTGATGAAGGTAGCAGGCATTACTGACTATATAGAGTTTGCTAATAAAGTAGTAACTAATATAAAAGATTATCCTATTTCATTTGAGGTATTTAGTGACGATATTCAGGTTATGAAGCAAGAAGCTGAAAAAATTGCATCTATAGCAGATAATGTTTATGTGAAGATTCCCGTTATGAACACTAAAGGAGAGAGTACATCTGAGTTAATCAAAGAATTATCAGGAAAAGGAATCAAGCTAAATGTAACAGCGATTTTTACTTTAGATCAAGTTGAAGAAGTAGTAAATAGTTTGCAAAATGGAATTCCGAGTATTGTATCAGTATTTGCAGGTAGAATAGCAGATACTGGAGTAGATCCTATTCCTTTGATGAAAAAGGCATTATCTATTACTTCACAAAAAGAAGGCTGTGAATTATTGTGGGCAAGTACTAGAGAAATTTTAAATATTTATCAAGCAAATGATATTGGAGTTGATATAGTTACGGTACCACCAGCTTTATTGAAGAAATATGATAAATTAAAAGATAAAGATTTATATGAATATTCATTAGAAACAGTAGAGGGATTTGTAAAAGATGGAAAAGAATTAGGGTATTCAATCCTTTAATTAAATAAGTCTGAATATTTAGTGGGTAATAGTTGAATGATTAGCTGATTCAAGATGAAGGCTAATTATTCAACTATTTTTTCTATATTTACTGCTAATGTATTTATCATAGAATCGGTTTTAGTATATGTAGTTAAGTTAATCAAATATTTTTAAAGTTATGTGTTATATAGTAAATACAAATATTGTATTATAAAATGTTTTAGTAGTATAAAGTAAAGCGATTCTGCAAAGAGGATATGCATAATAGCAATATTTTGAACATTCTGACGGATAAAAAATTCGCTTTTTAACGATCTTTATATACTTATAAAAAAAACAAAAAAATAAAAAGACTGTCATATCAATGTTTATAAAAAATAATATTAAAATACGATTAGATAAAAATGGGTTATTTTCTAACGAATAAACTTATAGGATATAAAAAGAACAAATTTGAAATACTAGAAACTATTTTTCAAGATAAATATACACTATATAACATAATGGATTCTCATTCATTTCTACTATACTTACAAATATGTTAGAATGATAAGGATTGAAGGGCGTTATCCGCTCTCATTAAACTGCCATAATTCAAAAAATGGCGATTTGTATTTATAGGCAAAATGTTTCTATAATGAGCCTATACGAAATAACTCGTTACTTGCATGCAAACGACTTATTCGTATCGCCTCGAATAGACCGTTTGCTTCATCGCTGAACAAATTATCGGACATAGGAAGGGCAAATTTATGTTAAAAATTTATAATACATTAACCAATCAGAAGGAAGAGTTTAAACCACTAGTGCCAGGAAGTATTTCAATGTATGTATGTGGTCCTACTGTTTATAACTACATTCATATTGGGAATGCCCGGTCTACTGTTGCTTTTGATACAGTACGTCGTTACTTTGAATACCGCGGTTTTGATGTGAAATATGTCTCTAACTTTACGGATGTGGATGATAAGATTATTAACCGCGCTAACGAAGAAGGGTTAACGCCTGAACAAATTGCGGATAAGTATATTGAAGCATTCTATGAAGATACCGATGCTTTAAATGTTAAACGTGCTACTAAAAATCCACGTGTTGTGGAGAATATGGATGATATTATCCAATTCGTAGCCGATTTAGTAGATAAAGACTTTGCATATGTAGTGGACGGTGATGTGTACTATAGAACGCGTAAATTTGAGAAATATGGTCAGTTATCTGATCAAAATATCGATGATTTACGGGCGGGGGCATCTGAACGTTTAGAGGCAGACAGCCAATCGAAGAAAGAAGATGTTGTAGACTTTGCTTTATGGAAGTCAGCTAAACCTGGTGAAATTTCTTGGACTTCTCCTTGGGGTGAAGGTCGCCCTGGTTGGCATATTGAATGTTCTGTGATGGCAACAAAACTGTTAGGGGATACTTTAGATATCCACGCAGGTGGTCATGACTTAACTTTCCCTCACCATGAGAATGAGATTGCTCAATCCGAAGCACATACAGGTCATACCTTTGCCAATTACTGGATGCATAATGGTTTTGTAACAATGGGTGATGACGATGAAAAAATGTCTAAATCTTTAGGCAACTTTGTCTTAGCGCATGACTTAATCCAACAAGTCGATCCACAAGTGGTTCGCTTCTTCTTAGCTTCAGCACATTACCGGTCGCCTTTAAGATTCAATGAAGAAAATATTCAAGATGCAACCAACAACTTAAACAACTTGAAAACTGCTTATGCGAACTTAAATTATCGTTTTGAAGATGCTAAAGAGCAATTAGATAACGATGCGAAAGTATTGGCACAAATCAAAGCTTTAGAGAATGAATTCGTGGAAGCTATGGATGATGACGTCAATACGCCAAATGGTTTAACTGTTGTGTACCGTTTGATGCGTGATATGAATGTATATACAAACCAAAAAGAAGTATCTGTACCAGTTCTTGAAGCTTTTAAAGAGTCTTTTACAGCTTTACTAACGATTTTTGGGGTCACTTTATCAGATGAAAAAGAGTTGTTGGCGGATGATATTCAAGCCTTAATCGATGAACGTAACCAAGCCCGTGCAGATAAAAACTTTGCCCGTGCCGATGAAATTCGCGATCAATTAAAAGCTGAAGGCATTATCCTTGATGATACTGCCCAAGGTACGCGCTGGAAACGTGCGCAATCCTAGTTGCAGTCTATATTAATGAAAATCAATACAGAAATGAGTCGACTAAATGTCAGAGAATAAGTCTTTAACGAAAAATGAAATAAAACAACTAAGTGGCCTAACCTTAGCTTATTTAGGCGATGCTTCTTGGGAGGTAGTAGTCCGCGACCATTTGGTTCAAAGTGGTTTAACGAAACCCAAAGAACTACATAAAGCAGCGACTGAATTTGTGTCTGCAAAAGGGCAAGCCCTATTAGTTGAAGCGATGCAAGCTGAGGAAGGGTTCCTTACTGAAGATGAAATGACAATCTTTAAAAGAGGCCGCAATGCCAAAAGTCACTCAAGCGCTAAAAACGCAGATATTCATACCTATAGAATTGCAACCGGATTTGAAGCTTTGATGGGTTTTGCCTATTTAAATGATCAAGACCGTTTTAAGGAAATTGCAGCTTTCTGTATTCAATACATTCAACACGCACAAAAAGAGGAGCAAGAAAATGGCTAGAGACAATCAAAGACAACAAAACAGAGATAGAAGACCCCGTAGTACAAATAATGAAGAAGAACTGGATCAATCTCCTGATTTCGTCTATGGTTTCCATGCCGCTATGGAAGTATTAGAAGGCGACCATGATGTGAATAAAGTCTTCCTACAAACTGGCTTAAACGAGAAGAACGCCCAAGCTATTTTAAAAGCAGCCAACAAGCGAAATATCTTGGTATCTAATGTACCAAAGGAAAAATTAGATACCCTTTCTGATGGCGGCAATCACCAGGGTGTTGTCATGGCTATTGCAGCATACAAATACGCTGAACTAGAGGATATCTTCAAAAAAGCTGAAGAAGCGAATGAAGACCCAATTATCATGGTCCTAGATGGTATTGAAGATCCGCATAACTTAGGTTCTATTTTAAGAACAGCTGATGCTTCAGGGGTTCATGGTGTTATTATTCAAAACCGTCGCGCTGTGGGGTTAACGCAAGTTGTTGCCAAAACTTCAACTGGTGCGATTGAGCATGTACCCGTTGTACGTGTAACCAATATTTCTAAAACCATTGATCTGTTAAAAGAACGTGGTGTATGGGTATTTGGTACCGATATGAAGGGTCAATCAATGTGGCAAATGGATGCGACGCTCCCAATTGCTGTTGTGATTGGTAATGAAGGTAAAGGCGTATCACCAGGTGTGAAGAAACATCTAGACGGTATGATTACAATCCCAATGCGCGGGCATGTGCAAAGTTTAAATGCCAGTGTAGCAGCAGGGTTATTAATGTACCAGATTTATCAAAGTCGTATGGGTAATAGCTAATCAGTGAATTGATTTTATAGTAAGTTGATGAAGAAAGGAGGGGTGACATGGTACTAAGAAAAGAACGGTTAATCGTTGATGGCTACAATATGATTGGCTCTTGGCCTTTACTTGTAAAGTTGAAAAATCGAGATGAAATTGAGGCTGCAAGAGACTTGTTACTAGCAACCCTTTCTAACTATGTAGGCTATCATGATATCGAAACGTGGGTGATTTTTGATGCCATGTTTGTCCCAGGCATTTCTAAATCCTATGATCAATTTAACTTACATGTCGTCTTTACCAGTGAAGGACAAACCGCTGATTCATATATCGAAGAGATGATAGTTGATTTGGTGAGCCCTTTACATAATGTAACGGTTGCGACAAGTGATTTAGCTGAGCAGCGAATTGTTTTCCAAAAAGGTGCTTTAAGGCAATCAGCACAAGAGTTATATAGAGATGTGCAAAAAACCAACGCGGAAATTGCACATGGTGGTAATGATTATGAATACAACAAATATCAAAGATCCATACCATGGTCAGTCCATCAGCTAGATAAATTAAATGACTTTTATAGAGATTTAATTGACAAGAAAAGTGAATAGTAGGATTTTGGTGCGTTTGGTCTTTTGGATTGAGCCTGGGTGGTCTATTTGGAGAGGACAAATCTATGGCAAAGCAGAAACAAAGTAAAGACCAGTCACAGGTATTGGATTTAGTGTTGCAGGGTAAAAATGAACTTACTGAGGAAATATTTGATGCATTATACCAAGAAGTTTTACCTACCTTATATGCTAACCGTTGGCGCATCCCTAAGTATATTTTGGAAAATGATGATTACTATCAAGAAGCTAGAATTAGTCTAGTACAAGCTGTTCAAACATATCGCATCAATAGTAAGGCAGCCTTTACAACTTACTTTGCGAATGTATTCAAAAATAGGTTGCTCGATATTCGCCGGATGCACATGACGGATAAACGGATTGCTAATTTCAAAGTGGAACGTTCGCTAGATTTATTTGCAAGTGAAGGTGAAGAAAACAATATAGAAAACCGCTTGAGAACCAAAGAGTTTCCACCTGAATATGTATATCTCTTCAATGAGACAATTAATAGATATGAAAAAAGTTTGTCTGATATGGAAAGAACGGCATATGGTTATTTCAAAAAAGGTTTTTCTTACGAAGAGATGGAAAAACTCACGGGCTTTACCAGAAAACAGGTTCATTCATTAATCGCTAAGTGTAAACGAAAGTATCGCAAAATATTATCAGAATATTTTGATGATAGGGACTAAAACGAAATTAGGCCATGCTCGGGTTGAAACTGTGCATGGTTTTTTCTCTGTTCATTTATGGATTAATTTTTATGGGATAGCTTACATTTACATAGTGAAAAAGTGAGCAAAGTAGTTTATGATATTTTTGGAAGTTTTGCCAGTTTTTCATTTATATGGGCGGTTTGCGCGAACGCTTGTAAATACATTTTAGGAGATTGTGTATGGAAATCTTGGGTATTATTGGTGTGTTTATCGGTATTTTACTGATTATTTGGTTTTCTGTTAAAGGGTTGCATATTATTATTGCGGCACCTTTATCTGCTTTGGTTGTAATTCTCGCTAACCAGATGGATATTTTTGGGTCTTTGGTTGGACAAGAGAATTCGTTTATGACAGCTTTGGCTGGGTTCTTGATTAATAACTTTGCGATTTTCTTATTGGGAGCTATTTTGGCACAATATATGGAAAAGAGTAATGCGACAGTGTCTATTGCCAACTTCATCTTGAGTAAGGTGGGGATGGGGTCTAAATATATGATTATGGTAGCGATTATGGCTATTGCAGCATTGTTAACTTATGGTGGGATTTCTTTATTTGTGGTTATGTTTGCGCTAGTACCGTTAGCCAAGCGAATCTTCAAACAAATGGATATCAACTGGGAATTGTTCCCTATTCCTTTATTTTTAGGTGCTGGGACCTTTACTATGTCTAGTTTGCCAGGAAATCCTTCGGTTCAAAATGCGATTCCAACTACAGCTTTGGGGACATCGTTAACGGCGGCACCGATTCTAGGGTTAATCGGGTCAGCAGTTCTTTTAGCTTTTGGCTTGCTGTATATGAAATGGTGCTTGGACCGGTCTGTGAAGAACGGCGAACATTTTGATACCTATTTAGAAGGTAAGGTGGATCTTAAAGGGGTAGCTGGTGATGTGGATGAATTGAAATTGCCATCTATTTGGATTTCATTAGCGCCGATTGTTACCTTGATTGCCATTATCTTGATTTTCTCTAGTGTGGCAAACATTATTTTAGTGGCTTTAGCAGCAGCGATTGTCTTATCAGCTATTCTATACCACAGCTACATTCCATCACAGAATATGACCTTGAATGCGGGGGCGACAGGGGCAATTATGGCAGCCTTCTCAACTTCATCTTCTGTAGCCTTTGGTTCAGTATTAACCTTGGCACCTGGTTTTGTGGTCATCCAACAAGCGATTACCTCTATTCCCGGTAGTCCAGTGATTGGATTGGTTGCATCGTCTGCCTTACTAAGTGGGATTACCGGTTCTGCTTCTGGGGCGATTGGGATTGTGATGAATACCCTAGCGCCAGATTATATTGCTATGGGGATTAATCCAGAGTTGGTCCACCGAATTACAGTGATTGCGGCGGCAACATTAACGGCGATGCCACACTCTGGGGTCGTGATTACCTTTAATAATCTGACTGGATTATCCATTAAACATGGCTTTATACACCAGTTCATTATTACAAACGTGGCGCACTTGTTGGCTTTGATTGCGGTACTTATTGCTTCAGCCTTTTTATATTAATAAAATAAATTTTTGAGGGAGTTGCCTTATGATAGTGCAACTCCTTTTGCTGTTTGTGGTATAATTAGGGGTGCAGGAAAAATAAATTGACATTGACCATCGGAGTAAGTACCATGTACAATGAATCAGAAATCAAGGAGATTGTGAATTATGGCAACGAAAAAAGTATCACTTGCTTGTTCAGTATGTGGCTCAAGAAATTACACGACAAATAGTAATGCCAATAACCGTACTGAGCGTTTAGAAGTGAAGAAATTCTGTAGACACTGTAATCAACATACAATACATAAGGAAACCAAATAGTCGGTATTGACTAATAGATGGTAGAGGGCGAGGGAAGTAGATGCAATTTTTAAAAGATGTATGGCATGAAATGCGATTGACTACATGGCCAAGTGGTGGCGAGTTGGTGCGCTACACTGGTATCGTATTATCAACTATTATCATGGTTGCCATTTTCCTAGGGATTATTGATACCTTAGCACAATGGGCTTTTGCATGGTTTATTAACTTATAATTGTAACTTGTTATGGCGCGCGCATGGGCGGTGTGTTATAATGGGCACGAATAAAGCGAAGAGAAAACCTTTCATGTGGGGAAGGTTTTTTAATTTGCCTAAAAGTTGATCGGTTATGAATGAATTAAGAGAAGGAGCATATCAATGGTAGAAGAAATCGAAATTGGTAAAGAATGGTATGTAATCCATACATACGCTGGATATGAAAATAAGGTCAAACAAAACTTGGAAATGCGTATTACTTCAATGGATATGGAAGAATATATTTACCGTGTAATCGTGCCTGAAGAAGAGCATGTAGAGAAAACAAAATCAGGTAAAGAAAAAATTGTTAAAATTAAAAACTTCCCAGGTTATGTATTAGTTGAGATGATCATGTCTGATGAAGCCTGGTTCGTTGTACGTAATACACCAGGTGTTACAGGGTTCTTAGGTTCTCACGGTCAAGGTTCAAAACCAACACCATTGTTACCTGATGAAGTACGTAATATCTTATCAAGCCTTGGTGAAGGTGGCCGTAACCGTAATATCTCATTCGATATCGATGAAGTGGTTAAGGTTATCGATGGTGCCTTTGATGGTATGGAAGGTCGCGTTCAAGAGATCGATGCAGAACATGGCAAGTTGAAACTGACTGTTGAAATGTTTGGACGTGAAACATTAGCAGAAGTAGACTATGACCAAGTAGACAAATTCTAATTTGCGATATTTTACAAATCATAGTTGAGGTAAAATAAGCCATAGTTAAATGAATAAATAGCGGGTAAAGATTCTTAAACAAAATCCTTACCCGCTATTTTTCTCTATTGATCAATATTCATTTTCTAATTGTTTATTTTTCATTCTTCCAGCGGTAAAGATACATGTATTTTAAAATATCGTACAATATATAACCGGAAATTACCGAATGCATAAAGGGGAATGTGTATAGTGAATAGAAACTACCATTAAAACGTAAAACGTTAGAATGTATGAACCATACAATGAATGTACTTGAAATAACTGAGAATACTGCGAACTTTTTTAATTGCACATTATCTTTGGTGTTCTCTTTCTTTAAAACAAAAAAATATTTTGTTATCGCTAAACTAACACAAAATAAACATAATGCAGAGAGTAGCCAGTTGCCAGTCATAATGATGAGTGCATTAGGGTGAATGACGTTAGCAAAAAGTATCATAATGGCCCATAAACCAAGGGCAAATTTTGCTTCATTTTTAACTTCTGTTTGATTGATTTTAGACAATTAGTCTCTCCATTACCGACCTTCTAAATTGTGACTTCGCTTTAGTGTGAATAAATATTACTTAATACAATTAATTTAAGTGGTTATATGTTTAATCCGCAACATCAAATGCTTCTATTGTTAAGCTCATTATAACAGGTTTATTGGTAGAAGAGGCGAATGGCAAACCGAAGATGCACAAAAAAATCAGTTGCTTTTATGGGCAACTGATTTTTTCTATATTATATATGTAGATTTTAATCGTTTAAATTCACGATGTCTGCATCTTCTGTATAAATAACGCGTTCGCATAGGTTTGTTGCATAATCACCGATACGTTCGATATCATGTAAAATGGCATTAATAGCTGAACCTGTTTGAACAGTTTCCGGTTGATTCTTCATAATCACTAAAATTTGATCGACAAGTTCTCTAAAAGCCTTGTCTACTTCGTCATCCATAGCAGCGATTTCTTTAGCGCGTTCAACGTTATGTTGGCTAAAGGCATCAATCGCTTGTCCAAGCATGTTTTTCGCTAACTCACCTACGGCAAAAACATCATCCATAACTGGATCAAATGGTGCTAAGTTTTCAACACGTAAAATACCTTTCGCTACGGATACTGCGTGGTCGGCTACGCGCTCTAGGTCAGAACTTGAAGCAAATACTGACAGAATCATACGAAGGTCTGTACCGATTGGTTGTTGACGAGCGATTATACGCATTACATAATATTCGATTTCTTTTTCTAGCTTGTTAATCTCAGCATCGCTTTCAATGACAGTTTGTGCGCCATTGTGGTCATTGGTTTTTAATGCTTGGAAAGATCGTTCTAACATAGCCGCCGTACCAAATCCAAGTTTTGCGTGCATACCCTCCAAAGTCTTTAGTTGGTCATCGTAAAATTTTCTTACTGGACGTTCCATCATTATCACTCCTTTGCAATGTACTTTTTCCTTATCAAGGATACAGTTTACCATATTTTGTCGGTCTTGTCATCTAGTAAATATTGTTAAATAGGTAATGTAACCCTTTACAAATCGTTTGCATCATTTACGTATAAAGTATAGCATATTTAAAAAAAACTCTTGCAATAACTAAAGATGTATGGTTAAATAGGTTATTGTGTGTAGACACATGTAGTGGGAGGAGGAATCTCAACTCCATTAAACCACAACGCGAAAAACAAGGAGGAATGTTTCGTGGCTAAAAAAGTACAACAAATCGTAAAATTACAAATTGAAGCTGGTAAAGCAAGTCCAGCTCCTCCAGTAGGTCCTGCATTAGGTCAAGCTGGTGTGAACATCATGGGATTCACTAAAGAATTCAATGCGCGTACACAAGATCAAATGGGTATGATTATCCCTGTAGTGATCACTGTATTCGAAGACCGTTCATTTACATTTATTACTAAAACACCACCAGCTGCAGTATTATTGAAAAAAGCTGCTGGCGTTGCTAAAGGTTCTGGCGAACCTAACAAAAATAAAGTCGCTACCGTAACTCGCGACCAAGTTCGTGAAATTGCAGAAACAAAAATGGAAGACTTGAACGCTGCAGATGTAGAAGCTGCTATGCGTATGGTTGAAGGTACTGCACGTTCAATGGGCTTTGAAGTAGAAGGCTAATTGTCACACTGTATTACAAGAAACCCATGCGCCACAAATCGATAGTGATTTGTGAGTGGGAGGATTATCCGCTAAAACCACATAGGAGGAACATATATAATGGCTAAACAAACTAAAAACCAAAAAGCTGTTTTCGAAAAAATCGAAAAAAATAAAAAATATGCTTTAACAGAAGCAATTGAATTATTAAAAGAAGTAGACTACGCTAAATTTGATGGATCAGTTGAAGTTGCATACCGTTTAGGTATCGACACTAAGAAAAATGACCAACAAATCCGTGGTGCTATGGTATTACCTAACGGTACTGGTAAAGACCAAACTGTATTGGTTTTTGCTAAAGGTGAAAAAGCACAAGAAGCTAAAGACGCTGGTGCTGACTACGTTGGTGACGACGAGTTCATCCAAAAAATCCAAGGTGGCTGGTTTGACTTCGACGTGATCGTTGCAACTCCAGACATGATGGGTCAAATTGGTCGTTTAGGTCGTGTATTAGGTCCTAAAGGCTTAATGCCAAACCCTAAAACTGGTACTGTAACACAAGATGTTACTAAAGCAGTTCAAGACATCAAAGCTGGTCAAGTTGCTTACCGTGCTGATAGCGCTGGTAACTTACACTTACCTGTTGGTAAAGTATCATTTACTGCAGATGCATTAGCTGAAAACGTAAAAGCTGTTCAAGAAATGGTATTACGCGTGAAACCTGCATCTTCTAAAGGTACATACATCAAAAACTTAGCAATTACATCTACTATGGGTCCTGGTATCCAAGTTGATGTTTCATCAATCTAAGATTAAATTAAAATAATACTTGACCCACTTATACTATTCTGTTAGTATAAGTGAGGTTATTTATATAGCTTACCGAAGACAGTTGGCGGCTTTGCCTTAATTTTGCCAACCGAGGGAGATACGTTGTTCACTACTAGATGGTGAACGTTATCCTCTATGTCTTCAGTGACATAGAGTTTTTTTATTTAAAAAACTCTAATAAAATCAGTGGAGGTGAAATATAAGTGAGTGAACAAGCAATTGCTAAAAAACAACAAGAAGTAAATGAAGTCGTTGAGAAAATGAACGCTGCAAATTCTTTAGTTGTGGTTGACTACTTAGGATTATCAGTAGCAGAAGTGACTGAATTACGTAAACAATTACGTGAAGCGGGCGTTGAGTTTAAAGTTATTAAAAACACAATCATGCGTCGTGCTTTAGATTCTCAAGAGTTAGAATACCATGAAGAAGTTTTCCAAGGCCCTACAGCTGTAGCGTTTGGTATGGAAGACGCAGTTGCCCCAGCTAAGATTCTTTCTGATTTTGCTAAAAAAGCAGAAGCGTTAGAACTTAAAGGTGGTATCTTAGAAGGTAAAGTACTTTCTAAAGAAGAAATTCAACAAATTGCGAAATTGCCAAACCGCGAAGGTCTACTTTCAATGCTATTATCAGTATTGCAAGCTCCTGTCCGCAACGTGGCATACGCTGTCAAAGCTGTTGCAGATGCAAAAGGCGAAGACGCAGCGTAATTTATTACCAATTTAATCATACAAAACAAACTATTTAAAAACGGAGGAATTTTATAATGGCTTTAAACATTGAACAAATCATTGCTGATTTAAAAGAATCAACAATTTTAGAATTAGCTGACTTAGTATCAGCAATCGAAGAAGAATTTGGCGTATCTGCTGCTGCTCCTGTAGCTGCTGCTGGTGCTGCTGCTGGTGAAGCTGCTGAAGAAAAAACTGAATTTGACGTAGAATTAACTTCTGCTGGTTCAGCTAAAATTAAAGTAATCAAAGCTGTACGTGAAGCTACTGGTTTAGGCTTGAAAGAAGCTAAAGCATTAGTAGACGGTGCTCCAGCGATCGTTAAAGAAGCATTACCTGCTGAAGAAGCAGAAGCTTTAAAAGCTGCTATCGAAGAAGCTGGCGGTACTGCAGAAGTAAAATAATCTTTAACAGATTATCTTATTATGTATATGAGGGGAGTTCGGAATTATCCGAGCTTCTTTTTTTTATCATTTTTATTAGGCCACATCCGTTTTTAATTATTGGATGTGGTCTTTTTCTGTTTTCAGGCTTTTGTTTAGGGAATTTTCAGGTACAAAGTTTGCTTTTTATTTTGACCGGTAAAATCTCTTTTGTATCAATTGTGTTCGGACGAATAGATATAGCCTATAAGAATCGTTTATTTAATGGGATTTTATCCCAAATACTTGTGTAAATAAGCTAATTGGCTAGTGTTTGCAGTGAGCAAGTGAATTGACCGTAAAGGTTGATATTGGTAGCCTAAAGCGAAGTGTAATTGCCTAATGAGGTCATTTAATGCGTGGGTTACGTTAAATAAACTTTTATATCAAATCCTAGGAGGCTCGGATAATGTCCTATTTATTCAACGGGACATTGTTGATGCAGCGTCTTGGCCGGGGGGAGTTGATCAGGTAGAAGCCGTTTTTGAACCGGTTAATATTTTAGTTAATAATGCTGGTATCAATTATTCTGATAGTATTGAAGACTTTCCGTTTGACGCCTATGAGTGTGTGATTGCGACCGCGACCAAGGAGAAAGTGTCTAATTTAGTCTTATTACTTGCTTCTGATGAACTTTCTTATATGACCGGATCAGAAAAACGGATTTACGGCGGTTTAAGCGCATGTTAGTTGAAATGAAAAATTGGAGGATATATATGATTATTGATTTTAAGATGAAGGCCCCTATTCCAAGTTGGGAACCTTTATTTGATGCTGGAAAGACCAGCGTGCTAGAGCTTTTCCCCTATTTGAAGAATGAACAACCAACAAAAGCGGTTACTTTTGCGGATGTTATCCAGGAAATGGATGACCGTGATATAGGCTATGGTGTGATTCTTGGCCGTGACAATGTACCTGGGTCAAGCAATGAAGAATTGTATCAATTCTTGCAGTCGCCAGAAGCTGAACGTTTTCGTGGTTTTATTGGTTTGGAAAATATGACGATAAATGAAGCGGTTGAAACCATTCACCGGTATGGTGCCACAGGTGCTTTCAGTGGGGTCACTGTGAATCCAGCGAAAATTTTACCGCTAACCAATATTGATGATCCGACGTTAGACCCTATTTTTGAAGCTTGTTTGGCATATGATTTACCTTTCTGTATTACCATGAGTTTATTGATTAGTTTGCTGAGTGATAAACCCGACTACGATTATATTCACCCTAAACGTTTAATCCCTATTGCCAAGAAGTATCCAGATTTAAAATTGATTGTGTCGCATGCGGCTTGGCCTTTTGTGGATGAGATGATCGCGGTAGCGATTCATTTTCCAAATATATTCTTGGTCCCAGATTTCTATAGTGGTTTCCCAAATGCTAAGGCTTATTTCGATGCGGCGAATTCAGGGCTTGAAGACCAGGTGATTTTTGGGTCATGTTATCCAAATGTGAATTACGATTATGCCTTAGGTTTTTATCAGGAATACCTGACAGATTCTGAAATTGCAGACAAGGTCTTCTATGCCAATGCCGCTAAACTGTTGGGGATAAGTGAATAAACTAATGGTAGCTGTTTTGACAGGATGATTTAAAAGGGCTTCAAGCTTGCATTTAAAATAAAAGGATGTAATAGAAGGGATATTTATGGATTTCGATTTTCAGTACATGTTAGAGGTTATACCAAACCTACTAGTTTATATACCAACCACCTTGTATATCACGGTGATTTCGATGATAGTTGCGATCATTATCGGTGGACTTTTCGCCATTATACTATTTAATAAGGTGCCGGTCTTATCACAGCTGGTGCAAGTCTTGTCTTCCTTTTTTAGAGGAACACCGGCCATTGTGCAGTTATTACTAGTTTATTTTGGATTGCCACAAATTATACCGGCTTTAACCAGCATGACAGCAACGCAGGCGTCGATTCTGGCCTTATCATTGAATACCGCTGCTTATTTAGCGGAAGTATTCAGGGCTGCCTTGGCATCTGTAGATGCTGGTCAGGTGGAAGCCGCCATGTCTGTTGGTTTGAATTACCGCCAGACATTAAAGGGGATTATTCTGCCTCAGGCCCTACGAAACGCCCTACCGGGTACGGGAAACACCTTCGTTTCACTGATGAAAAATTCCTCGCTGGCCTTTACCATTGGGGTAGTGGAAATTGTGGCTCAAGGAAAAATCTTAGCAGCTGCATCTCTTCGATTCTTTGAAGTATACTTTGCCATTGCTTTGATTTATTGGGGGCTAACAATTCTCTATACTTGGATTCAAGAGTGGTACGAAGATTATATCAATAGACCGTATATTAGATAGTGGGTGAGAGAATGAAATTAAAAGTAAAGCCGATAAAGGCTATAGTGGCGGCCCTGATACTCTTGGGGCTTGTTTTTTATGGTGTGTATATGCAGACCTCGACGAATCAAAGCGATAAAGAAGCATCTGGCGACCGTGTTATTACCATCGGTGGTACGCCGACTTCTTACCCCATGCTCTATATGGAAGGGGCTGAGGTGAAGGGGTCCTACGTTGATTTTGCCAATGCGATAGGCGAAAAGGTGGGCTATGAGATCGATTGGGAGCTTGGCGAGTGGTCAGGTATTTTGGCATCACTACAAGCTGGGCGGATTGATTCGGCAGCCAACTTTGCTGTGACACCTGAGCGGAAAGAGATGTATGATTTTACTGATACCGTTCTTTATTCTGGTGTTGGTATTGGTGTTGCAGAAGGGAATACCGATATTGAGATTTTTGATGATCTGAAGGGCAAGACAGTCAATTCCATTGTTGGGACCAACTATGGCAAGGTTGTCGAAGATATGGATACTGATAATGAAATCATGATTGAACCCTTGGAAGACATCAATGTGGCCTTTAATAATGTCTACCAAGGCAAAACGGACGCCGTTGTCTTTGGTTACGAAACTTTGAGTGCTTTAAACAAGGACCGCGATGCTAATATCGTCATTTTAGATGAGGTATTCGGGGTCAATGAAGTGGCCTTTCCTTTCGCTAAGACAGCGGAAAATGAAGAGTTGATTGCGGATTGGAACCAAGCCATTGAAGAGTTGCGTGCGGACGGGACTTTAGCCGAGATTTCAGAGAAGTGGTACGGTATGGACGTGACGACGTCGCCAGAAGCATCTGCAGATGTTGAATAATATATGAAAAAAATTTGAATTTACAAGACCACATCCGGTTTTAGGGTGTGGTCTTTTTGACTGCTTGAATAAGTTTGCCTGATTGTCTAGATGGACAGCTTGGCAGGGGGCGTTATTTTTCAAAAAATCCTAGTGAATTAGACTAGACTCTTATATGTTTTTAGGTTAAACTAAAAATATAATTAACAAAAGCTAAGGGCGAACCACTTGGTTACCCCTTGAATATAGAAAATAGGAGTAAAGAATTCAAATGAAGAAGATTTGGAAATTATTGAGTGTAATGGTTGTGGCCCTAGCCTTGGGTGCATGCGCGAGCGGCGGAGACTCAGCTAGTGGCGGTGGCGATGCTGCGGATGAAAAACCGGTTGTCACAGTATCCACCTCTTTTCTACGGGATATGGTAGAACAACTGGCGGGCGACCAAGTAACGGTTGAAACGATTATCCCAGCGGGCGAGGACCCTCATGGCTACTTAGCGCGTCCTGATGACTTAAAGAAAATCCAAGGGGCAGACTTGGTTTTATATCACGGGTTACACTTAGAGGCGCAAATGGTGGAAGCCTTGGAAGCGACAGGTGTGGCGGTGACGAAAGATTTCACTGACGAAGATTTAACGATGGTTGACCAAGACGGGGAAAGTGAAGTAGACCCGCATTTCTGGTTTGATATCACCCTTTACCAAAAAGCGGTGGCTACAGTAGCAGCTGAATTGGTGACTTTAACTGGTGACGAGTCGATCAACGATACGGCAACGGCTTATAAGGAAGAGTTGACTGAATTGGATACTTGGGCGCAAGCAGAAATCGACTCAATTCCTGAAGGTCAACGTTACTTGATTACACCACATGATGCCTTCAACTACTTCTCACAACGTTACGGGATTGAAGTAGTGGCACCACAAGGGATTTCAACACAAGCTGAAGCTTCTAACGCAGATATTTCAACTATTGCAAGCTTTATTGTAGAAAACGAAGTGCCAGCGATCTTTGCGGAATCAACAACTGACCCAGCGCGTATGCAACGTATCCAAGAGGCTGTAAATGCTGATGGTGGCGAAGTGACAGTTGTTTCTGGTGAAGGGCAGGAATTGTTCTCAGATTCACTTGCGAGTGAAGGACAAGAGGGCGATACCTATATCAATATGTTTAAACACAATGTGAACCTAATTGTGTCAAATCTTAAATAGATAAGGTTTAGTAAGATAAATTTTGATGATGTAATGAGAGGATGATAGACAAGATGCCAGCAATAATTAAAGTAGAAGACTTGGCCATGTCTTATGACGACCAACTCGTATTAGAGGATATAAATATTGGCATTAAAGCAAATTCGAAGACCGCGATTATCGGGCCGAATGGTGCCGGCAAGTCGACTTTGTTGAATTGTATGCTTGATTTTTTGAAGCCCTTGAAAGGTGATGTAACCTTCTACGGCAAGGCGTACAAGGACTATTACAAGAAAATCGCTTATGTACCCCAATCATCTTCGGTGAATTGGGACTTCCCAACAACGGTTTTAGATGTTGTTTTAATGGGACGGTATGTACATCAAGGCTTCTTCAAAAAGGTCAGCCAAGCGGACAAGAGCCGGGCGCTTGCGGCCTTAGCGAGCGTCAATATGACTGACTACGCTGACCGGCAAATCGCTCAACTTTCTGGTGGGCAACGGCAACGGGTTTTCTTAGCTCGTGCCATCTGCCAGGATGCGGACATTTACTTCTTGGATGAACCAATGAAGGGAATTGATATTAAGACGGAGAAACTTTTCGCAGAGATTATTAACCAATTTCAACGCGACGGGAAGACCATTATTATCGTTCACCACGACTTGGCCACAGTCCGTGAGTACTTTGACCATGTCATTTTATTGAATAAGACAGTCATTGGCCAAGGTTCAGTTGCGGAAACCTTTAATGAAGCGAATATTGCAGCGGCATATGATCAAAGGATTGGTGAGATCTATGGCCATATTTACTGATTTCTCTTTTCAAATCGTCTTACTGGGGACAGTCGTCCTAGCTATGGCATCAGGTGTCGTCGGGACAGTCACTGTCCTTAGAGGACAAAGTCTGATAGGGGACGCGATTGGTCACGCCACCTTTGCGGGTATCGTTATCGCCTTTATGCTTTTTCAATCAAAGAATACCCTGATTTTAACCCTGGGTGCTTTGGTTGCGGGTATGGTGGCCTTCTACTTTATCGAGTTGATCCATAAGCATTCCTTGGTCAGCCTTAATTCGGCCCTGGCTTTAGTTTTGTCTTCTTTCTTTGGATTGGGGATGGCCCTGAAGTCATATATCCAAGGCAATCCGCAGTTTGGTGACGCATCACAAGCAGGCCTCCAACACTATATTTTCGGGCAGGCAGCCTTTTTGCTGAAATCAGATGTCTGGTTAATCATCATCGCTTCAGTGATCGCCTTAACGATATTCATCGCTTGCTACCGACAAATCAAGATTTTTGTCTTCGACCCGAATTACGCGAAAGCAGTCGGAATCCAGGCCAACGTATTGAACTGGGTCATTCTCCTGATGGCTATCGTCATGATCGTTGTCGGGCTAAAGGCAGTCGGCGCCATCCTTATCTCCAACATGTTGATTACGCCAGCGATTACCGGCCTACAATGGTCAAAACGATTCCCAGTCGTCTTGCTGGTGGCTGCTGTATCGGGCGGGATCTCAGCTGGTATCGGCACCTACTTGTCATCAACTATCTCAAACTTGCCGACCGGACCAACCATTATCGTGGTCATGTCGATCGTCTCACTATTGTCCATTATTTTTGGGCCAAGAGGTTATGTGGTCGCTTATTTACGGAAGAAACGGTACTTAGCGACCCATCAAGATGATACGTTTGAGACAGAGGAGGTGGCATGATGGGGGCTTTATCAGTTGTAATGATTACAGCCGTTTCCTGCGCCTTGCTCGGGGTATTTTTAGTTTTGAAGAACATGGCCATGGTGGCTGACGCCTTGTCGCATACAGTTTTACTAGGGATTGTCCTTGGTTACTTTATTGCCGGCGACCTAGATTCACCGATCCTATTTGTGGGGGCAGCCCTATTTGGTGTGATGACTGTCTATGCCATTGAATACGTGGTCAACAAGTTTGCCATCCAAAGTGATGCGGCCACTGGCTTGGTCTTTACCTTGCTTTTTGCTCTTGCTATCATCCTGATTTCAAAATACGCGCGAAATGTTCACTTAGATGTGGATGTGGTCTTGAGCGGTGAAGTGGTCTTTGCGACCTTAAATACTATGGAAATCTTTGGTATCCAGGTGCCGATTTCCTTTGCCCGAATGTTTGTCATGTTGGTGATTAATCTGGCCTTTGTCGCAGTGACCTACCAACAACTCAAAGTCAGCATTTTTGACCCCGTTTACGCGAAATCAATCGGTGTAGCGGTTGGGTTCTTGAATCTGGTCTTGATGACACTTGTATCCATCACCACCGTTGTTGCCTTTGATACCGTCGGTGCAATCCTAGTGATCTCCCTTATGGTAGCGCCAGCCTTGAGTGCCCATTTACTGTCAAAACGGTTATCCATCATGTTGTTAGTAGCCTTATTGTACGGGGTAATCAACAGTGTCCTTGGGTACTATGTAGCCATCTACTTTAACGTGTCCATTTCAGGGACCATCGCCTTCGCAGGCTTTGTAACCTTCTTATTGACACTTTTGTTTGCACCAAATGGTTTAATTGGCAAGAGGTTCAAGCGGGCTAAGCAAGCCTAGATTTTGATTTAAGGAAAGTGAACGTATGTAAGTCAGCGTCTTATTCAGGCTACAAGGTCTGAGTGGGGCGCTTTTTCTTTTTGACAAAAGTATCAAGCAGATTTTACCTACTTGCGCCTAGTCCACACAAACTATAAAATGGAAGAGATGATAATGTGCATTTACAAAAATAATGAAAATAGTAACGATATAGAACGGAGGGAACGAAAGAAATCGGTATTCGTCGTGCATTAGGTGCTTCTCAAAGCAGCATCCGCGCACAATTTGTGTTAGAAGGGGTATTGATGACTAGTATCGGGGGAGTCATCGGCTACTTATTAGGTCTATTATTTTCTTCTATCGCGGCAGCGCTATTGCCGTTTTCTGTCGGAGTGGACCTGGTTACTGTTCTGATTTCATTAGGCGTTTCTTCCTTGGTTGGTCTGATTTTCAGTTATGCACCGGCTAATGCAGCCAGCAAGAAAGAGATCATTGAAATCATCTAGTAGGGCGATAGTTAGGTTAAACGCAAAATGAAGAGCTTTTAGGATACTGAGACTCGAATGGGAGAGGAAACTTTTTATGCGAGTCCTTATTATTATGCTATCCCCTGTTATAGTCTTTTGCAAAGAAAAAATCTCTCTTTGAGATATAAAATGGATCCTATAGAATGGACACTAAAAAAAGTGCCCTCTATAGGGTCCATTTCAACAGACAGTCTGTTCTTCGATAGGTTTTTCAATCCCATCAACACATCAAATGACACATTATCTTTATTTTCTTCTTGTTTTTGTGTCTTCAAATACTTCTGAACGGTTCGTTTATCTACTTTTCCAGAACCTGATTGATCATGACGTTTTTTGGTTGTTCAAACTTTTTTACCTGTGGTAAGGAATTTGATTGGATGGCTTGCTATTTACAGGTGCTCTATACTGGTTTTATAAAGAACTGTAACTTAAATTGTAGGAATGGTGAGGAGAGTTATATGAATACAACAACTATTTTTCCTGAGAATTTTTTATGGGGCGGAGCAGTGGCAGCTAATCAATGTGAAGGTGCTTGGCTGGAAGATGGGAAATTACCCAATGTTACGGATGCATTGATCGGGATATTATCAAAAAATCCTAGTGTAAAATGGGATGAAGAAAAACAGATTTGGGAAATTGCGCTTGATGAAGATAAAGACTATCTATCTCATATTGCGGTCGATTTTTATCATCGTTTTGAAGAAGACTTAAAATTGATGAGTGAAATGGGTTTGAAAGCTTTTCGTACCAGTATCTCTTGGTCTAGGATCTTTCCACGTGGAGATGAAGATACTCCCAATGAAGCCGGTTTATTATTCTATGATCGTATGATTGATACCATGCTGAAATATGGAATGGAGCCAGTCATTACTCTTAGTCATTATGAAACGCCGTTAGCTCTGGTTGGAGAGTATGGAGGCTGGACGAACAGAAAACTGATAGGTTTCTTTGACAAATATGCTCGAACGATTTTTGAGCGTTATCAAGGTAAAGTGAAGTACTGGATGACATTTAATGAAATCAATAATGCTTTTCGCATGCCGTATGCAGCTGCAGGTGTGATTTCTTTTCCTCCGAGTGACCCAAAAGAACCGTTGAAGGACATAGATGATAAAGCAATTTATCAAGCTTGTCATCACTTGTTCGTAGCAAACGCTTTAGCAACGAAAGCTTTACGTGAGATTGATGAAGATGCCATGATGGGAATTATGTGCAGTTTTTCGGCAATTGCTACTTATGCTTGGGACAGTGATCCTGAAAATGTTTTTGGTGCGCTTGAATTCCGGCGTAATTCATGGTTCTTCTCTGACGTGATGTGTCGCGGTCATTATCCAGGATATGTTAAGCGTATCTGGTCTGAAAACGGAACAGAACCTGAAATCAAAGTGGGCGATTTGGAACTGCTTCAAGAAAATACAAGCGACTATATCGCGTTTAGTTATTATCGGAGTGCAGTTTATGACAAATCAGCTGAAATGAAAGTGGATACTGGCGGTGCCAAAGGATTTGACAATCCTTTCTTAAAAGAAAAATCACCTGAACCATGGAGCTGGCCGATTGACCCTAAAGGTTTACGCTATGTGATGAATGAATTAACGGATCGCTATGAATTGCCACTGTTTATTGTAGAAAATGGTATTGGTCTAGATGAAACACCTGATGAAAATGGGCGTATTAACGATGTTGAACGTTGCCGCTATTTAAAAATGCATCTGGAAGAAATGGCAGAAGCGGTAAAAGATGGGTGTGAACTTCTAGGTTATCTATGGTGGGGACCTTTTGATATCGTTTCTGCCGGTACAGGCGAAATGAAAAAACGATATGGCTTCATCTACGTTGATCGCCATAATGACGGCTCTGGAGATCTGCATCGTCAGAAAAAAGACAGCTTTAACTATTACAAGCAAGTGATTGAAACGAATGGCGCAGATTTAGAAATTAAGATTTAATAATAGGTCTCTCAAAAATCTGATTACTCTAATTAGATTTGAGAGACTTTTTTAGTATGTTTGAGGCTGGTGTAAATTTGATATAATAGGGCGATATGGAGGTGTTTGTATTGGAGTTGACAAAAAGACAAATTCAAATCTTAGCGCTCTTAGTTAATGAACATGATTGGCTGACAAGTGATAAAATTGCTGCAAACTTAAGAACCAATAAAAAAACTGTACAAGCAGAAATCAAAATGTTAACTGAAGGATTAGGCAGTCAATTTATCTTAGAAAGCAATAAGCGGAATGGCTATTATCTCTCTTTTCTTTCTCCTGAACTTCAAAAACAACTTATTGAAGAAGCGTCAAAACACCAAATTTACTCAAGTATGAACTTTCGCGCATCCACACTGGTCATCTATTTGTTGTTTCAAGATGATTACGTTAGTATGCAGCAATTAGCAGATGTCTTTTTTCTCTCCAAAACAGCTGTATCTAACGAAATAAAGACGATTCAACGCTGGATGGAAAGGAACTCAGAAATTGATATAGACGTTTCCAACACTGAAGGGCTAAAGATGATTGCTTCTGAGAACATGAAACGTTTTTTTATTTCAATGGTGGGGACCGAAAAAGTAATCGCTGAAGCACATTTGAGCGAAAAGATCGTCAAGCGTTTTTTAGAGTTGTTTTCAGAAATCAGACCGATTCTAAGAGACACATTAACTCGATACAATTACATTATTCCTGGGGAAGATTTCACACGGTTCACGCGTTACTTGGTACTGATGATGATCAGAAGCAAGCTCGGGTGGAGGATGGATAACGTTCAAGGTAAAACAACAGTGCCTATGATGGATTATTTGTACAGCCAAATCGAATCAGTCACAGGATACAGTTATACGGCTTCAGAAAAAGCAGATACTACGCAACGGCTGCTTGAGATGAACTATCTTTATGGCGGCAGCGGTTCAAATGAAGAAATTGAACAGAATCTGCGGCACTTTGAACAAAAAATTATTGAGACACTCCATCTTTCAACAAATGTTTTATTCAAAGAGCCCCAATTCTTGCTGACTCACATTAGGCAAGTGAAGATTCGAATTGCCGCTGGCCATAATGTGATGAATCATTTTGCACAACGAACGATTCAAACTTATCCTTTAGAGATGTATCTTATCCGAAAGTATTTTCCTTTATATTTTCATATTCGTCCGAATCTAGCAGAGACTTCTTACCTAGTTTTATATTTAGCTGCAGCTTTAGAACCCTTTAAATCTAAGCATAATGGCCTAATCGTCAGCAATCAGCCCTTTAGCGTAATCAATTCTCTGAAGATTCAGTTAATGGAGATGTCAGGACAACGCATGAATGAATTTCGAATCGAGCCTCTATATTTGTTCGAAACTCATTCAGAAGAACGGGAACAGTTTGATTTATTCATCACCACAGAGCAAGAAGTTATTTTTGCCTATGATTATTTTTTTTACGTGAATAGTGTATTGTCAAACGAAGATATTTTATCTTTGACACCAATATTGCAGAATCGACTAAAATCAATCGAAGAAAAGCAGATAGATGAATTGCTAAATCAATTCTTTCCAGCAGAAAATCAGACGACGATCCCTAAAAAACTAGAAGATGTGCTGCAACTTTTTCCTGCATCAAAGGACCTCATTGTCCAGCCTGTAGGGAAAGAGGGGGTATTTGCTTGTAGAATTGGAGAAAATGCGGATACACAAATTAAAGAATATACTCTTTCTCAAGCCATCATTTTTAGGCAAAAGAGAGTTAAAAAAATAGTTTATGTGGAATGCAGCGAGTCTGAAGATATCCTTCTTTTCTTTGATGCAGTAGCAAGGGTTTTGACCGATATTTAACTTTAAAGGGCATGGAATAAATGAATTTTTGAAAGCAGTTGTTTTATTCAAAAACTTTCTCTTTTGGTAGGCATTTTCATTGAATGGATTAGAAAAAGGATACAAACTATACTAAGTTCATAAAGAAAATGCCATTTATTTATAGTTTTTATACCGTTCGCATGTCCTATAGATTTTACAAATGTTCAAAGGAGGAACAGAAATGAATTACAAACAATTAGCGTCAGACATTATACAAAATGTTGGAGGAGAAGGTAACGTTGAGAATGTTTATCACTGTGCCACTCGGTTACGTTTTACTTTAAAAGAGGATAAAAAAGCAAATAAAACAGCTATTGAAAATCTTGACGGTGTCATCACGGTTGTTGAAGCTGGAGGAATGTTTCAAGTAGTTATTGGCAACAATGTCAACAATGTCTATGAGGCATTAGTAGAAAATACAGATTTGGGTGAACAGGATAGCAGCGAAGAAGAACCTAAAGAGAAGAAAGGTTTATTAAATGCTTTTATTGATATGATCGCGGGTGTTTTTGCGCCTACACTTGGAGTTTTAGCTGGAAGCGGTTTGATTAAAGGGGTATTGGCACTGCTTTCAAGTACAGGTGTTTTAGCTCCTGAGGCTGGAACTTATGTGATTCTTAATGTAGCAGCTGACACATTCTTTTACTTTTTGCCTGTTTTCTTAGCTTATACGGCTTCTAAGAAGTTTAAGACAGATCCGTTTATAGCCATGACTCTAGGAGCATCGTTGATCTATCCGACACTCTTGACTGCTTTTAATGACGGAGTCAGCCTAGACTTTGTGGGTATTCCTGTCATTTTAGCTAAATATTCAAGTACAGTCATTCCAGCTATTTTAGCTGTTTGGGTACTTTCGTATGTCGAACGGTTTTTCAGAACCAGATTACATGAAAGTGTTCGGAATCTGCTGACACCATTCTTTTCATTGATGATAATGGTACCGTTAACATTGATAGTGGTTGGTCCGATTGCCGACTTTGCTTCCACTATGCTTGCTAATGGGTATTTAGCCGTTTACAACTTTAGTCCAGCTCTTTCTGGTGCCGTGATTGGAGGACTATGGCAAGTATTTGTGATATTTGGTCTTCATTGGGGTCTTGTGCCAGTAATGACGAATAATCTTGCTTTCTATAGTCGTGATACTTTAGGACCTGCATGTATGATGGCCGTTTCGGCGCAAGCAGGAGCAGTTCTTGGTGTCTTTTTAAAAACCAAAAATAGTAAGTTGAAAAGTTTATCTTTATCTGCCTTCATCAGTGCCCTCTTCGGAATCACTGAACCTGCTGTTTATGGGGTAACGTTAAAATATAAGAAACCATTTATTATTGCCTGTTTGACAGGAGCCGTCTTTGGCGGGATTTCAGGGGCTGCAGGTGCCGGAGCTTTAGCGGTTGCTACGCGTAGTATTTTATCTTTTCCAGTTTATATTGGTCAAGGGTTTGTTTGGGTGGTAGCTGGATATTTCTTATCCATGATTAGTGCTTGTATTCTAACTTATTTGTTTGGGTACAAAGATGAAGTGAGTGAAGAAGAAACAGCTGCATCAGTTGTTGAGAAAAAGGAAATTACTTTAGCAACTCCTGCTACTGGCCAAATGGTGGACTTAATAGATGTTAAAGATGCAACCTTTTCTAGTGGTGCATTAGGAGATGGATTTGCAGTTATTCCAACTGAGGGAAAAGTCTATAGCCCAGTAAATGGTGAAATCAGTTCTATTTTTCCAACTAAACATGCTATTGGAATTACCAGTGATGAAGGTGCTGAGGTATTAGTCCACATTGGTATAGATACAGTCAATCTGAATGGCAAGTACTTTGATACTGTTGTACAAGATGGGGCTAAAGTAAAAGCTGGCGATTTATTGACCACTTTTGATTTAGAACAAGTTAAAGAAAATGGATACGATCCAACGATTATAGTTGTTGTTACGAATAGTAATCGAATCTCAAATATTACGGTAGAAAATGAACTGCATAGCCAATAAAAGGGATATTTAAATGCTGAACCAATAAATTAAGGAGGAGTTTAAAAAATGAGTAAATTTCCAACAGGTTTCATGTGGGGCGGAGCGACTGCTGCTAATCAATTAGAAGGAGCTTGGAATAGTGATGGAAAAGGGATGAGTGTGGCTGATGTCGCTAAATTCAAACCCAATATCGATAAAAAAGATTATGTGTCGCAATGGCATACATCTCCATCAGATATTTTGGCAGCTAAAGAAACTGATGATGAAATTTACTATCCAAAACGTCATGGAATCGATCACTACCACCGTTATGAAGAAGATATTGCACTCTTTTCCGAAATGGGGTTCAAATGTTACCGAATGTCGATTGCTTGGACGAGAATTTTTCCAAACGGAGATGAAACAGAACCAAATGAAGCGGGGTTGGCTTATTACGAGAAAGCTTTCCAGACCCTACGCAAATACAACATTGAACCTTTAGTTACACTCTCGCATTATGAAATGCCATTGCATTTGGTAGAGGCATATGGAGGGTGGGCGAATCGCCAAGTTATGGATATGTTTGTCAACTATTCAAAAACTTGTATTGACCGTTTTAACGGCTTAGTAAAGTATTGGCTTACTTTCAACGAAATCGACAGTGCTTTCCGCCATGCTTTTACTACAGTAGGAATCATTGAAGAAAATTATCCCAGCAAGAAAAAAGCGGAAGAGGCTATATATCAGTCATTGCATCATCAATTTGTGGCAAGCTCTTTAGTGACTAAATACCTCAAGGAAGTCTCGCCTGAGAGTGAAATGGGTTGCATGGTGACCAAAACGATGACTTACCCTGAAACCTGCAACCCAGAAGATGTATATTTGGCGCAAAAAGATAACCGCATGAACTTTTTTTACACAGATGTTCAAGTTCGAGGGGTATACCCAAAATTTGTGCTTAACTATTGGAAGAATAATGAATTTAATATCGCAATGACACCAGATGATTTATCTGTTATCAAAGAGTATCCAGTAGATTTCATTTCTTTCAGCTATTACATGTCGATTGTTCAGAGCATAGATGCGGATCAAAGAGAAAAGGTTGGAGGCAACCTTACAACAGGAGTGAAAAATCCCTATTTATCGATTACGGATTGGGGATGGCAAGTGGATCCTTTAGGGTTGCACATTTCCTTGATTGATCTATATGACCGTTACCAAAAGCCGCTTTGGATTGTCGAAAATGGACTTGGTTACCAAGATACTGTAGAAGAAGATGGTTCTATTCAAGATGATTATCGGATCGACTATTTCCGTGATCACTTTAAGGCCATTGCGGATGCGATCGCTGATGGAGTAGAAGTGATGGGGTATACTTCTTGGGGCTGCATCGACATTGTAAGTGCCTCAACTTCACAGATGTCTAAGCGTTACGGTTTTATTTATGTAGATTTAGATGATTATAATGAAGGAACTTTAAAACGTACTAAGAAAAAATCCTTTGAATGGTATAAACGAGTCATCGCTACAAATGGCGAGGAAATGTAGCTGTTATAGATCTTTAAGTATGCGAATCTTTTTGTATTGTATGAGAGCGTCCTTTTAGGGGCGCTTTTTCTTTTTGACAAAAGTATCAAGCAGATTTTACCTACTTGCGCCTAGTCCACACAAACTATAAAATGGAAGAGATGATAATGTGCATTTACAAAAACAATGAAAATAGTAATGATATAGAACGGAGGGTGTTCATGAAAGAGAGTCATCAGTACTTCGAAAACAATGAAGATCTTGGACACGACTTTAAACAATACGAGACCGTGATTTTCGACCGATCATTTACCTTCAAGACCGACTCAGGCGTCTTTTCTAGGGATAATTTAGATTTTGGGACCCGGGTCATGCTTGAAGCCTTGGACCTTGACCAACTTGCACCAGGCGACCTGCTTGATTTGGGCGCTGGCTACGGGCCTGTAGGGGTCATTATGGGGACTATGTTGCCTGACCGTGCCATTTACGGGGTAGATATCTCTGAGCGGGCAATTGGTCTGGCTAAGGACAACGCAGCAGCTAACCATGTCGACAACGTCACTTTTAGCGTTTCAAATGCCTATGAAGCCATTGGCAAAAGAGATTTCGGTGTCATTCTGACGAATCCACCAGTTCGCGCCGGTAAGGAAATGGTTCATCATTTTATGAGCGAAGCCATTCACTATTTAAAACCGGGTGGCGAAATTTATGTAGTTTTACAAAAGAAACAAGGGGCACCTTCAGCGATGAAGAAATTAGAAGAAGTTTTTGGTAACGCTGAAGAAATCGAACGCCGTAAAGGCTATTGGATTTTAAAAAGTGTAAAAGAAAGCGAATAGACCATCATGGTGGGCATTGCATCCTTTGGATGTAATGCTTTTTTATTTGGGTAGGAAAGTTTTCAAATAGAACAATGATTGTACTTTTGTGAGTTTGTGAAATGAAGCCCTTTCATTTTTAGTCTAAAGGGGGTGTAGAAAGTTAACATAAAAATGTTCGATTTATGAAACGCGTCAAATCAACCTTTTTAAGGGTTGTTTTTTGAAATTTTTTGGTGAGCATGTTACGGTAATATGGTGAGTTACGTTGCTTTTTGTAACAAAGTGTCAAAATAAAGGAGGATTATGATGACTACAGCAGTAAAAATTGAGAATTTAACCAAAATTTATGGATCGCGCGCTCAAACTGAGAAAGCGAAAAAACTATTAAATGAAGGAAAGTCTAAAGAAGAAATCGTTCAACAAACAGGTGCCACAGTCGGGGTCGACAACGCCAGTTTAGATATCAAGCAAGGTGAAACATTCGTAATCATGGGATTATCTGGTTCAGGTAAATCAACTATGTTACGTATGATCAACCGTTTAATCGAACCAACAGCGGGTAACATCACAATTTTAGGTGATGACGTGACAGGTGCTAATAAAGAAGAATTACGTGAAATCAGACGTAAAAAAGTGAGTATGGTATTCCAAAGCTTCGCCTTATTCCCACACAAAACAATTCTTGAAAATACAGAATTCGGTTTGGAGATTCAAGGTGTCAGCAAAGAAGAACGTCAAAAAGCTGCTGAAAAAGCACTAGAAAACTCTGGTCTATTAACTTTTAAAGACCAATATCCAAACCAATTATCTGGTGGTATGCAACAGCGTGTTGGTTTAGCACGGGCCTTAGCAAATGACCCAGAAATCCTACTAATGGATGAAGCCTTCTCAGCGCTTGACCCATTAATCCGTCGTGACATGCAAGATGAGTTAGTTGATTTACAAGAACGTGTAAACAAAACAATCGTCTTCATTACCCATGACTTGGATGAAGCATTAAGAATTGGAGACCGTATCGCCTTAATGAAAGACGGAGAAGTCGTTCAAGTAGGTACTGGTGAAGAAATCTTAACGCATCCAGCTAACGATTACGTTGAACGGTTTGTTGAAAGTGTTGACCGTTCTAAAGTCCTTACTGCTGAACATGCTATGGAGCGTCCAAACTTCTTATTAAATGTTGAGAAGCATGGTGCCAGAATGGCCCTACACCGTATGGAAGAAGAAAACTACAGCTTCCTAATGGTGACAAATAACAAACGTGAATTATTAGGTTACGTTCGTGACACTGATGTTGTCAAAATAATTAAAGGCAATCAAAATAAAGAATACTTATCTGTTGAATCTATTATTCGTACAGACCATCCAACAGTTCATCCAGAAACATCTATTAATGAGATTTATGATGTGATGGGTAATGCATTTATGCCGATTTCAGTAGTAGATGAGGAAAACCACTTATTGGGTATGGTGAGTTCTAAGATGGTTATCAATAGTCTAGCAAATGACAATAGTGATAATGAAGTTGAAGAGGAGGAAGAATTGAATGTTTAATTTAGCTATGTATCCAATCCCGAAACTGCCAGTGGCGGATTGGGTTGAATCAGCAACAAACTGGTTAACCGTAACCCTATCAGGTCTTTTTGGTGCCATTCAAAATGGTGGTTCAATCTTTATGAACGGTATTACGAACTTACTATTATTAATTCCACCATTTGCCTTTATCCTAATCGTGGCAGTGGTTGCTTATTTTATGAATAAGAAACAATTGTCATTATCTGCCTTTGCTTTGGTTGGCTTAGGTTATATCTTAAACCAAGGTTTATGGTCAGAGCTAATGAACACAGTAACATTGGTACTTGTATCAAGTCTTGTTTCGATTATTATCGGTGTACCTTTAGGAATTTGGTCCGCAAAAAATAAAACTGTCCACAATATCCTAAAACCAATCTTGGACTTCATGCAAACAATGCCTGCCTTTGTCTACTTGATTCCAGCCGTTGCTTTCTTCGGTATTGGTATCGTACCAGGGACGTTTGCATCAGTTATTTTTGCATTACCACCAACAGTACGATTTACTGAGTTAGGTATCAAACAAATTTCTACTGAATTAGTAGAAGCAGCGGACGCCTTTGGTTCAACTGGTAAACAAAAATTATTCAAAGTAGAATTACCTTTAGCTAAATCAACAATTATGGCTGGTGTAAACCAAACAGTTATGCTTGCTTTATCTATGGTTGTTACAGCGTCAATGATTGGTGCGCCTGGTCTAGGTCGTCAAGTCTTAACCGCTCTACAACGTGCATCAGTAGGTTCAGGGTTTGTTTCAGGTTTAGCAATTGTTATCTTAGCAATCTTGATTGACCGCTTAACAAATCGTTTCACAGCTGATAAAAATAGCTAATTTAAAGAAAGGAGAATTTATTTTGAAGAAAAAACTTAAAGGTATCTGGATTGCAGTCATTGCAATCTTGGGATTAGTTCTTACTTTTGGGAGTGCTGATGCTTACAAATCGAACGTCTTTAACCTTGTTTCTGGCGAAAGTAAAGGGAACATCAATCTATCTTACGTAACATGGGATACTGAAATTGCTTCTACAAATGTTATCGCAGAAGTTTTACGTCAAGCTGGCTATACAGTAGAAACTACGCCACTAGATAATGCTATTATGTGGTCATCAGTTGCGTCAGCTGAAGCGGATGCGATGGTTGGTGCTTGGTTACCTAACACACATGCACCGCAATACGAACAATATGGTGATCAGATGGAAGACCTGGGTCCTAACTTAGAGGGTGCGATTACAGGTTTAACCGTACCAACTTACATGGAAGATGTGAACTCAATCGAGGACTTAAGTGACCAAGCGAACCAAACAATTACAGGTATTGAACCCGGTGCTGGTGTTGTAGCGGCTGCAGAAAATGCAGTAGATACATACAGCAACCTAAGTGATTGGACAGTTCAAACATCATCTTCAGGTGCCATGACGACTGAACTAGGGACATCTATTGCGAATGAAGAAGAAATCGTTATTACTGGTTGGTCACCACACTGGATGTTCCAAGAGTATGACTTGAAATATCTAGAAGATACTGAAGGTGTCTTCGGAGACGGTGAAACAATCAATACAATGGTTCGCCTAGGATTACAAGATGACATGCCAGAAGCTTATCAAATCTTAGACAACTTCTTCTGGGAAGTTGCAGATATGGAATCTGTAATGGCTGAAATCAACAATGGTGCAGATCCACAAGCTGCAGCCCAAGCGTGGATTGAAGAGAACCAAGAAACAGTTGATCAATGGTTAGCTGTTGAAGAATAATTGAATAAAAGCTTGACAATGCTGTTCGTGATAATTAATGAACAGTAACGTCTCAATGAGCTTATAACAGGAGTGAGGCACTAATAGCCACTCCTGTTTTTTTTATAAAAAGTAAGTAGTCGAACATTTGTAACTAAGGAAGATTATTTTCGGGAGTGTAAAAATGTTTAAGAAAATCAGTTTAGTCGTAGCAATTATTGTTGGGTTATTATTTACCTTTGCTAGTGAAGATTCGTATAAAACGACTGTAGGTTCTGATTCTGGTGGCCAAACAGTGACTCTAGCAACTGTGAATTGGGAGTCTGAAATGGCTTCAACAAATGTCCTGGCACAGGTGCTAAAAGAAGCAGGGTTCAACGTACAAATTACAACAGTAGACCCGGCCATCATGTTTAGTTCGGTTGCAGAAGGGCAGTCGGATGCTATGGTCGGCGGTTGGGTGCCTACAACGCACCAGGCCTATGCAGAGAAATACGGTGACTCGATGGTTGATTTAGGGGCTAACCTAGAAGGTGCTATTTCAGCATTAACTGTTCCAACATATATGGAAGATATCAATTCGATTACCGACCTCACGGATGAAAATGGTTCAACTATTACAGCAATTGAACCAGGGGCAGGTGTTACCAACAGTGCCCAAAATGCTGTTAAGGAGTATGACAACCTATCCGATTGGGAGGTTTCTGTGAGTTCAACAGGTGCAATGATTGCTGAATTAGAGCAAGCTATCAATAATGAAGAGGATATAGTTGTGGTTGGTTGGAAGCCACATTGGATGTTCATGGATTATGATCTTAAGATGCTTGACGATCCAGAAAATGTCTTTGGTGGCTACGAGGAAATTCATTCATACGCAAGAGAAGGGCTAAAGGAAGATAACCCAGAAGCCTATAAGATTATTGATAACTTCTACTGGGAAGTTGAAGATATGTCTTCTGTTATGGAAGAATTAGCGACAGATGTAGAACCAGAAGAAGCAGCGGATAATTGGATTGAAGCCAATCGTGAAACAGTGGATGGTTGGTTAGAGTAAAAATTAGAGGTGTGACAAAAGTCGCTAAGACTCGACGCGCTGGAGCAAAAGCCGAACAAGTACTGCTAAGTAATTGGCGTATTTTGGGAAGTGTTGGAAGAGTTTGACCTTTGGAACCGGATATCGTGAGCTACATAATAGAAGAAAAAAACAGGCAGGTAGATTAATGAAATCTACCTGCCTGTTTATTTTTTTATATGGATGTTATATATCTGTGGCGAAAAAGTGGTTTTCGTTTGGATTAGAAAATCATTGTGTCTGCGCCGTATGGTTGACCTTGAGCTTCTTGCGCTAAGACATTTAAGAAGTTCCAAGGACGGCTGAATTCTGGTTGGAAGAAGAAATCAGCTTGCGCTAATTGGTCTACAGTCCATTCAGCTTCAATCGCAACAGATACAGCATTAATAGCTTGAAGAATGTCATAAGTTGACATTAATTGAGCACCTAATATACGACCGTTATCTGCATCGTAATGAAGCTTCATTAAAACTTTTTCTTCGTCGTGCATAAATGAAGGACGGATTAAGTCTTCTTTGTAAACAGATTTCACATTTCCTTGGTAAGAGTTTGCGTTAGCATCCTTGATACCAGTAGTAGCGAATTTGTAGTCAAATACAGCAAGACCTGATGTACCGTTTACGCGACCAATTTTAGCGTCTGCATCACCACTTGCGTGACGAGCCATGATGACACCTTGGCGACGAGCGTTAGTTGCTAAAGCAATGTAAGCTTTGTCGTTTGTAGGTGCAAAAGGAATAGCAGTTGCATCACCTGCAGCGTAAACATCTTTAACTGAAGTTTCCATGTGTTCGTTGACTTCAACAAAGCCGCGACCATCAAGGGTTAAAGTGTCTTTCAACCATTGTGTGTTTGGACGAACCCCAACACTGATAATAACTGTATCTGCTTCGTAAGTGCCTTTGTCAGTGACAACTGCAGTTACTTCGTTGTTTTCGTTGACTTTAAATTCTTTCACACCTTCGCCAGTTTTAATCTTCATACCTTTTTCTTCCATATGTTTTGTTAGAAGACTAGTGAATTCACTGTCAAGGTAAGTTGGTAAGATTGAATCAACAAAGTCGACAACTGTCACGTCGATGCCAGCTTGTGCGTAAGCAATTGCTGCTTCGATACCGATGTAACCAGCACCAACAACTACAGCTTTTTTAGCTGAAGACATACGATTTTTCACTTTATCTGCCCAGTTTCTACCACGTAAGTAGAAGATGTTTTCGTGTTGGTCATCTACATTCGGGATTGTACCTGGTACACCACCTGGAGAAAGCAATAGTTTGTCGTAACTTTCTGTAGCTTCCACACCGTCAGTAGTGCGTGTTGTAATTTCTTTTGTGTCTGGGTTGATGGCAATCACACTTGTGTTCATGCGGATATCAACACCTTGTTCTTTATATGATGCTTCATTTGCGTAGTGTAATTCATCCAAAGATTTTGAAATGTCTTCTAGATAGGACTGAATACCACATGATAAGAAAGAAGCGGTTGATCCAGCTTCAAATACAACGATTTCTGCATCTGAGTCTTTTTTCAATAGAGTTTGCACAGCTTCAAAACCAGCATGTGAAGTTCCTACTATAACGTATTTCATTCGTATTACCTCCAAAGGTTAATGTTTATCGTAAATAGAATTTATTTACCCAACTAAGTATACACTTCTTTGTGAAAAAAAGTGACATTTGTCATATATAACAATTTTTTCTTACTTTTAGGAACAATTATGTACAAAAGTATACAAATAACATATATTTCGGCTCCATTTTCATCGAGTAGGATAGCTAACATTTAACTAGCATAAATGATTGACAATATATGGGAAAGGTGTATAATAAAAACTGTATATTATTAATTGGATTGGAACGTTCCGAAATATTGTCCGGACGCGTTTCTAGGCGAAAACAAAAGGTAATGACAGGAAAGTCAAATCATCTTTTGTTATTTTTTTGCCCTTTTTTAGGGTAAAAAGGCCTTAATGGGCAATTTCTTAGCAAATTCTCATTAAATTCTAACAGTTTAAATTTCGGAGAGGTGGCTTTTAATGACTGGGCATAATGTCAATTTCGGTAAACATCGCGTGCGCCGCAGTTACTCACGTATTAATGAAGTGCTAGAATTGCCAAACTTGATTGAAATCCAAACGGACTCATACAAATGGTTCTTGGATCAAGGGATGAAAGAAATGTTTGAGGACATTTCTCCTATTGAAGATCATGCTGGTAAATTAGCCTTAGAATTTGTTGATTATTCATTTAAAGAAGCTAAATACAACTTAGCAGAAGCGCGTGCACATGACACAAACTACTCAGCGCCAATTTATGTTAAATTGCGCTTAATGAATAAAGAAACTGGTGAAATCAAGGATCAAGAAGTATTCTTCGGTGATTTCCCACTAATGACTGACGGTGGTACGTTTATCATCAACGGTGCGGAACGTGTAATCGTTTCTCAATTAGTGCGTTCTCCAGGTGTCTACTTCCACGACAAATTAGATAAAAATGGTCGCCAATCATTTGGTACCACTGTAATCCCTAACCGTGGTGCATGGTTAGAAATGGAAACAGATGCGAAAAACATCTCTTACGTACGTATTGACCGTACACGTAAAGTGCCGATGTCAGTGTTGATGCGTGCATTAGGTTTCTCTTCTGATGACCAAATTCGTGAAATCTTCGGAGAAAGCGAAACATTAGAATTAACTTTAGAAAAAGATGTCCACAAAGACTTATCTGATTCTCGTACAGAAGAAGCATTAAAAGAAATTTACGAACGTCTACGTCCGGGCGAACCAAAGACTGCAGACTCATCTCGTAACTTATTAACTGCTCGTTTCTTTGACCCACGTCGCTATGACTTAGCAGCTGTTGGTCGTTACAAAGTAAACAAAAAATTAGATATCAAAAACCGCTTATTCAACCAAATCTTGGCTGAAACTTTGGTTGACCCAGAAACTGGTGAGATCTTAGCGGATAAAGGTACTGAATTAAACCGTGAAGTTATGGACAAATTAGAGCCATATTTTGACAATGGTTTAAACGTGACAACATTGTATCCAAATGACGATGCTGTTCTAACAGAACCTGTTGATTTACAAATCGTTAAAATCCAAGCACCTAAAGATGCTGACCGTGTAATTAACGTTATTGGTAACGCGGGCCCAGGCAAAGAAGCTCGTGCCTTAACAATTGCTGACGTGTTAGCTTCATTAAACTACTTCTTAGGTTTATATGAAGGTATTGGTAAAACAGACGACATCGACCATTTAGGTAATCGTCGTATCCGTTCAGTTGGTGAATTATTACAAAACCAATTCCGTATCGGTTTATCTCGTATGGAACGTGTTGTACGTGAACGTATGTCTATCCAAGACATTGAAAAAGTAACGCCACAACAATTAATCAACATTCGTCCAGTCGTTGCGTCAATTAAAGAGTTCTTCGGTTCTTCTCAATTGTCTCAATTCATGGACCAAACCAACCCATTAGGTGAGTTGACGCACAAACGTCGTCTATCTGCCTTAGGACCTGGTGGTTTGACTCGTGACCGTGCCGGATACGAAGTTCGTGACGTTCACTATTCTCACTATGGTCGTATGTGTCCAATCGAAACACCTGAGGGACCAAACATCGGGTTGATCAACAACTTGGCGTCATATGCGAAAATCAATGAATTTGGTTTCATTGAAACACCTTACCGTCGTGTTGACTGGAACACACATAAAGTAACAGACCGTATCGACTACTTAACAGCTGACGAAGAAGATAATTTCGTTATCGCCCAAGGTAACTCTATCTTGAACGAAGACGGTTCATTCGCAGAAGAAGTTGTTATGGCTCGTTACGTTGAAGAAAATATCGAAGTGAAACCTGAACGTGTAGACTACATGGACGTTTCACCTAAACAAGTAGTATCTGTTGCAACAGCATCAATTCCTTTCTTGGAAAACGATGACTCTAACCGTGCCTTAATGGGTGCCAACATGCAACGTCAAGCTGTGCCATTGTTACAACCACATGCACCACTAGTTGGTACTGGTATGGAACATAAAGCAGCAGCTGACTCAGGTGCTGCAGTCGTTGCACAATACGATGGTGTTGTTGAGTATGTTGATGCACGTGAAATCCGCGTACGTCGTGAAGATGGTGCTTTAGACAAGTATCCATTAATCAAATACCACCGTTCAAATGCCTCAGCATCTTACAACCAAACGCCTAACGTGACTATTGGAGAAAACGTAACTGCTGGAGAAATCCTAGCAAACGGACCTTCAATGGAAAAAGGGGAAATGGCTTTAGGTCAAAACCCTCTGATCGCCTTCATGACTTGGGATGGTTATAACTACGAGGATGCGGTTATCATGTCTGAACGTTTAGTTAAAGACGATGTCTACACTTCTATTCATATTGATGAATTAGAATCTGAGGCACGTGATACTAAACTAGGACCTGAAGAAATCACACGTGAAATCCCTAACGTAGGTGAAGATTCTCTACGTAACTTGGACGAACGCGGTATTATCCGTATTGGTGCTGAAGTTCATGACGGTGACATCTTAGTTGGTAAAGTAACGCCTAAAGGTGTAACTGAGTTATCAGCAGAAGAGCACTTATTACATGCGATCTTTGGTGAAAAAGCACGTGAAGTTCGTGATACATCATTACGCGTACCACATGGTGGTGGCGGTATCGTTAACGACGTGAAAGTATTCTACCGTGAAAACGGCGACGAATTATCACCAGGTGTTTCTATGTTAGTTCGTGTATACATTATCCAAAAACGTAAGATTCAAGTTGGGGATAAAATGGCCGGACGTCATGGTAACAAAGGGGTTGTGTCTCGTATCTTACCTCAAGAAGACATGCCTTACATGCCTGACGGAACACCAGTTGATATCATGTTAAACCCTCTAGGGGTACCTTCTCGTATGAACATCGGGCAAGTATTAGAGTTGCACTTAGGTATGGCTGCACGTGAGATGGGCATTCATATTGCAACACCAGTATTTGATGGTGCGAACGAAGAAGATGTATGGGAAACAATCAAAGAAGCAGGTATGGCAAGCGATGCTAAAACTGTTCTTTACGATGGTCGTACAGGTGAACCGTTCGACAACCGTGTTTCTGTAGGGGTTATGTACTACTTGAAACTTTCTCATATGGTCGACGACAAATTACATGCGCGTTCAACAGGTCCTTACTCACTTGTTACACAACAACCTTTGGGTGGTAAAGCACAATTTGGTGGACAACGTTTCGGTGAGATGGAGGTTTGGGCACTAGAAGCATACGGTGCGGCATACACATTACAAGAAATCTTGACTTACAAGTCAGATGACGTTGTAGGACGTGTACAAACATACGAAGCTATCGTTAAAGGTGAACCAATTCCAAAACCAGGTGTACCTGAATCATTCCGTGTATTGGTTAAAGAATTGCAATCATTAGGTCTAGACATTGAAGTATTAGACTCTGATAAGAAAGCAGTAGATTTACGTGACATGGATGAAGTAACACCGGGCTTCCCTAAAAAAGATCAAGAAAACAAAGAAAATGCAGTTGATGCAGATGCAACTGTTGAATCACAAGCAAGTGAAATCACTGCACAAAAACAAGTAAACGAATAATTTGGGCAAATTAGATAAGGGAGGTTGGCCCCTTGGTAGATGTAAATAGATTTGAAAGCATGCGTATCGGGTTGGCTTCACCAGACAAGATCAGATCTTGGTCTTATGGTGAGGTTAAGAAACCTGAAACCATCAACTACCGTACACTTAAATCAGAAAAAGAAGGTCTATTCGATGAAAGAATCTTTGGACCTTCTAAAGATTGGGAATGTTCTTGTGGTAAATACAAGGGCATTCGCTATGCTGGTGTTGTTTGTGACCGTTGTGGCGTTGAAGTTACACGTTCTAAAGTACGTCGTGAGCGTATGGGTCACATTGAGTTAGCGACACCTGTAACACATATTTGGTACTTTAAAGGTATCCCATCTCGTATGGGCTTAATGTTAGACATGAGCCCACGTTCTCTTGAAGAAGTAATTTACTTTGCATCATATGTTGTAACAGATGCAGGTGATACACCACTAGATTACAAACAATTGTTATCTGAAAAAGAATACCGCGATAATAAACGTGAGTATGGTGAAGGCTTCAAAGCAGCAATGGGTGCAGATGCAATCAAGACCTTGTTATCACAAGTACAAATTGATAGCGAAGTTGCTGAATTAAAAGAAGAATTGAAAACAGCTAAAGGTCAAAAACGTACACGTGCAATCCGTCGTTTAGATGTTTTAGATGCTTTCCGTAAGTCTGGTAACGATCCAGCTTGGATGGTTATGGATGTTATTCCAGTTATCCCACCAGAACTACGTCCGATGGTTCAGTTAGATGGTGGTCGTTTCGCTACTTCTGACTTGAATGATTTATACCGTCGTGTAATTAACCGTAACAACCGTTTGAAACGTCTATTAGACTTAAATGCACCAAATATTATCGTGCAAAACGAAAAACGTATGTTACAAGAAGCAGTGGATGCCTTATTCGATAACGGTCGCCGTGGTCGTCCAGTTACTGGTCCAGGTAACCGTCCGTTGAAATCATTGTCACACATGCTTAAAGGTAAGCAAGGACGTTTCCGTCAAAACTTACTTGGTAAACGTGTTGACTACTCTGGTCGTTCTGTAATCGTTGTTGGTCCATCATTGAAGATGTACCAAGCTGGTTTACCAAAAGAAATGGCCCTTGAATTATTCAAACCATTCTTAATGCGTGAATTGGTAGCCCGTGATATGGCAATCAACGTGAAACATGCTAAACGTAAAATTGAGCACCATGATGAAGATGTTTGGGACGTTTTAGGCGAAATCATTCGTGAACATCCAGTGCTATTGAACCGTGCACCTACCTTACACCGTTTAGGTATCCAAGCCTTTGAACCAGTATTGGTTGAAGGTAAAGCGATTCGTCTTCACCCACTTGTGTGTGAAGCCTATAATGCCGACTTTGATGGTGACCAAATGGCCGTCCATTTACCATTAGGTGAAGAAGCGCAAGCAGAGGCACGTTTATTAATGCTAGCTGCTACGCATATCTTGAACCCTAAAGATGGTCAACCAGTTGTTACACCGTCTCAAGATATGGTCTTAGGAAACTACTACCTAACAATGGAAGAACCTGAAGTAATGGGTGAAGGTATGTTAATGTCTTCTATTAATGAAGCGCATATCGCCTACACTAACGGTTACGTGCAATTACATACACGAGTTGCATTCCCAACAGATGCACTACCTAAAAAACCTTGGACTGAAAACCAAAAAGGTAAATTGATGGTGACAACTATCGGTAAATTATTCTTTAACGAGGTAATGCCTGAAGAATTCCCGTACATCAACGAACCAACAACTGAAAACTTAGAATCATCTCTATCTGACAAGTTCATCATGGAACCAGGTACAGACGTAAAAGAGTTCATCAGTCGTCAAGATATGGTTTCACCATTCAAGAAAAAATACTTAGCGCGTATCATCGCACAAGTATTTAAAGTATCTAAGATTACTGAAACTTCAATTATCTTGGATAAAATGAAAGACTTAGGTTTCAAATACTCTACACGTTCAGGTATTACCGTAGGTGTGGCAGATATTACAAACCTAGAATCAAAAGCGGCGTCTATCCAAAAAGGACATGACCGTGTTGACAAGATTACAAAACAATACCGTCGTGGTTTGATTACAAACGACGAACGTTATGACCAAGTTATCGATACTTGGAACAAAGTAAAAGATGAAATCCAAATCGCCCTAATGGACTCACTTGATCAAGATAACCCATTCTTCATCATGTCCGATTCAGGTGCCCGTGGTAACATTTCTAACTTTACCCAACTTGCTGGTATGCGTGGTTTGATGGCCGGACCTAACGGTAAGATCATCGAGTTACCTATCTTGTCTAACTTCCGTGAAGGTTTGACCGTACAAGAAATGTTTATCTCCACTCACGGTGCCCGTAAAGGTATGACCGATACGGCCCTTAAGACAGCCGATTCAGGTTACTTGACTCGTCGTCTTGTTGACGTTGCCCAAGATGTCATCATTCGTGAAGCAGACTGTGGCACTGACCGTGGTTTAGCGATTGAAGCAATCAAGAATGGTAACGAAGTGATTGAAACACTTGAAGAACGTTTGACTGGCCGTTACTTACAAAAAGAAGTACGTCATCCAGAAACTGGCGAAATCATTGCGCACCACAACGAATTAATCGACGAACAAACTGCTCGTCGCATCGTTGAAGCTGGTATTGAGCAAGTAACGATTCGTTCAGCCTTCACATGTAACACTCGTCACGGTGTATGTAAACATTGTTACGGACGCGACCTATCTACTAACCAAGAGGTAGAAGTAGGGGAAGCAGTTGGTACAATTGCTGCACAATCTATCGGTGAGCCAGGTACACAGTTAACAATGCGTACATTCCATACTGGTGGGGTTGCCGGTGATGACATCACTCAAGGTCTTCCTCGTATCCAAGAGATTGTTGAAGCACGTCATCCAAAAGGTCGTGCCGTGATTACTGAAGTTGCTGGAGAAATCGAAGCAATCGAAGAAGACGAAGCAAGCCGTACGAAGACAGTATTTGTTAAAGGTATGACAGACTCTCGTGAGTATAAAGTACCTTACACAGCGCGTATGAACGTTGCTGAAGGCGATACTGTTCACCGCGGACAACAATTAACAGAAGGTTCAATCGATCCTAAAGACTTACTACGTGTAACAAACACACTAACTGTTGAAACATACATGTTAGATGAAGTTCAACGTGTATACCGCTCTCAAGGGGTAGACATCAATGATAAACACGTGGAAGTTATGGTTCGTCAAATGCTACGTAAAGTACGTGTCCTTGATCCAGGTTCAACAGACTTGTTACCAGGTAAATTAATGGATACTGCAGACTTTACAGATGCCAATACGCAAGCTATCCGTTCAGGTGAACTACCTGCAACTGCTCGCCCAGTATTATTAGGTATCACCAAAGCAGCCTTAGAAACAAATAGTTTCCTATCTGCAGCTTCATTCCAAGAAACAACTAAAGTCTTAACTGACGCGGCAATCCGTGGTAAAGAAGACCACTTACTTGGATTAAAAGAGAATGTTATTATCGGTAAGATCATCCCTGCAGGTACAGGTATGGCTCGCTACCGTGAAATGGAACCGAAAAAAATCGGTGACACACAACAATTAATCTACGGAGAAGAAGCAGACGTAGATACTGAAATTAGCCCAATTGACTACTCAAGTATTCAAGAAAACTAATTCACCATTGTAGAAACGACAACTGAATATTCAGACGAGAAAAAATCCCTAGGCCAAATTGGTCTAGGGATTTTGTGTTTTATAGAGAGAAAAATTTTGAAATTTACGACCGGGCCGTCACTTTGAAGGCAATATAAGACCGGTCATCAAAGCTGACTTGGTCAGGGTTGAGGCCTTTTGTGGAAATATATTGATCAATTAAATACGGATCATTGTGGATAATTGCTTGCAGGTAAGCTTCCGTTTCTTCAAAAGTTGGTCGAATATCTGGATAACCATCTGATGTTAGGGCTATTTCATCCCCAGCTTGAACAGGTATAGTTGTGATTAAGCTGCTTGGAATCTCTTGTCCGTTTAAAACCGAATAACCAAACCGTGTATCAGCCTTGTTGGCAAATGCGTTTGAGGAAATTAAATAGGGCATAATGGCGTCTCTGGCCTCTTGGTGGTGATTAGGGTCGATATGCAAGATGAGTGACCGGAAGGCGCTTAAAATATCATCAGAGACCTTTGGTTGGGTATATAATTGCCCGTTTACACTAGCTTGGCAATCCCCAATTAGGTAGATACACTTGTAGAAATCAGAATACAAAGCCATAGCAGCTTGTGGACCATGTTCGATTCGGTCTAGCGGGAAATCCACATGTGTATAAAACTTGTCCTCAAAAGCTTGGTTAACACCTGAAATAACCGTTTCGATAGGTGCTTGTGGATCTAATGTGGCTAAGAAATCATGGATGATGTTGGACGCCATTTTGCCAGTTTTCATGCCTTTATGGGTAAAGTTCGACTTGGATGTTACCCCGTCTATAACAGCGATGAAGTGGTCATTTTTAAAAAGAGCGTCCTCGCATAAAGCTGGCTGGTCATATTTACCTTGGATGAAAGTGTGTTGAATTTGCAAATTCTCTCCCTCACATTCTATACTTTGCTAATTACAGTATATAGAAGACGATGGGATAGGCAAAGAATAAGTAAGGGATAAATGGCAGACCAGTCGGCGGGTTAACATTTTTTATTTTCACATAACAGATGTGGCAGAGGGCTAGACCACTAGCGATCAACAGAAGATATGAGAAGGTTAAGGGACCGAGCATTAGGCCTAAGACTGCTAGCGTCTTAACATCACCACCACCTATACCTTGATGAAGCAGGTAATTGCAAGTGATTAAAGTGGTGAAGACCAGCAGGGAAAAGGTAACGTGGGTTAAGAGCGCTAGGTGCGGGTTTCGGTAAAGATAATAAATAACAACTAATAATAATATGACTTGAAACCGGTCTGGTATGATTTGTAAAGCCAGATCGGCACTGGTCATGATGAGTAAGGTGGCAAAAATCATGCAGAGAAGAATAGCAGTTACAGTCGGGTGGTTCAGAAAAAACAAGAAAGAAAATATAGCGAAAAATCCTTCACAGAATGGATAAATAAAAGGTATTGATTGGCGACAAGTCTGGCATTTACCTGTTGATAGTCCGTAACCGATAATTGGTATCAAGGCTAAGGGTGAAATCGTGACTTGACAATTGTCGCATTTGGAACGACCGCGGATAAAGGATTGTCCAAGGACTGTTCTTGAACCGACCACCATAAAAAACGAAGCAAGACTAGCAAAAAGGGCCAATAAAATGCTATAATAAACAAACAATATCATTTTCAACCTCCATATGTTTTATATACGTGTTTTTTCTGCCGATGCGCTAAAAATGACGAAAAATAAAATTTTTATGGAAATAGTATTGACAGTGTCTAAATCAGATGGTATTATTTAATAGTTGTCTTTGATAGATAACTAATTGAAATATTTACGGAGAATTAGCTCAGCTGGGAGAGCGTCTGCCTTACAAGCAGGATGTCGGGGGTTCGAGCCCCTCATTCTCCACCATGACTCGTTAGCTCAGTCGGTAGAGCAACTGACTTTTAATCAGTGGGTCGTAGGTTCGAATCCTACACGGGTCATATTCATTTTGAATAAAAAATATTTGCCGGCTTAGCTCAGTTGGTAGAGCATCTGATTTGTAATCAGAGGGTCGAGGGTTCAAGTCCTTTAGCCGGCATATATAGAAAAACTCCTTCATCGAAAGATGGAGGAGTTTTTTTGCGTACATTTAAATACAAATGATTCATAAATTGAGGAGAATCCCTACAAGTTATGCTGTAAAAAGAATTATGAGTTTTTACTGTGAAGTGTAAATTTTTATAAACCGGTTTCAAGAAACATTTTACGTAATCCTTACAATTACCTAGCGATATTTACCCGATATATGTAAAGAATTAATATTGGATTGTTAAGATAATTGAGGAATTAAAGAGTGAGCTTCGAAGTCTATTCGTTAACGTAAGAAGTATTTATTCAAAATAAATGGAAAGGAGACATTGTATTGGCAGACTTACAGTTTTTGCATATGTCAGATACGCACTTTTTAAAGGTTTATCAAAATGCACTTGAGAAATGGGGCGTTGAATACAACCCTACAGAAATATTAGAAGGCTTTTTAAAGACGATTGATTTTACTAAATTTGATTTCGTTGTTCATACAGGGGACTTGGTTCATGATGGTGAATTGGCAGATTATCAATCTTTTAAAGAATTGATGGAAACCTATATTCCAGAAGAAATCCCGGTATTTTATTGTTTAGGAAATCATGATAAGAAAAGACTATTCCATCAAGTTTTCAACGGTGAAGATACTGATAAAAAGTGGGATTACATATCTGAATGTAAGGATTATCAGCTAATCTTTCTAGATAGTTCATCGGAAGAAATGCATGATGGCGTAATTGACCTGTCACAAGCTGAGTGGTTGAAAGCACAATTAGAGGCTAATAGAGACAAGGAAATTTTTATTTTCCAACACCATCCACTAGATATTAGTTGGATAAATGGGCTGGAGAAAACCCAAGTGCCAGATAATTATGATCAATTATTAAATCAATATGATATTAAAGGGATCTTTACAGGTCACTTACATCAGAATAGACATTACATGGTGAACAATCGTATTCCACAGCATACAGCAAATTCACTCGTATTTGGGATGACGATTGACGATGTATGGAATAATAATCGCTTAGGATATAGCGTTGTTAAAGTGGTTAATGGCAATTTAGATGTGTATACAGACATTGTTAATCCAGTTGTTGAGCGGTTTAATCAGAATATTTTATAAAGTAAGGGAGAAAGAAAATGAAATTAAATAAAAAGTTATTTTTGTTGGGGGCAGCGGCACTCTCGCTAGCAGCATGTGGCAATAGTGGTAGTGCTGATTCAAGTAATGGAGATGGGCCGATTACTATTGAGTATTGGCACCCAAATGCGGATACACAAGGTGGACAAGCTGTTACAGAATTAGTTGAAGAGTTTAATGCCTCTCAAGATGAGATTGTTGTTGAAGCAACCTTTAATGAAGGGATGTATCAAGGGTTGATGCAAAATCTTCAAACAGCAGTGGCGAGTGGAGATGCCCCAGCCCTCGTACAAATTGGTTGGTCTTACCGTGAATATTTTGCCAATAATTTTGAGTATACAGAACCGCAAACTGTTATTGAAGAGTATTTCCCAGATGATGCTGAATACCTTTCAACTAAATTTGCAGAAAATATTTTTGCTTTAGGTACGGGAAATGATGGTAGACAAGTGGGTACACCATACTCGCTATCAGTTCCTGTTTTATATTTAAATATGGACATTTTAAATGAAGCAGGTGTAAATCCAGACGATTTAACAACTTGGGAGGCAGTAGAAGAAGCTGCCAAAACGATTTCAGAAAAAACAGATGCTGATGGCTTATATATCGCAGAGCATGCAGATAACTGGAATATTCAAGCAATGATTGAATCAAATGGTGGAAAAGTCATTGGTGAAGATGGTAAGGCTGCATTTGCCGAACAAGCTGGCTTAGATACTTATACATTCTACCAAGATATGGTAAATGATGGGGTTGCCTTACATGCACCAAATGATCAAGGGCAACAAGCCTTTATCTCTGGCCAAGTTGGTATGGCACATATGACGATTGCTCAACGTTCAAATGTTACTTCTAACAGTACTTTTGAAGCTGCTGCTGTAGCGTCGCCTGCCTTTGAAGGACAAGAAGCAAACTTACCAGCAGGTGGTTCAATGTTAGTGATGACTGCTGAAGAAGAGGCTGAGCAACAAGCAGCTTGGACCTTTATGAAATTCTTGTATGAGCCGGATAATGTTGCTACGTGGACTGAAAGTACGGGCTATGTGCCAGAAACTGCTGATGCAACTGAAAATGCTGAATTAGATAAATTATTAAATGAAGATCCAATTTTCTCTGCAGCAAATAGCTCGCTAGATAAAATGGTACCTTGGGCGCCGTTCCCTGGAAACTCAGGTTTAGAAGCAGAACAAATGCTAATTGACTTACGTGATCGTATTTTAGGTGGCGCAGATGTTGAAACAGAAGTTCCAGCTACTCAAGATGATATTAATGCATTAATTGACTAGTGTATTCATCTTTAAAGAATAGAGGCTAAGGTAGTATAGATATCCTTTATACTACCTTTTTTATTAAGGAGGAAATAATGAAGTCATTCATTAAAAATAGACAATCGCTACTAATGCTTTTGCCAGCAATTGTCTTATTTGGTATTTTCGTATTTTGGCCAACGCTATATACCTTTTATTTGAGTTTTTTTGATTGGAATATGGTAAGTCCCAAGAAAGAATTTGTAGGATTAGAAAACTATATTGCCGTTTTCACAGATTCAGAGAGTTATGCTGTCCTATGGAATACGGTAGTTTATATTCTAATTTTAATGGTATTAAATTTTATTGTGCCCTATGTATTAGCTTTTGTACTACAATTTATGATTCCAAAATTCAAAGACTTTTTTAAATCAGCATTTTTCCTACCATCATTCATTTCAATGGTTGTAGGGTCAATGATTTATAACTGGATGTTAAATCCTTCATCTGGTCCAGTCGCAGAGATTGCTGGATTTATGGGTATGTCGATTCCTAACTGGACTACTTCACAGAATTTGGTAATTTTAGTGATTTGCTATATCACTGCTTGGAAGGTATTTGGTTATAACTTTATTACTTTGTATGCGGCAGTAGCGAGCATTTCTGAAGAAATCATTGAAAATGCACGCTTGGACAATGTCCCAACTTGGCGATTATTTTTAGATATTGTTTTACCGATGAGTTCTTCTGCTGGTTTATTTGTTTTGATTAATACAATAGTTACGGGTCTACAATATGTATATACGCCAATTTCAGTAGTAACTTCAGGTGGACCGGATGGTGCTTCGAGTAATTTAGTGTATGAATCGTATGAACAAGCCTTTGTTTTATTTGATACGGGTTACTCTGCTGCATTTTCTATGGTTACTTTATTATTATTCGCAATTTTACTATTGGTTCAAATCCGAGTAAGTGAACGGAGTGTGTACTATGAAAACTAGAGTAGGTATTAGTAATATCTTGTGGACAATCATATTCATTTTGATTTGTATTATCTGGTTATTCCCGATTGTTTTTGCAATTGGTACGTCCTTTAGACCACTCCAGGATGTATATAACAATGTCTTGAATATCGTGCCATTAAATCCAACATTTTCTAATTATCTGACACTATTTGACCGACTACCTATGTTAAAAATTATCATGAATACATTTACTATTGCGACAACTGTTACTGTCGGGAAAATGGTTATTTCATTCTTAGCTGCTTATGTATTTGTATACTTTGATTTCAAGAATAAAAGTACCATGTATTTTATGTTTATTGCGAGTATTTTTATTCCATTTACTGTCACTATGGTACCTAACTATTTAATGCTGTCAGATATCAACTTGAATGATAATATTATGGGTGTTATTTTCCCTCAAATCGCTGATGCGACAGGTATCCTGCTATTGAATCAAGCGATGCGCAATATTCCAAAATCATTAATTGAGGTTGCAAAGCTAGAGAATGCTAGCCATTGGCAAATTATGAGAGATATCATCTTACCGATGATTAAATCGCAAATTACATCGTCTGGTATTTGGTTTTTTGTGAATTCATGGAATGAATTTGTGTGGCCGTCATTAATCTTGCGTTCGCAGGAATCATATACTTTACCCTTAGCATTACAAATGTTCATTTCAGCAGAAGGTGGTACAAACTTCTCAGTAGCGATGGCAGTATCTGTAGTTACAATGAGTATTCCATTGGTCTTATATCTTATTTTCCAAAAGTATATCATTGGTACTTTCACATCTGCAGGTATTAAATAGGAGGAAATTATGACAAGTATTCAATTAAACCATATTAAAAAAGCATATGGGGAAACAGTAATCATGGAAGACATGGACTTCCAAATTAATGAAGGAGAACGATTGGTCTTATTAGGACCATCGGGATGTGGTAAATCAACAATCTTACGTATGATTGCAGGTTTTGAAGAAGTTAGCGGTGGAGAATTGAAGTTTGGCGATAAGGTCATGAATGGTGTAGAGCCAGGCCACCGTAATGTAGCAATGGTTTTTCAAAATTATGCCCTATACCCGCATATGACTGTTGAAGAAAATATTATGTACGGTTTAAAGGTAAATAAAGTACCCTTAGAAAAGATTCAAGACCGTTATGATGAAGTTGTAGAAGCTTTAAACTTGAAACCCTACTTAGATAGAAAGCCTTCTGAACTATCTGGAGGACAGAGACAACGTGTATCTTTAGCACGTGCAACGGTAAAAGAAAGTTCAGTATTCTTGTTAGATGAGCCATTATCAAACCTGGATGCTCAGTTACGTGTATCAGCTCGGGAATCTCTAATGGATATCCATGATAACTATAAACAAACAATGGTTTATGTTACCCATGATCAAATTGAAGCAATGACATTTGGTACCCGTATTGCCTTATTGAATTTTGGGGAATTACAACAAATTGATACACCAGAGAATATTTATCGCAAGCCAGCGAATATTTTTACAGCTAAATTTATAGGTAATCCACCAATGAATGTGATTGAAAATAGTTATGTGGATGCTGGAAATGTTGTTATTGGTAGTCAGAAAGTGCGTTTAGCAGCTAATTGGCAAGATTATTTGAAAAATAAAGAAGCAGATAATCTACGGGCAGGTATTCGTCCAGAATCTATACGTCTACATAGAAGACCTAAACCTAATACCTTTGAAGGGAAACTCATCCATGTGGAACATCAAGGGGCAACTTATGCAAATGTGGTAGAAGTAGATGGCGAACTAGTGACAGCCGTATCTAAATTTAGAGTTGCTGTAAAAGGGGATAATGTTTATCTAGAATTTATCAACGATCAGCTACACTTCTTTGACCACACTACAACCAACAATGTTGGTTATCCTGAAAATATTCTACAGAAAATTGAAGCGAATACTGTTGGTAATAGAGAGTTGTTTGAAATGATTGAACAAGATAATGCCAACCAACAAGCTGAAATGGTAGAAGCTAACCTATAGTCATAATATAAACGGAAGTATCCACATTCACTCTTATCAATTGAATCAACTTCCGTAAAAACCACTCTTACATTGTCACAATTGATGATGACTATATAAGGGTGGTTTTTGTATTGATTAACGTTTTCTTCTACAAAACAATTTTCTTAAGAGAATACTAAACAAAACTTTACCTTTAGGAGTAGCTATCTCACGTATAATTTAAGCTTAGAAGAGAAATGGAGGATATGTAATGGTAGATAATCAATACCAAGGTCTATCGGATGAAGAAGTACAGTCCAGGGTAGCTGAGGGGCAAGTAAATCAGACAAGTCACTCAACGCAAAAGACAAACATTGAAATTATTAAAGAAAATGTTTTTACTTTATTTAACGCCTTGAACTTTTTATTGGCTTTCTTACTGTTGCTGGTTGGGGCATATAGTAATATGGCATTCATTGCAATTATCATATTGAATATTATTATTGGGATTGTTCAAGAAATCAGAGCCCGTAATTTGGTTAGTCAACTCACGATTTTATCGAATAAGCCTGTGAAAGTTATCCGGGATGGTCAAGAAACTACGGTGGCTTCTACTGATTTAGTCTTAGGAGATCTTATTTTACTAGAGGGTGGTGACCAAGTACCTTCAGATGCACGGGTAGTAGAGGGTTCAAGTGAATTGAATGAGTCCCTTTTAACCGGTGAATCAGATGCTATTTTAAAGCAAAAAGACGATGACTTATTATCTGGTTCCTACTTAACAAGTGGTCAATTACTGGCTGAAATAGTGCATGTTGGGGATGATAATTATGCAGAACAACTAGTAGCTGAAACAAAGTCCCAACCCTATGCACGTTCAGAATTAACCGAAGCGATTAAAAAAATTGCGAAGTTTACCTCTTATATTATTATTCCACTAGGAATTGTACTATTCCTACAAGCCTTCCTTTTAAGAAGCGATGCAGTAGATGTGGCTGTGATTAATTCAGTTGCCGCTTTGATTGGTATGCTACCTAAGGGATTAGTCTTATTGATTTCTTTAGCCTTATCAACGGCGGTATTAAAACTAGGAAAACAGCATGTACTTGTGCAAAATATGTATGCTGTTGAAGCTTTAGCCCATATGGACACTTTGTGCTTAGATAAGACAGGTACAATCACCCAAGGGAAAATGTCAGTTGAAGGGATTTATCCACTTGCCAACGTATCTCAACAAGAATTAGGAGAAAAATTGGCTAACTATACCGCTGCAAGCATGGACAGCAACTTAACGATGAGCGCTTTGAAACAACATTTTGAAGATCAGTCAGCTACAGTAGGTGCAGCGCAAGTGATGCCATTTTCATCCGAACGTAAGTGGGGGGCAATTACTTTTGAAACAGCAGAAACTATTTTCGTGGGTGCGCCAGAATATTTACTCAATGAAATGATTGATGAGATTATTACAGCACAAAATGAGGGCTTGAGAGTCTTGTTAGTAGGTCAATCTACAAACGCACTTGGAGATGACCAGCCTGATATTGCTGATATGGGTATTCAGCCTATTGGTTATATCACACTAAGCGATCCTATTAGACCTAACTCGAAAAGTACGATGGACTTTTTCCAAAATGAGGGTGTAGATATTAAAATTATCTCAGGTGATAATCCGCAAACCGTTGCTAGAGTAGCGAAAAATGCTGGTCTTGAAGGGAGTACTCAAGCAATTGATATGAGTCAAATTCAAGACGAAAAATCAGTTAGACAAGCAGCCCACCAATATAATGTATTTGGCCGGGTATCACCGCAGCAAAAGAAATTGCTGGTTGCTGAGTTACAGGAGGCAGACCATATTGTTGGGATGACAGGGGATGGGGTAAATGATATTTTAGCCTTATCACAAGCTGACTTGTCTATTGCTATGGCAGAAGGAGACGGGGCTACGCGTCAAATGGCTGATTTAATTCTTGTAAATTCAGATTTTGGTGATCTACCAGCGGTAATTTCTGAAGGCCGTCGTGTGGTGAATAATATTACACGGTCATCGAGTGTCTTCTTTATCAAAACCTTATATTCACTAATTGTGACACTAATCTGTATTGCTTTAAATTTTCCGTTTCCATTTATTCCATTACAAATTACAATGATTGATGCATTTATTGAAGGTTACCCTGCCTTCTTCATATCATTTGAAGCAAGTAATGAACAAGTGAAGGAACGATTCTTACCTAAAGCACTAGCTGCTGCATTACCAAGCGCCTTAACTGTGTCTCTAGCTATATTTGTTTCTTTACTTTTGGTTAAAATGGGTATACTAGATTTTGAAACAGCCCGTACTTTTGATTATGTCTTTTTAACTGGGGTATCATTATTTGCGGTATGGAAATCTTGCTTCCCATTCAATAAATTACGACTCTTCCTAGCGTTAACGAGTACGATTGCTATGGCAGTGATTGCGGTGGCATTACCACATTTTTCTGATATTTTGACTATTCAACCGATGACCATCAATGAAGTGATTATCAGCTTTATTTTATTAGTGGTTGCTTTTGGTTTTTGGAAAATATTACATCGCTATGAATCAGCCTTTAAAGCCCTTTTCATACGATTGCATTTTTAGTAGCCTTTCATTGTGACATTTTAAAGTAAGGCATTATATAAAGAGGCCCCCAGTAAAACGGTAGATAACCAGTTTACTGGGGGCTATTTGTGTAACTTTATTTCTTCAAAATGTCGACTTTATCTGTTTTTTCCCAAGCAAAATCTTGGTCATCTCGACCAAAATGGCCGTAAGCAGCAGTTTTACTGAAGATTGGTTGACGTAGTGATAACATATCGATAATCCCATTTGGGGTTAAATCAAAGTTGTCGCGCACAAGGCCGACTAATTCATTTTCAGATAAGTCACTTGTACCAAAGGTGTCAATCGCAATAGATACAGGTTCTGCAACCCCAATAGCATAGGCTAATTGGATTTCAACTTTACGCGCTAAGCCAGCTGCGACCAAGTTTTTGGCAATATAGCGAGCCGCATATGAAGCAGACCGGTCAACTTTAGTCGCGTCTTTACCTGAGAAGGCCCCACCACCGTGGTGAGCAGATCCACCATAAGTGTCGACGATAATTTTACGACCAGTTAAACCTGAATCGGCTTCTGGACCACCGGATACAAACTTACCAGTTGGGTTGATGAAGTAACGCGTGTTTTCATCTAACCAGTTGTCAGGCATCGTAGGTTCAACAACGTGTTTGATCACGTCTTGGCGGATTTGGTCTAGTTCAATACCTTCAGTATGTTGTGTTGAAATGACGATGGTATCAATGCGTTGTGGTTGGTTGTTGTCATCATATTCGATGGTTACCTGAGTCTTACCATCTGGACCTAAGTAGTTTAATTCACCACTTTTACGGACTTCAGCTAGTCGACGAGATAGGCGGTGACTTAAAGCAATTGGCATTGGCATTAACTCTGGTGTCTCGTCCGTAGCATAACCAAACATAATCCCTTGGTCACCGGCACCAATCAGCTTGTTGTCCACTTCGCCCGTTTCCCGGGTTTCAATGGCATCATCTACACCTTGTGCGATGTCAGGTGATTGTTCATCTAGTGAAACCAATACGGCGATGGAGTCAGCGTCAAATCCGAATTTTCCATCACGATAACCAATTTCACGAACGGTATTGCGAACGATTTTTTGGATATCCACATATGCGCTAGTTGTTACCTCACCGAATACTAGGACAAGTCCTGTATTTACGGCAGTTTCGCAAGCAACTCGAGCTTGTGGGTCTTGTGCAAGAATCGCGTCTAGAATGGCATCAGAAATTTGGTCAGCAACCTTATCTGGATGTCCTTCTGTGACTGATTCAGAAGTAAATAGTCGTTTATTCATGTTGTTTCCCCCAAAATATAAATTTTATGGTTACAAGGAATTTTTGCCTAAGCAAACCCTATCGGGAAGAATTTATTGTAACGTCCCCCATTATACATGATATGAAGGGAATAGTAACGGGAAAATGGCGGTATTTTCAATTTTCTGATAAGTTTTTATAGACTATTTTTAAGATTAAGATAACCCTGCATTAATTGCCTTACTATAGTTTCATGTTATAATATTCGAGATGATTAAATGTAGCAAGTTTAAGGAGGCAGCGATGAGTTACCAAGCATTATACCGCGTTTGGCGGCCGCAGACATTTGGAGATATTGTTGGCCAAGAGGCTGTTGCGCGTACGCTGCAAAATGCCATTCGAACTGGCAAAACGAGTCACGCTTACTTGTTTACGGGTCCTAGAGGGACTGGTAAGACGAGTGCGGCAAAAATTCTATCGAAAGCCATCAACTGTCCAAACCAGGTGGATGGGGAACCATGTAATGAATGTGAAATTTGCCGGGCAATTACTGATGGTACGCTACCTGACGTGATTGAAATTGATGCGGCTTCAAATAATGGTGTTGAGGAGATTCGTGATATCCGTGATAAGGTTCGCTATGCACCAACGGAAGCGCAATATAAGGTCTATATCATTGATGAGGTCCACATGCTTTCAACGGGTGCTTTCAATGCTTTATTAAAAACCTTAGAAGAACCACCAGCTAATGTAATTTTTATTTTAGCAACGACTGAGCCGCATAAGATACCTGCAACGATTATTTCAAGAACCCAACGTTTTGATTTTAAACGTATTTCACGTCAGGCGATTGAGGAACGGATGGCATTTATCTTGGACCAGGACGGTATTGAATATGAGAATGGCGCCCTTACTGTAATTGCTCGGGCAGCAAACGGTGGGATGCGGGATGCCTTGTCCTTGTTAGACCAGGTGATTTCCTTTTCCGATGGGACTTTATCACTTGAAACGAGTCGGTTGGTGACGGGGGCCTTGTCTGAAGAGCAGTTGGTTCAATATACGGAGGCCCTAGCTAATGGGCAAGTGACGGCAGCTTTAGACCACTTACATGCTTTAATGGCTGGTGGTCAAGATGCGGCGCGTTTTGTGGAAGAGCAGTTGGTTTTTGTGCGTGATTTAATGATTGCCAAGGAAACCAAGGCGGATACAGCTGAGATTGAAGATTTGACCCAACGTTATGACGAAGCTTTTTATAGTCTAGCGAAAACGATTGATGTGAATGTCTTGTATAAGATGATGAAAGTCTTCCGAGAAACACAGGCAGAGATTCGTTTTTCATTGCAACCAACGATCTATCTAGAGGTCGCGACGGTCCAGGTGGCCAGTCAAATCGGTGGTCAGGCGGCTGTTGTTCATAGTGGTAACCAACAAGTGGCGGCCAACCAAGAAGGCGAACATGTCTTGCCAACGCAAGTGAGTCAAGCGCTAGCTGAATTGCAAGAACAAGTGGCAAATTTAACGGCACAGGTCCAAAATGGAAGCGGAGAGCCAGCTAAACCTGCGCCAAGTAAGCCAGCTAAGCGGTCAGGGAATGCGACGGCCTTTACGCCAAATTTGACGAAGGTCTTTCAAGTGTTAAATCAAGCGACTAAGAAAGACTTGAATGATATCGCGAATTTATGGGAAGGGCTGATAGAGAGTCTACCAAGCATGCAGGCGGCCTTATTGAAGGCAACTTTCCCAGCGGCGGCTTCACCAAATGCATTCGTAGTGCGGTTTGATTATGAAATTCTGTGCAAGAAGGTGGATGACGATACGGAGACCCGTCAAGAAATTGAGCGGATTCTATCTAATCAACTAGGTCACCCAACGAAGATGTATTATTTAACGAGTGACCAGTGGCAGTCTGCCCGTCAAAGTTATGTCCAAGCTATGAAGAATGGCGAATTGAGTGACTTGGTTGGGAACGATGCAGTGGCTACTAAAGGGTCGGCGACAGATGCTGAGGCCTTTACTCAGGAAGATGAAGTGGTGGATGATGGGCTGGATGAGAACGGATTGAATGAGGAAGAATCGCGTTCGCGTCAAGAGCAAGTCGATCAAGCAACTTCACTATTTGGTAAGGATAATGTTACAATAATAGATGATTAGGTCATGGGGCTTGATGCCAAAATGACAATGAATATGTAATTTGAAAAATATGAAAAGCTAAAAGGAGACGATAAAATGGCAGGCGGAATGGCAAATATGCAACAAATGATGCGTAAAATGCAAAAGATGCAACAAGAGATGGAGTCAGAACAAAAGAGTATTGAAACAAAAGAGTTTCAAGGAACTGAACCTTCAGGTATGGTAAACGTGACGGTAACAGGTGACCGCCGTGTGAAAGCAATCAACATCAAACCGGATGCAGTCGATCCAGAAGACGTTGATATGTTGCAAGATTTATTGATTGAAGCAGTGAACAACGGACTTGGAAAAGTAGACGCTGAAACTGCAAACGTTATGGGCAAATACACTAAAGGTATCCCAGGACTATAATCAAGGCAAAGAATATGGTTGATAATGATGGACCATTTATACCATGAGTAGCGGGACTACGCATGGTATTTTTTTGACAGGATGTGAGCACCACTTGTGCTAATCCTGCCTTTTATTAGCCAGCGCGTGACCTTTTTGCCAAGAATGATTGAAACAATGTTAGGAAAGTTAGATGCAGGGGTGTAGAGAATGCAGTATCCAGAACCAATCGCTAAGTTAATCGATTCTTTTAGTAAGTTGCCAGGGATTGGCGCGAAGACGGCGTCTAGGTTGGCTTTCTTCGTCTTGGACATGCCTGAGGCGGATGTGCTGCAATTTGCGTCTTCCTTGGTGGACGCCAAGCGTGAGCTGCGGTATTGCTCAGTTTGCGGGAATATTACCCAGTCTGATCCTTGCGAAATCTGTGCGGATGAAAACCGCGACCAATCACGGATTTTAGTGGTGGAGCAGGTGCGTGATGTGGTGTCTATGGAACGGATGCGTGAGTATCACGGCCTCTACCACGTCTTGCACGGGGTCTTGTCACCAATGGAAGGGACTGGGCCGGAAGACTTAAATATCCAACCCCTATTGACCCGTTTGCAAGATGACCAGGTCAAGGAAGTGATTGTGGCGACGAATGCGACAGCTGAAGGGGAAGCGACCGCAACCTACCTGTCTCGTTTGATTAAACCTGCAGGCATTCAAGTATCGCGGATTGCTTACGGATTATCCGTTGGTAGTGACATAGAATATGCGGATGAGATGACCCTATTGCGTGCCCTTGAAGGCCGCCGTGATATCGATTAACTAGTCTATAATAGATTTTAAGGAGACCTCATGGACACACAAACATTTGCTGGGAAATTTATCACTGTTGAAGGACCGGATGGCGCAGGCAAAACGACCCTTATTCAGGGACTGACACAAAAGCTTGAAGACAAGTTGGCTGTACCTTTAAAGTTGACCCGCGAGCCAGGTGGCGACCCGATTGCGGAAGATATCAGAGAAGTGATTTTAAGCCCGGAAAACGTGGCTCTAGATTCTAGAGCTGAAGCCCTTTTGTATGCAGCTAGCCGTCGTCAACATTTAGTCCATACCGTACTGCCTGCACTTGAAGCTGGGCACATGGTCTTATGTGACCGGTTCGTCGACTCGTCAATTGCCTACCAAGGCTACGGTCGTGAAATTGGCGAAGAGGGGATTATTGCTATCAATCAATTTGCAACTGATGGTTGCCAACCAGATCTTACTTTATATTTAGATATTACTGCTGAAGAAGGGATTCGCCGGATTCAAGCTAACCGTAGTCAGGCTGAACAAAACCGCTTGGACGTTGAAGCCATTGATTTCCATCAACGTGTTCATAAAGGGTATGGCGTCTTGAAAGACCGTTTCCCAGAACGGATTAAAGTCATTGATGCCACCCAAGATCCTGAAAGTATACAGCGGGATGCCTTGGCTATTTTAGAAAGTCATTTCCCAACTTTATTTCGTTAATAGAGCTAGTCATCCAAATCATTAAAGCGCCTTAAAGCAATGGAAAGGAGTCCATCTATGGCACACGAACATTTTGATATCGCCAAGAAGCAAGCGGATTTGACCGCTATGATGGACCGGGTCCTCGTCAATAACCGTCTTGGTCATGCCTATATTTTTGAAGGGATGGTCGGCGCTGGTCAAGAAGACATGGCACTTTATTTAGCAGCTTATTTGAATTGCTTAAATCCTGATGACCAAGGGGCTCCTTGTGGTACTTGTAACCATTGTCGTCGGATTCTGTCTGCTGATTATCCGGATGTTTTCCATATTGAGCCAGACGGCAATACCATCAAAATTGACCAGACCAGAGATTTGAAAGAACGGTTGTCTATGTCTTCACTTGAAGGGGACAATCAAATTTTTATCATTCATGAAGCAGAGAAAATGACCGTCAATGCAGCCAACTCTTTGTTGAAGTTTATCGAGGAACCGCATGAAAATGTCTTTATTTTCCTTCTAACCAATAATAGGGACGCGATCTTGTCGACGATTGTCTCCCGCTGTCAGATGATTCATTTTCCTCAATTGAACCAGGTAGATTTACAGGCTTTGTTTGAGGAAGCAGGGATTAAACCAAGTATGGCGACAACTTTAACTGCCTTGACCAATGATATTGATGAAGCGATTGCCCTGGCTGAGGATGAAGATTTCCAACAACGTTTGACCTGGTCGATGCAATGGGTAGATTTAATCGTGAAAAAGGACCCTCGCGGACTAACCATGGTGGCCTCAGACTGGATGAAGGGTCCTAAAGGTAGAGCGGATATGATTCAAGCGCTTAATCTTGTAGCTTTTCATTTTCATGATTTACTTTATTTATTGCTGCATGCAGATCAAGGACAAAACAACCAAGATCAGATGGTTTTTCCTAATGATTTTGGGAAATATCAAGGAATGCTGGCTAAGATTACGGTCGAAGAAGCAACAAAAGCCCTACATTTAGTAGGGCAAGCACAACGGATGATTCAATCAAATGTGAGTGTACAATCCGCTATGGAATATATGGTGCTAGCCTATTGGAAGAAATAGGCTTAAATCTTTATAAGACACCGATAATACCAAAGATAGAGATATTTGTTAGTAAAGATAAGATCTTTCGTTTCATGATTTCGTCTCCTTTTTGTTAGAATATAGCAGAATTATAGGGGAAATTTTATTTATTGTCATATATTACAAAGGAGCAACAGCGTGAACATTGGCACAAAATATAGAGATTTAAGAACGGAGCGAGGGTTAACCTTAAAGGATGCAACCACTGGGGAGATTTCTTATTCCCAACTCTCAAAGTTCGAACGTGGTGAATCTAGCATCACAATTCATCATTTGGTGAACTTAGTTCATAATCTGGGTATATCCTTTTCAGAATTTATTGCTGCTATTGAAAAATTCGATAGTCCATATAAATTATATATTGAAGAAATTGATAGTGCTTATAAACAAGGTGATATTGCTGCTTTGAAAATGATTATTCAAACTCATGAAAAATTGTACCTTGAAACCAACCAGGTGTTGTTTAGATACAATGCTATTATGACGAAACTTTTACTAAATGATTTAACTGAGGTTGAGATTGCTGAAGCAGACAAGGTGGCCATTAGTGATTACATTTTGAATTGTTCAATCTGGACGACTTATGAAGTGATTTTATTAGGGAATTCCCTTAGAGGATTAACAATGTCTTTACAGGACTTATTAGTCCATGAAATGGTTAAAAAACTGTCTACTCTACAAGAGACAGATGCTATCAAAAGTCACTTGCTCAGCATTCTAATCAATGTGTGCTTTGACCGTTTGCGGTCGGGGCGGACTGACGAAGTGAATGATATTATGGCAGCAATTGAGCCACAATTGAGCACAAATGCGTATTACTTTAAAAACCGTCTCTTATTCCTAAAAGGGATTGTGGCGATTGTTCAAGGACAAACAGATGAAGGTGTCGCTCAATGCCAAACAGCCATTCAAGTCTTTGAGTTATTTGACCCACCATTCGCTAAAATGCACGAAGATGAACTGAATAGCTACCTAACTATGGATGAATAAATGAAAAATTGTTATATATGACTATTTTCGATTTTAACCAATATTTTCTGTAAAATGTAAAGCAACAATATGACTTTACATATCTGACAGAGAATTGGCAAAATACCGATTCAATAGAAGGATTTAAGAGATCTGTAACGAATATTGTTGCAGGTCTTTTTCTGTTTTGAAAAAGGGCAATCGCCCAAAAAGCTGATAACAGTGTAGACATTATTGTTGCGGGTAAATAAGTTTGGACAGATACATAGATACTTTTAGCATTGGGAGGTTTTTATCATGAAAAGATTGCTATTGTTTTCCAGTTTAAGTGTATTTTTGATGGCTTGTGCTAATCAAACAATAGAGGAAAATGAAAGTGTGGATGCAGAAACATCCGTAAGTAGTGAACAATCATCGAGTTCGGAGGCGTCTGAAGCCACATATCAGAGTATTGTGGAAAACTTTACTTTGGTTACGGCAGAAGAAGTCACAGATAAAATCAATAATGGCGATGCATTTTATCTATTTGCGGGTGAGGAAAATTCTCAAGACGCAACCTTGTTTGCTTCTAAACTTGAAGAAGCTTCTGCTATTTTAGAAAATCCATCTACAGCAGGAATAGAAAGTGAGATTTACTATCTGGACCTAACAGAGGTGGATGATCAAGCAACAGAAGCTTTTGTGGATGAATATGACATTGAATCAGTGCCTATCTTCCAATTCTTCGAGGGTCAGATTTACTATAGTGCCATATCAGATATTGATAGTGAAAGTATCACAGTTGAAGATATTCAATATTTCATCAATTATCCATACAGCGATGAAGATGTCACAGCAGCACCGGATGTAGAGGATGAAAATGGAGAAGCATAGATAAAGTGAGGTAAATAAATGAGAATTATATTCCTTGAAGATAGCATTTATCAGCAAGCTTACTTGAAAAAATTATCAATAAAGCTGGGCGAGCGATTTTCAATTCGTGAAAAAAACATTGTAATTACATCGAAAGTTGAAGAAGTGATTGATTGTGCAAAACACCATATTGGGCGTACCTTATTTTTTCTAGATTTAGAAATTTATGATGATCCTATGTATGGATATAAAGTTGCAAGAGAAATACGGAAATTTGATATTTTTTCAAATATAGTAATCATTACTTCTCATAATGAGTTAATGGATCTCGCATTTGACTATAAAATTTCGGCAATTGATTTTATTGATAAAAAAATATTACGAATTGAGGATAAAATTTTTGAAAATGTCGCAATTTTTCAGGAAAAACTGCGATTAAATTCATCTTCACCAGTACTGACAATTGATAATAAGTTTGAGTTTTTTAAAATTCCTATTTCTGAAATATTTTATATTGAGACCTCTCATGTACCACACAAATTGCACTTAGTTGGGGAACATCAAGATATAAACTTTTATGGAAAGCTAAAAAATATATTGCTTGTAGATCCGTTATTTGTGCAGACACATAAGGCTAATGTAGTGAATGTTGCAAATATTCAACAAGTCGATAAGAAAAATCGCCGAATAATCTTCAGAAATGGTATAGAAACGAATTTAATATCAAGATGCTACTTCAATCAATTAGTGGAATCATTAAATTAAAAGAAAACGAACTTAATTTTTTATGTTAAGTTCGTTTTTTGACATATTTAAATGATTTTATAAGGGTTGAAACCACTGTTTAAATTACAACCTTGTATTATCTTTTTTTCTCCATAAGTAATTCAAAATAAATGTAATAAAGGTTGGGAATAAAATTGTTGCGGCAATTTTTAAATTAAAAGAGGATGTCCCTTTTATTATCCAAGCATAAATAACTAATATAATTAAGAATAAGATGCTTGCAATGATATAATTTTTCTTCATAGATACTCCTTTAAGAATGTAGTTGCTGATTTTTTAAATAATAAATTTTAGATGCTAACTGATTTTGAATTTCGGTAGAATGGGAAGAAAATAAAAATATTCTCCCTGTTTCAGCCTCCTTCTTAATTAAATTAATCATAATATTTTGACTATCGTGATCTAAAGAGTTAAGTGGCTCGTCTAGTATGACCAGGGGTGTATCGATTGAGAAAAAACAGGCCAGGGCTACCTTATATCGCATACCTAGAGAGTATGTCTCAATAAGCTGTGTATTGCTAGTATCAAAATTCAGCTCATCTAAAAATTGAAAGACATTATCTATATATGTATTATCTTGTTTCCAAAGGTACTGAATTATTTGAATATTTTCAAGTAAAGACAACTTATCATAGAATTGGGGTTCACTGGGGATGAATACTAACTTCTTTTTAAATTCTTCGACATTAAGTGTTGTTGTATCGACTAGAATTTTAAACTTATTTTTAGGATGAATAATCCCGGTTAAGAGTTTTAGCAGGGTGGTTTTTCCAGTTCCATTATCCCCAATAATGCAACTGATGTCTCCAGCATTCATTTGCAGATGGACGTTGTTTAGTATAGGCATTGTGTCATAACTAAAGCTCAGGTCTGCAATTTTTATTAATTCGACGCGATTCATTTCTTCACCTCCTAAAGTTTAATATTTAATCTAGATTCTATCAGAGCTGCCAATATCAATAGACAAGTTAATAAAATGAAAAAATATAAACTATATCGCAATTTTATATATCGGATTTCCACATGACGGATATTGTAGATAAATTTCTGTGTTTCAAGCGAGATACTTCCTGCCATTAAAAGGGCGATCATTTCAGGGAAAACATGGGGCAATATCCCAGTTATTAATGGGTTTACGCCATACTTATTAAATACAGAAATAAGCACATTACCTAGAAATACACCATTAAAAATAACTATGAATGAGCTACCGATGCCAAAAGATAAATTACCTACGATGATTAAGACTAGTGCTAATATAATATTATTTTTAAAGACATATAAAAAGGATACTGATTGAGGATTGATGCTGTATGAACTATCTTTAAAAATAATGATTCCAATCAATAATGAGAGGATGTATAGAATAACCATGAATAGAAAGGAATCTTTAAAATAACGAAAAGCATCTGCATATTTAGATAGAAGTGTTTTCAAAAATGTAAACTCCTTTTATAAGCAATTTTTTTTCTTCACGAATTAATGCAAATGTATATGGTAAGATAAAGCCAAAATAAGCTAAGAAAAGAATATATATCAAATTCTCAGGGATAATGATGACAATGCTATTAAACAATAAAAGGTAATACCAAGGTAGAATGAGTATATTTTTCCATAAAGAATAAATTCTAAGATAAATTTTTTCTTCAAGAGAATCAGTATCATTTATGTAATTCGTACTCAACAAATTGATTAAACTTTTGCTGAATATAAATGGACTAGCCAACAAACTTAATGTATTCCCTATAAAATAGGACCAAATTGTGATTAAAACGATCAAAGTTGAAGTGATTAAGGCTATCACAAAGTTAGGAATAAAATAAAAATTCAATAAATTCACTAAAACAAAAGAAATTAAAATTGGTACGATGGTCATTATGAATAACAATTCTTTTTTTACAAGATATAGTTTTTCCAGGCTCGTTCCAGACAATTTGAAAAGATAAATGCTTTGTGTATCTATATGGTAACGAAAGATGGATAAAAATTTATATTGAATTTCTTGAATAATACCAGTCACAATCACTAAAGTAATAAATACCAATAGAAAACTTTTCAATACAAGATTTTCTATATGGGTCATAAAAATAAAAGTAATCCATAAGCTCAAAATAGTTTGCGTAGAAATAAAGTAAGAGATAATATTTCTTTCTGCAAGTTCTTTGCTATTTCTAATTAGATTTAGTTGGATATATGATATCGGGTTATTAAACTTAAACTTTCTTCCAATGAAATTCCATAAATTTAATAAGCGTGTTTTATTGTCGGAAGGAGTATACACGAACTCATTTGTTGTAAAAACCCGTTCTAAGCCATTTTTAACGTGAAACCCTATAATCAAAATGATAATCAGAAGAATTATAATAATAGAAAAAATTGCAAATTCTTGTGAAAGGATTCTGGATACTTCTAGATAGTACGAAATAAACTGATTGCTTTTATGTGTCCAAAGAATTAACAATTCATCATTTAAGATATTCATCGAGTCAGCAGAGAAGCTTTCAGTTTTTAAAATAGATTTAACCAGTTGAAAGCTATCTATTAAAAACTCTAAAAAGATGTAGATAGTCCCCATGCCAATTGCTAGTTTTGACCAATGTAATATAACCGAAGTTGGTTTGTGATTGGTTTGTTTTTTTATTAAATCCCGTTTCTTGTATTGAAAAATTCTAAATAACAAAATGAATAGAGAAAGTAATGGACATATTATTAAAAGCGCTAGCGCTAACATAGAATTTGTAAAACTTAAGAAAATTAAAATGCCAATTAACTTATCAAAATAAATGTAATAAAAAAGCAAGAATTCATTTAAAACTTCAAGATACAAATTATTCCAAAAACCTCTAGGATTAGTTGATACCCATTCAAAATTTAAATTTGCGACAATAACTTTTGGTTTTTTTATGACGAATTCTAAGTGCAGAAAAATAAATAATAAGGTAAGGATATTCACATAGATATTCTGTATACCAAGGTTTGTCATTAATTTTTGAGCTAGGAATAACGTCAACATGAAAATTATATATTTGCTAACTAGTAAACCTATGAATATAACTTTTTTATTTTTTATAGGAGAATGAGACAGTAGTAACTGATAATTGCTAACTAATCGATTCTTTAAATTATTTCTTAAATATTGATACAAAACATTTGACCCCCAGTTATGATTAACTTATATTAGTTACGTTAGTATGCGATTGCTGAAGCCATACTTTTCTTTGCAAGGTTTTGAACAGTCTTTTTAAACGCTGCCCATCCAATTGTCATAATTGTTGTTGCACCCCCAGATGCAACAGAAGAAATTATACCTAGTACAGTTACTAATGTGCCGGCCCCTAAGATAACATTAACTACGGTTGTTGCTACCGCGGTTGGGATACCAAGGGCAGCTGCTACAAATGCTAAAATCATTATGATTCATTCCTCTCTTTTTATACATTTTTGGGGATCAAATGATGTCCTCGTATGGGACACATATATAATATCAACGGCAAAAACAAAAAATTGTATAATTTCATAAGAAGTAGACAAATTGTCTTCAAATGCTAGATTAAAAAATATATTGGATGATATTATGATTTTTTTGTTATTCTCCTCACTATAGTGAGAAGTAAGTATCCGTGCTATCATGAAGATAACTTGAACAGCGAAAATAAATGTAACACTTGGCAACAGACAAAATACTGATTATCGATTTTGTATAGATCACAACATAAAGGCGCAAGAGTTGATGAGCTCTTGCGCCTTTTAATGATTCTAATTTCTGCTATGCTGCCTTATTCCTCATCCATTTCTGCTAGGGCAGTGATGGCTGCGATCCGTCCAAAAGTAAAGATATCAGTTAGGGCGTTACCACCTAAACGGTTACCAGCGTGGATCCCACCAGCAACTTCACCAGCTGCAAATAGCCCAGGAATTACTTGGCCATCAGTGTTGATTACTCTAGCTTCTGTATCTATTTTTAAACCACCCATTGTGTGGTGAACGGCTGGTTTACGTGGCGTTGCATAGAATGGTGCTTGTACCACTTTTAACGCAAAAGCTGACTTGTGGAATTCAGGGTCTTCACCAGCATCAACATAGCTATTGTATTTTGCAATCGTATCTGCAAGCACAGCTGGATCCATACCTAATTGCTCGGCTAAGCCTTCGATCGTATCATCGCGGAAAAGGGTACCAGCAGCGACTTGTTGGTCGATTTTTTCTTGACTGGTATTATAAGCTGTTTCCTTGATTAAATCATCGGCAATTAAGTAGAACAATCCACCCACATTAATAGCCGCTTGGGCTAGTTCGTCACGGCTACCAAATTCATTGACGAAGCGTTTTCCTTCAGTATCGACCATTACAAAGTTTGCTGGTGGCACTTGTAAACCAGAGAATAAGCCACCCGTTTCAGGATCGGATGTAGGCATCAGTTGTGAGAAGCCCATACCAACTAAGTCGGCGCCTACAGATTCACCTAATAAGATACCATCCCCTGTAATAGCTGGCGAGTTTGAGGTTTTAATGTCATCTGCAATTTCAGTCCAGTAGGTATTGTATTTTTGAAGCATCTTCGTATTGGCACCGAAACCACCAGAAGTAATAATGGTTGCTTTGGCGTGAACAATGACTTTATCACCCTTAGCGTTTTGTCCAATTGCGCCCGTAATTTTACCATCTTCTACCAGTAATTCTTTAGCAGGTGTTTCAGTGAGGATGAGGCCACCGTTTTCCTCAACGTAAGGTTTTAAGACAGAGATGAAGGCAAAACCTTCGTTTCCTTCAGGTTTATGACCACGACGCCATAAAGCACCAACTGGCATAGAGACGTCGTCACGTTCAAATGGTACGCCAATCTCAGTCAACCATTCAACAGATCCTAAGGCGTTATCAGTCAGTTGTTTCACAAGTTTATAATCACCATAGATTACTTGACCATTTAAGTCCTCACGTTTACCACCTAAATAAGTTTGAATTCTGTGGAGTAGGACTGAATCAAATAGGTAATCTTCACCTTGTTGAGTTCGTTCTAAGTAGTCATTGATTTGTGCACGTAAACTGATGAAGTCCTCTAAGTATTCTGAATCAATCGTGTCTTCGTCAATGGCTGCAATTTCCTCTAAGGTATGTCCTTCACCGGGGTTAGCAGAGAAAGTTGCTTGCCATTCGGGTTCAGCAGCATTCATCGGTCCACCAGCACGGACAGTATTACCACCTAATGATGGGAATTTTTCAAGTAAGATGACTTCTTTACCCGCTTGAACAGTTGCAGCAGCTGCGGCTAAACCGGCACCACCGCCACCAATAACAAGGATATCGGTGTCATATTCAATGGTTTCAGTTGCTGATTTAGTAGCGATTTTTGGCCGTTTTTTCAAAATATTTGGATCAGCGCCAGCTAGTCGTACTGCATCGGCAACCCCATCAAGCACACTTTGACTCGTTACAGAAGCACCAGAAACAGCATCTACATTTAAGGTTTGATTTTCTATAATTTGTTCAGGGATGCGGGTGAATACCAAATCAGCGATCCCTTCCGTTTCACCACTTGAATCAATATCGATCCGGTCAATACGTGTATCACTAAATGACACAGTGATTGGAAGTGGTCCGTTATGACCAACAGCTTTTACTTCATAGTGACCAGGTTCAAAGCGAACTTCTTCAGGTAGAGATAAGATACTTGCAACATCGGTAAAACGAAGGAATTGACCGAAACAAGTTTCTAAGAAATGAACAGTATTTTCATCTTTAAGATTGCCATCTTCATCAAATGCTTCATGAGCGCGACCCAGTAAAAATTCATGCCCAGGCATCACTATGGCGTTTACACCGGGTGTATCTAAGATTTGACGCAAATGTAATTGGGCACGTGACGAACCTTGAATATCATAGGAAGCACCTACTAGCATGATAGGTTTCCCGTCAAGTGGGTGTAAATTAAAGGATAAGTGTTCAATGATATTTTTTAGGGCAGAAGGGATGGAGTGATTGTGTTCAGGTGTAGCTAAAATGACCCCATCTGCAGCAGAGATTTTCTCATTAAAAGTTTGAATAATTGGTAAGTCATCTTGCTCTTCAGTTTCTACGAATATAGGTACTTGGCGAAGGTCTAGTATCTCTATTTCAGCTTTATTAGCAAAGTGCTTTTGCATAAATTCAAGTAAAGTCCGGTTATATGATTTTTCAGCGGCACTACCAGCGATAGCAATAAATTTCATCATGTATCATGTCCTCCTTAGCCAATTTCCCACGAAAAGTTTGTGTCCCGACGGCTTGTTAATTGCTCTTGTTCACGCAGTTGTGCAAGGATTTCAACAAAGCCAATGAATTCGGTGAAATGTTTTTCTAGTTCAAGAACTTTCTCTGGATAGATTAAGTGGCCATCTTCATCAAAAGCTTTACCTGAATTAGATAAATAGTATTCAGTACCTGGCATGACACGTGCTTTTAATTCAGGTGAATCAAGGATTTGACGAAGATGATTTTGTGCACGAGAAGTCCCTAAGCTACCTAGTGAGCCACCAACAATCATCACCGCTTTATCCATGAGTGCTTGGTCAGTATAGGAAATCCATTCTAATAAGGATTTCAAACCAGCGGTAATTGAGTGGTCATATTCAGGTGTTGAAATAATCACCCCATCAGCTTCAGTGATTTTTTTCGAGATAGCTTGGACAATCTCAGGTGCAATTTTGTCTTCTGGTTGGGTAAAAACAGGTACGCCCTTGATTTCTACTACTTCTATTTCAGCCTGGTTAGCAAAATGATCAGCCATAAAATGCAACAACTGGCGATTGGTTGATCTATCAGAGTTTGTACCAACAATAGCAACAAATTTCATGTATTAACCTCCAATTTTATTGTGAATAAAATAACGAATTTTGGTGAGTTAAAAAGAACACTTTTTGTACAGAAGTAGATAAAATCATAAAACGCTTATTTTACAGGTTTTTACCACGTACAAATTTACTAAAGTCTTCTAACTTACACGAGTATATAACAAAATATTTGTGAAAACAATTACAAAGAAGGAAGGGAATCGTATGAATAAATCTCGATAAATCACAAAAAACCGAGACGATTAGGTCTCGGTTTTTAAGCTTAATGCAAGGTCTATTTCTATAGGACTAATCGTTTTTTCAAGACTAAAGCTAGGGAAATGGCTGCTACGTTTTTAATGATATCGGTTGGTAGGAAGATTATCATACCTGACATAAGTGTTTGCATCCAAGTGATTGGTGAATCTAGTAAGAAGTTTAGTGCCAAGTACATGTATGATAAACCACATAAGAATATTATGACATTCATGACAATTGCACGAATGGTTAATACTTTCCATCCATTTTCAAGTGCCGGGTTTTGACTGGCAAAAATCATGGCTACAATAAAGCCGATGATAAAACCAAAAGAAGGGCTGTAAATAAAGGCACCTTTAAACATAAATAAAAGAATGGCGTTTAATAGCATAGCAACTGCTGCATATTTTCTTGGTAGTAATAAACCTGTTAAAATAACCGCTAAGGTTTGTAGTGTGAAAGGAATTGCGCCGAATGGTACAACAACATAGGAAGCGATGAGCGTAATTACGCTCATAAGTGCTGAAAGTACCCAGTAGTAAGTAGATGATTTTGTCATATTGTTCTCCTTTTAATTGAGTCAACCATATTTTATTTATGGTTGACCATTTATTTTTTACATGGATGTGCGCTAAATGATCACACATCCAAAAGTTGTTGCTATAGTTAAGTTTAAGTGCGCTATTGGTCAGCGAATTGCTGACTAGAGAAAGACACTTCGCCAGATACAAGGGTTCGTACTTTACCTTCTGGTGTTTCAATTGAAAGATGACCAAGATCTGTTACACCAAGGATTTTACCACGATAGTTTTCGTGATTTTCTGTATAGTTAACCCACTGGTTTTTACCTAATAAGTGACTGCGGTAAAAGTCCAAGAAAGCCAGACTAGATAGGTCATCATAGTAGGATTTAAATTTAATTATAAAGTTTGTAATTAAATCGTTCGTATTAAATGTTCTTGGCAATTGTGGTCCAAATAAGGTACCCGCAACAGATTGATTTTCAGCATTTTCTTTGGAAAAGTCACCCGCAAGGTTAGACCCAACCCCAAGTACCAAATGTGAAATGGTCTGACTTTCCATATCAAAAGTTGCTTCAGTTAGGATACCGACGACCTTTTTCCCTTGATAAAATAGATCATTCACCCACTTAATCATGACATCATCAGGTAAATAAGTGGATAGGGTTTCTGCATAGGCTGAAGCAGAAGCAATCGTCATTGAAGCGACTAGGTCATTATTGACACCTTTTGGTGGGGTCATGACGAGTGAAAAGTAAAGTCCCTGGCTAAGCGATGAATAAAAAGCACGACCACGACGACCGCGACCAGCTGTCTGTTCATTTGAAATGAAGAGGGCAGGCTGGTTAGGATGATCTGCTGCGTGTTTACGACCAAGGTCATTGGTTGACGAGGTAGATTCTTGGTAGTAAACCTTTAATTCAGGCCAAACGTTTTGTAGGCCATGGCTAATTTGGTTAGGATCAATGGCATGGTTTAGGTTTTCTAAGGCATAGCCATTTTTAGGATGACGGATAATTTCATATCCTTCAGTTTCTAACTGCTTGACGGCCTTCCAAACAGCATTCCGGCTGACTTGGAAGTGGTCGGCTAACTCTGGACCAGTATGGAAATGACCTGGGTGGTCTAGTAAGTAAGCCAATAATTTCGCTTTAACTGTCATGAAATATATCCTTCCTTTCTTTTTATACAAGCATTAGATTAGCAAGTTAATTAGATGTTGTCAACTGAATTTTAAAACAGGGTGACGACGTATGTTTAAGCAAATAATAAAAACCCTTTATTCATGTACTTTTGACTTTAGTGAATCAAAAGTTTTAACACGATCAAAGGGCTTTTGTAATACTTATTTTATTCGTCTTCAAATGCTTCGAATTCATCAAAAGCGGCATTTTCAAGCATATAAGCAACTGGGTCAGCTTGGTAAGTTTGGATGTCTTCAATGATGGGGGCTTCGATTTTTCTATTTAGCCCAATTTGCATACCCTGGTCTTGGTAGCCTTGTTTTACATACATGTCATAAGGGGTATCGTCAGCATCAGCAGACAGGATAACCATTTTACCTTCAGCGAGGGCTTTATCACATACCCATTGTTGGATGAGTGAACCGATTCCTTGACGCTGGTAATCGTCTAAAACTTGGAAATTATCAATTTCATAGGCATGAGCAAGACGGATGACATCTGTAATAGCGACTAATTTGTTATCGATATAGACAGCTAGGGCAGTAGTATTATTTTCCGCTAAAAACCATGGGTAATAATTTAACTTTTGTGCTGCAAATTGACCTGAGTCATCAATCGCTTTATCAAAAACTTGGTTGAAATTAAAGTAGTCTTGTTCAATAGAAGAATCTACTTCTTTTAAGACGAGACGGTCGCCGTAGGTATCTTTGGCTTTGGTTGTAGCTTTGAAGTCAGCGGGATCTAGCACCATCAACTTGGTTAGTGAAATTTCGTAGCCCACTTCACCGATTGAAGTGAATAGGTCTGGGGCTAGTGGTTGATTCATTGGTAGTACAAAGCTGTAGTAAGCAAGGTTTAAGTCATATGCGTAATCTAGGAAATTGTCTTCTAGGATATCTAATTCTTCAGCTGTAGGGACGAAATCTAGGACGATTTTGTTGTTACTATACATGCTAGGGACCTTGCGATTACCAATGAAATAGTATAATTCGGTTTCATCGTAGGTATCAGCTAGGGTAAACATATTGTCAAAGGTAAATGCTTGCATGAGTGAAACTCCGTTCGTTGGAAATTTTTTGTCGATTCATTGTCTTTATTTTAGCACAGGTCAGTCTAATCGTTTTAGGAAATGGTAGGTAAGGTAAAGCTACTGCATCAAGTAATATGACTAAATCACTTTATCCGTACATTTTACCAATCAAAAACCGAACAGGTGTGCTATAATTGACGCTAGTTGAAAATGAAGTTTTCATTTAGGTTAGCCACATCATGTGGTATCATGGAGAGTGAAAAAGCGTAGATATTGCGTTTTAACTGAAATGATCCGATAGCCAAATAGGCTTTGGCTAAACAGGTATAGGATGACTAGTAGAAAGTAGGTGTGGGAACGTGGATGAACATCATGTAGCAGAAGAAATCACTGCATTGAAGAGTGATTTGCAGGGGATGATTGAAAAAATTGATGCTATCAATGAGGAATGGGACAAATTATTGATTTCTTCCCATAACTTGAAAATGGAAAATTTTTATTTACGTGAACGGGTACAAGAGTTAACGGAATTAAACGATAGTTTATCGCAAAATACTGCGAAAACAGATGAACCTGCTGACGAGGATACGCCACAGGTGATGTCAAAAGCCCGTCAAAATCTTATGAATATCTACGAAGATGGCTTCCATATTTGCAATATTTCCTACGGCCAACGCCGTGGAAATGACGAGCAGTGCATGTTCTGTTTAGATATTCTGTATGGTGAGCGTGCTGGTGAGGGGAATCAAGGCTAATGGAGACACCCTTATTACAAGCAGGCGAACGGTTGGATGCCTTAATTCCGCAAAATCTTGAAATTATTCAAAGTGACCTGACCTTCTCCTTTTCAGTAGACGCAATTTTATTGGCGCATTTTGCCCAGGTGTCTTCGAGCCGGGTGAAACAGGTCATTGATTTTTGTTCGGGTAATGGGGTGATTCCTTTATTACTGTCGGCTAAAACGAGTGATAAAACCCAGATTCATGGGATTGAAATTCAACCTCAAGTAGCAGACATGGCCAAGCGATCGATGGTACATAATGACTTGGCGGACAAAATTACGGTTCACCAGATGGATTTAAAAGCTGTCCGTGATGCCTTTAAAAAGGATTCTGTGGATGTAGTGACTTGTAATCCACCATATTTTAAAAAATATGATGAATCTAAGGTCAATTTATTAGATGCGAAAACCTTAGCGCGTCATGAAGTGGCCATGACAGCGGAAGATATTTTCCAGCAGGCTCAGTTTGTCCTACGTAACCGTGGTAAATTATATATTGTCCATAGACCTGAGCGGTTGAGTGAGTTGATTGTACTTGGTAACCAGTATCATTTAACTTTGAAGCGGCTGCAGTTTATCTATCCTAAACCAGGTAAAGAAGCGAAAACTATTTTGCTCGAATTCATGAAAGATGGTCACGATAAAGGATTGCGGGTCTTGCCACCTTTCTATACCCAAACCGTTTCAGATGAATATACACCGGAGATGAGACAGTTAATTTATGGCGAATAAGTCAGAAAAATGGCACTACTTCTATGTGCTAGCTTGCAGTGATAATACGCTTTACACAGGCTATACGACTAATCCTGATCGTCGGGAAATGGTTCATAACCAAGGTAAGGGGGCCAAGTATACTCAGGCAGCTAGGCGTCGGCCCGTTCATATGGTTTACAGCAAGCCGTTTACATCAAAGTCGCGGGCCATGTCAGCGGAATATCGATTTAAACAATTAACCCGTAGACAAAAGGAAGCCTTCCTTAAAGAAAAGGGCGTCAGCCAAGTTTGGCCCCCAAAAATGTGGACGGACCGGGTGTCTGACAGCTTAGAGGGCAGTTTACCCTTTTTGCCGGAGGAAGAAAAAGCAGTTAAAGATGAGGAGTGAGGGCATGGTTCAGGTACAACATTCATTTACAAAGCAGGAGAATGAAGGGTTTGGTACCTTGTATTTGGTGCCGACGCCGATTGGTAATTTGGAGGATATGACTTTTCGTGCAGTCAATACCTTGAAATCGGTGGATATGATTTTGGCTGAGGATACGCGAAATACGCAGAAGTTGCTCAATCATTTTGAGGTGACGACGGGGCAGATGTCCTACCACCAACATAATAGTCAAACGCGGATTCCACAAATTTTGGCTATGCTAAAAGAAGGGCAGAGTTTAGCGCAGGTGTCTGATGCAGGGATGCCAGCAATTTCTGATCCGGGATTTGAGTTGGCGCAAGCAGCTATTGCAGAAGGTATTCGGGTTGTGCCGCTACCTGGAGCCAATGCGGCCTTAACTGGGCTAGTGGCTTCAGGTTTGGATACTGACCAGTTTGCTTTTATTGGATTTTTACCGCGTAAGAAGTCTGAGAAAAAAGCTTTCTTGGATGACTTGGTGAATTTTCCCTACACGATGATGTTTTATGAATCGCCTTACCGCTTGGTGCAAACCCTTGAGGATTGTCGTGATGCCTTCGGCCCTGACCGGTCTGCGGTAGTGGTGCGGGAGTTGACTAAGAAGTTTGAAGAGTTTAACCGAGGCAGCCTGGATGATTTGGCTGTGCATTTTGACCAAAATGGGCCGATTAAAGGGGAAATTTGCTTCTATATTGCGGGTAATGATGCGCCAGTGACTGAGGCGACGATGTTACAGGATGCTTTAGAGGAGATGTCCTTGAAAGACCAGGTGGACTGGTGGATGGGGCAAAAAGACTTGTCGACAAAGGATGCCATTAAACAAGTGGCTAAGCAAACGGGCGTGAATAAGCGGGACGTGTACGCGGCTTACCACGAAATCTAGGAGGCTTTATGATTCCATATCTCATAGCGCTGACATGTTTTCTTGTTGGCATCGTCATTTTAGTGATTGCGCCCAGGAATTTGGTGGATAATTTCCTGTTTTTAGCGGGCTTTATTATTTTATTTTTTGCGATTTTAAATGATCCGACTTTTAACAACCATCCCTTCTTCCAGCATGTCTTTTATTGGTTGGACAGGTACGTCCGGTTATTAGCGCCTTTATTTACCATGATTTTTGGAGTTGGGATGATTTCCTATGCGTTGAAAGTCTACCGGGTTGAAAAGTCGAAATTGCAGTTGACGGTAGGTTTACTATTGGCTGCTGTATTGATTGGCGGAACTGTCTTCCAATATGTTGCCAGTTTCTTCTACTCGACCCTTTTTCACCAGGAAGTGGTACGGGTCTTCCAGTTTGCGATGGCCTATTTCGTGCTCGCTTTCGTCAATTATTTGGTGGTGACCTTGCGATTGACCTTGTTGGAGGATGAAGGCCAGCAGGATTTTGTGGTGATTTTGGGGGAGCAGCTGTCTAAGAACGGGGAACCTTCGGGTGCTCTGGAGAGTCGGTTGGATATGGCGGTGGATTACATTGAACGGCAACAGTTCCAATTTCAATCGGTGCCACGGATAATCGTGAGTGGGACGTCGACTGGGGCGGAGTCGCAGGTGAGTGAGGCGCGGATTATGGCCGATTATTTGGTGGACCACGGGGTGCCACCTGAGATGATTTTAATTGAGGACCAGGCGCGAAATACCCATGAGAATTTTATTTACGCAAAAGGGATTATGCAGGCGAATGTGAAGCAGTTGAAAACGACGAAAGCGGTCTTTGTGACGTCGTCTTACCATTTATACCGCAGTCAGTTGTACGCCAATATGGAGGGCTTGTATCAGATGTCTGGTGTGGGTGCGCAGGCGACGATGATGGAGCGGATTTTAAATTGGGTGCGGGAGTTTGTGGCCATTATTTTCATGCACCGGAAGTTGCATTTAGTGGTTTCTTGTTTGATGATTGGTTTAGGGGTCATCAATTTCGTACATTTTTAATACAATATTGAAATATTCAGCTTGAAATTGTACTTTCTTTGTATGGTTTTAGGCTATTTTTTTACAAAAAATGAGAGATATGGTTTAATAAGTTATGTATTATTAATCATATTTTATTTAGGGGAGGAAACAAAAATGTTAAAAGAATTCCGCGATTTTATTGCTAAAGGCAATGTTTTAGACTTGGCTATTGGGGTTGTAATGGCGACTGCTTTTACTGCTATCGTTAACTCGTTAGTAAGTGATATCATCATGCCGTTTGTTGGATTGATCTTAGGGTCAACTGACTTTACTTCTATCACAGTTCAATTAGGTTCTGCTGTATTGACTGTAGGTAACTTTATCCAAGCAGTGATTACATTCTTAATTATTTCATTGGTATTATTCTTCGTTATGAAAGCTGTAGCATCATTGAAGAGCCAATTCGAAAAAGATGGTGTTGAAGAAGACGAAGAAGTTGCACTTGTTGATAGCCAAGAATTACTATTAACAGAAATCCGTGACTTATTAAAAGAACAAAATAATAATTAAGGTGTGAGCTTTGGCGTTTAGGCAGGTAGCACTGGAAGGAATATGCCGTAGCAAGTTTACTTGCTGCAAATATTCCTGAAGTGAACACCTGACTGCCAAAGCGAGTCCGATTTTAGGATGCGAGATCCTCGAGCTCGACTATGAGGTGTGGGCCCGATTTTAGGCTCCGCCCTTTAATCTACCTTCATCTATTTTGAATAAAGTAAAAGGCCTAGCTGAGTATGTAAGTATACTCAGCTAGGCCTTTTTTAGTTGGCATAATGTACTTATTTGACTTTCACTTGTCCTAGTAAGTCAGTTAAGACGCTGATATCAACGTTTTCGATATCTTTGATGGTAGCAGCAATCTTATCTGCTAGGTCAGCATCGATTTTACTTGTAAGGCCCTTGTATTTTTCCATTAAGACGTCCCAATCGGCAGGGTGGGTGTTGAAGCCATGGTAGTCATTTTTCTCAATTTCAAATACTTGGCCGTCATTGGTTTCTAGTTCAATACGGCAAGCCATTTCTGCTGGGAAACGGTCGCTGTAGGCTTGAACTGGTTCAACGTGGACTTTTTGTAAGAGGTCTTGAACGTCTGAACTAGTAATGCGGGCTGGTTCGTATTGGTCAGGCATGACTTGTCCGTCTAAGTAGGCGACAGCTAGCATGTAAGGTAGTGAATGATCTGCTTCCTCTTTGAATTGGATGTTCTTTTTGCCACCTTCCTCGCCACCACCGATAATATTGAAGGCTACGTCAAAGGTGTACAATCGAATTTCCTTAATGTCATCAGCGGCGATATTTTCTGCGTCTTTCAATTCCAACAAACCTTCAATAGAAGATTGGGAATGAATTTCAGCATTGTAGCGTTTGGTGATGGTTTTAGTTACTCGGTTTAAATCTTCTTTCGACCAGTCGATATCAAATTTACCAGCAATCGAATCCATGAATCCTTTGTTTCCTTCAAATACTTCTTCAGGTCCAGTAATGCCGTAGCTAGCGAGTAAAGTCGCATGCATGGCACCCATGGCCGTGTTTGGATAAGCCAACCCTTTCCAGTGAGATAGGGCACCGGTTCTAGTCACCCGCAATGAATTGTAGCCTGTACCTGCAATGGCAATCGCATTTGCGGTCTTATCAGCGTCTAATTTCAAGGCAGCGGCCGCACCTGCAGCGGCACCGTAACTTCCTTGTACGGTATGATCAAAACCATGGTCACGTACGGGAGCAACGTCAGATAAGCGAGCTTGGACTTGGTAGGCGATGCCTAAGCCAAGTAAGAAGTCTTTCCCGCTACCACCAGCGTATTCAGTGGCGGCTAATACTGGGGCAATATTGTCAGATGGGTGGCAGGTTTCGTTTTTCGCTAGGTATGAATCGTTGTAGTCTAAATAACGGATAGCTGCCCCGTTATAAAAGGTTGCGTAGTCAGGACTGGATTTACCGCCACCAAGTAAGGTTACTAGTGGGGCGCCACCTAAATCTTCTGTCATCGTGCGGATATCTTTCACGGGTTGGCCTTCTAAGGCACCGATCCCAACTCCAATACTATCTAAGAGACGTAATTTTAATACTTTAATGGCTTCATCTGATAAGTCATCATAGCTACGGCTTTCTACCCAGCTTGCAAGTTGTTGAACCAATGTTTGTTTATCGTTTGACATCTACTCGACCTCCGATATTTTATTAAGTCTATTTTCTTTATAGATATATAAGGAGTATATGGTCAAAAACGCATACCCCCTATAGTTGATGTTTATATGACTACTTAGTTTTTACCGTCGTTTAAGGTAATTACACGGCCGAATAACTCGTTGTTACCCCAGATACCGCGACGAATACCTTCTAATTGTACGATTTGACTATGGTCAACGAACAAGTTCACGTCTGGACCGTAGTTTTTAATGTACCAAGAGAATACATCCGGATCAGCTGCTTCAAACATGACTTTTTCAGTACCTAATTCTGAAGCGAAACGGGTAGCAATTTCTGTTCTCCAGCTAGCCACACTTTCAGTGATTCCTTCAGACTCGATCATCAACATGTAAGCCCCAGCTTCTAAACAACGTTTACCTACTTCAATCGCTTGAGCGGGATCAAGTAGACCGGCTGCTTCATTTTGTTCGATTGTGTTGGTACCACCTGAACCAAATTGCACACCGATTTCTGGCTTGGCTAATAGACCTGCATCTTGCACGCGTTCTACTAAACGGACAATATCATCAGTTGGCATGGTAATAAATCCTGTAGAAATTTCAATGATGTCAAAACCAACACGTTTACATTCGCTAATGTAGTAGTCTACCGCTTCGATTCCTTGTGTTAAAACATATTCCATGAATCCACCTGTAGATACTTTGACACCATATTCATGCGCCAAGTCTAAAATTTTAATCAATTCTTCTTCAGGCATTAAGGTGAAAGAACCACCAGCAAATTTCAAGATATCTACATGTTCACCCATTGTTTCTAACACATCACGTAAGTAGCGTTCACCCATAACTGTATAGTATGGTCCACGGATTTCTGTAATCCCGCGTGTACGTGGTTTTGCTTGACGGTTGTTATGTTTAATTTTAGTAAATGCTTCTTTATTGTTTAGATCAGTGTTGTTTCCCATAGTAATCACTTTCCCTTTCGTAAACCAGAGTGTCTGTTGTTATTTGATCGTTACTTGAGAGCTAATTGACTGTGTTTGCTTTGCCTATCTTCCATGGCAAGGTAGGCCTTGTTTTTGGAAATGTTGACATAAGCTGGGCGGATAATTTTCGGGTCTTGAATTTGTTCCAAACGATGGGCGCACCAACCGGCAGTTCGTGCGACGGCAAAGATTGGGGTATAGAGGTCTGGACTCAGTCCAAGCATTCTATAAACAAGGCCCGTGTATAAATCGACGTTGGCACAAATTTCACTGGCAGGACGCTTTTCGTTGATGAGGTCTTTGGTGATGGCTTCGATGTTACTTAGGAGGTTGAAGTCATCGCAATAGCCTTTTTCAATGGCCATTTCTTTCGCCTTATCTTTCAGCAAAACAGCTCGTGGGTCTGACTTTGTATATACTGCATGCCCCATACCGTAGATGAGACCTGACTGGTCAAAGGCTTGCTTATTTAAGATGTCACGTAAGTATTTTTCAACTTGGTCCTTATCCGTCCAATCAGCCGTTGTGGCTTTTAAATCTTGCACCATGGCTTCTACCATCGAATTGGCGCCACCGTGTTTTGACCCTTTAAGCGAACTTAAGGCTGTTGAAATGGTTGAATAAGTATCCGTTCCTGTTGAAGACACTACGTGAGTAGCGAAGGTTGAATTGTTCCCGCCACCGTGTTCCGCATGGATAATCAAACATAGGTCTAGTAACTTGGCTTCCTCATCTGTAAATGTCGCGTCTGGACGAATAAGATGAAGGATTGTTTCAGCTGTGGACATATTCGGCTCCAGGTGATGCAAGATAAGTGACGCATCATCGTAGTAATACTTCTTACCTATGTAGGAATAGGCAAGTATGAGTGGCATCTTCGCAATGATGGAAATGACTTGGGAGATTTGGTTTTCAAAATCACGATCTTCCGCCTTATCATCAAAGGAATAAAGTGCCAATAATACCCGTTGCATATTATTCATTACGTTTTCGGATGGTGAATTAATAATGAAATTTTCAATGAAGCTATCGGGGAGTTTTCGATTCTCCTCCAGCAATTCATCAAAAGCAGCCATTTCTCCTTTAGTTGGTAAACTGCCAGAGAGCAATAGGTAGATGGTTTCCTCATAGCCGAACTTATCTTCTTTAAAATAATTCTCTACTAAGTCTGTCAATCGAATTCCCCGATAACGGAGTTCCCCTTCTGTCGGAATTATTTTATCATCTAGCATTTTATATCCTGAAACTGAAGCAATCCCTGACACCCCAACTAATACACCTGTACCATCGTCATTCCGTAGACCGTGTTTCAAGTCATAGGTAGAATAATGGTCAGGAGAGATGGTTGTGTTAGCTTTTACTACATCAACAAATTGACGTCCAAACTCTCTATTATCAAAATCGATAGACAAGATATACCGCACCCTTTCTTTAATTTTAATAAAACATGCAAAACAGAAACCCTGTAGAAAACGCTACAAGTAAGTTTTGATAACTGTATCCTAGTCACTTTAGATTTGAATGTCAACCACTATTTTAAGAATGTGATGAGAGTGAATCTCATCTTTTTCTTATCTCACAAGGGTTTGTGCCGTGTAAAATAATTTAAAAATATTTTCAAAAAAGTAACATGACAGAAAAATACCTCACATGATTTTCTCATCAATGTAAGATTTTCTCCGCAAATCATGTGATATTTGTAAGAAAAGACACAGAACTGGAAGAAGTGGAAAATAATTTAAAAGTTATGCAAATTAAGTGTGCAAATAAATATAAATGAACACCAAAAAAAGCCCTTGCTGATTCATTTGATGCAGCAAGGACTGTGTATGATATTAACTATTTGAAATGATTTGAAAGACTTTCCTACTATTGGACACGCTTTTGGATATAATTTTCAACGGCATAGTCGCTAGGATCAAGCAAGGTTTCCTCATTATTGATTAAGCGACTCATCTCTCTAGCAATCAAAGGGCCGGTGGTTAAACCGGATGAACCCAAGCCGGATGCCACATAAACATTTGGCCGGTCAGGCAATGGTCCATAGAAGGGCGCATAGTCAGAGGTATAAGCCCGGCTACCGATTTTATAGTCAGTGACTGGATAGTTAGCCAATTCAGGGACCAGTTGATAGATTTTGGAAAAGATATCCACTAATTGGCTTGGGTCTGTGGACAAATCAAAGCCTTGATTGTCTTCATGACTAGCGCCCACAAAGATTTTCCCGTCTAAATGAGGTATAAAATCACCTTCACCTTCAGGCATAATCAGGGGTAATGCTTGGGTATCCCAGTCGGTTTCAATCACTGCCAGTTGGCCTTTTTGAGGGCGGACATCTACTTGATAGCCCAGTGGGTCAAGGACCTGACCCAACCAAGCACCAGTCGCTAAAACAACGGTATCATAGACTTCTTGGTCATTTTTCACCATAACTTTACCATCATCTAAGAAAGTTAAATCAGCCCGAACATTCACAACTTTTAGATTTTCCCCCTTTGCTGCGGTAATTAAATCCTGACATAAAGCTTGACCGTCTACTACCGCACCGCCATCCGTTTCAATCAGGTCGTTGTCATAGTGAAAATGGGGAAATCGAGCCTGTTGATAAGTTGGGGATAACTTGTTAATTTCTTGGATTAAAGAGGCTTCTCCTTGTCGTTTTTCAGCAATCGCCATCAAATCATCAATCAGTTTGGGCTTCTTCTTCAACAACCAAGTCGTTTTTTGTTGATAAGCCTGGGTCACTATCCCAGCGTCCGCCAAATCTTTCAATAAGTCTCGGTAAAAATGGGCCCCACCATTGGCTAGGCGGTACCAGGGTTTATTGCGACGTTTAGAGAACCAGGGGCAGATAATGCCGGCCGCCGCTTTAGTAGCTTGCCCAATTCCGTCGTCATATAGGGTTACATCATGGTCTTTGGTTAAATAAAAGGCAGCGGTCGATCCAAGGATCCCGCCACCTATTACTGCTATCTTCACTTAGTTAGCTCCTTACTATATATCGGTACAATGTATCAGTACTATTAATCAGTACCAATATCAGCGAAATTCAGCTTTTGCTAGCCCTTATTTTTTACGGCGCTGACTGGTTTTGCCAGATTCGCTATTTTTCTTGTTGTCTTTATCTGCCTTATCGCTGTAACCATCACGTTCTTGACGGTCTTGCATTTCCCGGTAAGTCTTCCGGTTAATAATCGGCCGTTTTAACATGATAGTATTCCACAAGTTATTTAAACGCATGGGTTCATCAGAGACAGCTAGTTTTTCCTCATTATTACTATCAGGTGTTTGGTCTAATTCCCGAACTGGGGTTAAATCCTTATCTTCATTCCCTGGTTGGCCTGTTAAATAGGCTCCTAAAGTTGGTGAATAGGTGTCGTCATCACTTAAAGTCGACTGAGCCGCTCGGTTTGAAATCCATAAGTCTACCTTATCGCCCACATTGAAGTAAGAGACCAAGAAGTAGTATCCCATAGCGATAATGGCAATGGCCCATACCAACCAGACTGGTAGGTTAATCTGCGCTACCCGGTATGAATGAATAATGTAGGGTAGGGTGAAAACCAGTGCGGCAGAAAAGATGCCGGCCAATAAATATAAGACATTAAAGCCTTGGTACCACTTGCGACCAAAGGCAGTATTCCGCTGGAAAGTCACCCAAAAGAAAATGGCTGTGAAAATCACGAAAACCTGGAGAGGCAATCCTAAAATTGATACCGCAACTGGCATCTGGAGAGCAGAAGCAAAGTCACCCCACCATGCGTAACCGGCAATAAACATATAAGTCGCATAAATGGTTAAAGTTAAGACCACAAATGATAGAACAGCTGGTACATACTTAGCTAAATTAAAATCATATCGTTCAATATTCAAGCGACGAAGGGTCAACTTACAATAATCCTCCCCCGACATCCCTAGCACTTCCTCAGCTGAAATTTGTCGCAGTTCCGCTACCTGCAATCGGTCCACCAATTTCGATAACTCCTGATAAATCGCAGGTTGCGCCGGACCACTCGTTAGAAAATACCCCTCACAATCCTGGAAGAAGGACCGCATATCCGCCGACAAGGCGCTGGCTTTTTGATGTGTTTCCGCCCGCAAAGATTGCATCTGGTTGACACTCGCATCCGTATTATATCTTCGTTGTGCCATTGTATACACTCCTCATTAGTACAATTGATACAGCTTTTTGGAAAAGGGGGAATCGCGCTTTTGCTCGCACCCCTTATTTTTCCACTTCTTTTTATTATATACTACCAAAAGTTAGACCAATAGCGGTAGCCTTTAAATATTTTGTAATTTTTAGAGGTTAGGAACTGTCCTTTTACAAAAAGGTTTAGAAAAGGCATCACGATTTTTGGGGATAAGTGCTACAATATAGGAAATATGCGGTTGGGGGACTGGCCGGTTAATGAGAGGATTTTTGTGGTATGACGATTAATGAGCGATTAAAGCAGATTACGCCGTCTGAGATTCGGGCTTTTGATGCGCAGGTGTCGACGATTCCTGGCTTGTTGAATTTTACGATTGGGGAGCCAAATTTTGATGTGCCTGAATTTATTAAAGATGCGATGAAAGAGGCTTTGGATAAGAATTTCACCCACTATGCGGCTTCGGATGGTTTGCAGGAGTTGCGTCAGGCGATTGCTAATTTTTACCAACGTCGTCATCAACTAGACCTAAACTGGCAACAAATTATGGTGACGGTGGGGGCTAGTCAAGGTTTTATGATTACCATGATGGCCCTTTTGAATCCTGGGGATAAGGTCTTGATTCCATCACCATATTTCCCACTATATGGCTATTCTTCTATTTTATCTGGTGGGGAGTCAATTTTTGTGGATACGTCTGCTGATGGTTTTGTCTTAACGCCTGAAGTTTTGGACCACCAGCTACAAGGTCATCCTGAGATCAAGTTGTTGATGCTGAATTATCCAAACAATCCAACTGGGACCACTTATTCTAAGGATCAGGTCAAGGGGTTGGCAGAGGTCTTGCGGAAGTATCCGGATGTTTATGTCTTGTCGGATGAAATTTACGGGGATTTGGTTTATGAAGGTGACCACTATTCAATGGTTGAAGAATTGCCTGACCGGACAATTTTATTGGCAGGCGCGTCTAAATCTTATGCCATGACCGGCTTTAGACTAGGCTTCTTACATATTCCAGCTGACCTATACGAAGAGTTGTTCAAAATTTTCCAAACCATGGTAACCTGTGTATCAACACCTGACCAGTGGGCCGGGGTAGCTGCTTATAATGACGGCGACCAAGCCATTGATGACATGAAGGGTGAATACAACCACCGCAGGAATATGATTGTGGACCGGATGATAGCTATGGGATTTGATATCCCGCATCCAGCTGGCGCATTTTATGTATTCCCCCGCATTCCAGCCAAATACGGTGATGATGACCAAGCCTTTGCTCTAGATTTAGCTGAAAAAGCGAAAGTCGGTGTCATTCCTGGCTCAGCCTTTGGACCAGGCGGCCAAGGTTACTTCCGTTTCTCTTATGCCGCAGCCTATGAGGATATTGCCGTAGCCATGGACCGGATGGCAGCCTTTATGGAAGCATTATAGAAAAATAAATAGATCAAATAAAGTCGGGGCCACTGGTCTCGATTTTTTATTTCGTTAAAGTGGGTTTCAATTTGATTGGAAAATGAATATAAATATAAATATAAATTGCCTGTACATGCCCATTTGAACGGCTTAAATATCGACAGGGACGGCTTGGTCGAGTAAGATGGAAGACGAAGAAAGTTTGAAATATGGGGGAGATTTCCATGAATGAAATCAATAAACAGGCAAATAGAAACTGGGTAAGGGATGTCGCTTTATTCCTAACCAGTCAGGGGATTTCCCTATTCGGATCATCCATCGTCCAATATGCCATCATGTGGCATATTACGATTGAAACCGGGTCCGGTGTCATGATGACCTTGTATATCATCTGCGCCTTTTTACCAACCTTTTTACTGTCACCAGTAACAGGGGTCTGGGCTGACCGGTTTAACCGAAAGCAATTAATCATGTGGGCTGATGGTGGGATTGCGGTATCAACGCTTATTTTAGCCTTGTTGTATATGCAGGGTTACCAAGAGATTTGGATGTTACTGATTGTGGCGGCCATTCGTGCCTTTGGCGCAGCCGTCCAAACACCGGCAGTGGGTGCTATTTTGCCACAAATCGTCCCTAAATCAGAATTAACTCGGATTAACGGCCTCAATTCCTCTATTCAAGGGATTCTAAACTTCGGGTCGCCTTTGATATCAGCGGGTTTGCTAGCAGCCTGGCCACTGGCTTACATCTTCCTAGTCGATGTGGTTACAGCGGGATTAGCGATTGTCACCATGTTATTTTTGAAAGTCCGGACCCATGACAAGGCAAGTAGAGACCAGGCGGCGTCCTATACTGCCGACTTTATGTTGGGCGTCCGGTACGTCAAAAACCATGACTTCCTAAGAAACCTATTCATCTTCTTCGGCATCTTCATGTTACTAATCGCGCCAGCCTCCATGTTACCGACTTTAGTTGTGACAAGGACATACGGAGACGAAGTGTGGCGGTTGTCAGCTATTGAAATTGCTTTCTCAGTCGGGTTCGTCTTAGGTGGCGGTTTGATTTCTTGGTGGCAAGGATTTCCCAACCGAATCAAGACCATGGCCTTGGGTTCCTTTATCTTGGCGGCCTGCACCTTGGGATTAGGTTCGACCAGCAACTTCTGGTTGTATGTCGTCCTGATGGTCATTACAGGGATTGCCGTCCCTTTATTCAATACCCCATCTATGGTACTGATTCAAGACCATGTGGAAGAAGCCTATCTAGGTCGGGTGTTTGGGGTCATGTCTATGATCAACACCGCCATGATGCCTTTAGGAATGGCCTTGTTTGGCCCCTTAGCTGATTTTATGCCCATTTCTTATATCCTATTATTCGCAGGATTTGCCTTAGTTATCCTGTCATTTGGCTTCCTGCGCAACAAAGCCTTGCTGGAAGCAGGGAAACCTGTATTGAAGGTGGATTAAAAAGTTCAATTATTTAAAAGAGTAGAGAATGTGACCAAAACACCAATCTCTACTCTTTATTTTACTTGTTTAAAATCTATTTGACTCTTTAAGAATCCTAATGAGGTGCTTAGTTTAGTTGATCAATATCTAAATCTTTCAATTTAACCAGGACATCTCTTAATGAGTTAAAGGGTGCCACTATAAATGAAAAACCTTATGCCAATGTGTCTGTTGAATTTTCATCCAGTGGGGTAATTGTACCCGTTTTTGTCATAGCATGAATTTGTTTTAGAATTGGTTCAAACAAGGTAATGTTGTCACGGTTTTTCCCATAGAATAATTCATTCGGTAAGAATAGTCGCTCATCACCGCGCTGTTGACCAGTAAAGGCTGCGATTAAACTCGAAGCTTTTGACAATTCAACCATGTGGCCATTTTTCTCAACTAATTCAATTTGCGTACGTGGTTTCTCGGCACTTGGTCGGTAGAAATCATACGGTAAATCAAAGCGCGAGTTCATAGCAACATAGTATTGGATGTCGTAGCCTAATTTGCCCACTAAGTCGATCAATACTTTCACGTCTTCTTGGTTTTCAACCTCGTTGTAAGTGACTGACTTAAATGGTTTGCGGTTAACAAAGCGGTCAGCTAAATCTCGCAAGACTGGGTCTTCTGCATAGAAAATCCAGTGTTGGAAATAAGTTTGTAAGACCCCATCATCTAGGCGCAGGTAATCCTCTAACGTCCAATCTTGAGTGAAGAATGGCTCTAAAAAGAATGCGTAGGTATCATGGCTAGTAAATTGGTCTTTCGTGAGGAACAATTCCTGTGCACGTTTCAGTAAGTGGTGTAGTAGCATCTCCATACCTCGTGATACAGGATGGAAGTAGACCTGCATATACATTTGATAACGACTAGTGATATAGTCCTCCACTGCATGCATACCGTTGTAGTCAAAACGAATACCATCTTTATAAGGGTGCATCACTCGTAGAATCCGGCTCAAATCAAAGTTCCCGTAATTAGTGCCAGAGAAGTAAGAGTCACGGAGTAGATAATCCATTCGGTCAGCGTCAATTTGACTAGAAATCAACTGAACAACTTGCGGATTTGGATAGGTTTTATCAATGACAGACGCTACTTGTCTTGGGAAATCAGCGGATACCCCGCGTAAAATCTGGTTGACCTCAGTGGCTTCTGACAAAATGATTTCTCTTGTCATGGTTTCGTGGTCAGTATTGAAAATATTCTCAAAGGTATGGGAGAAAGGTCCGTGCCCAATGTCGTGTAAGAGTGCAGCACATAAGACGACCAATCGCTCACTATCGTCCCAAGCGCCACCATCTTCAACGGCATAATTTCGTACAAATTTATCACAAATCTTTCGAGCAATTTCATAAACACCCAATGAATGGCTAAACCGTGAATGTTCCGCCCCGTGGAAGGTATAAGAAGCCGTCCCCATTTGTTTGATTCGGCGTAGGCGTTGCATTTCTTTAGAATTGATCAGGTCCATAATTACCTGGTGTTGGACGTGGATGTAGTCGTGCACGGGGTCCCGAAACACCTTCTCGGGTATGCGTTTACTCGCTTCTGCAATACTCATAACAGTCTCCTTTGTCAAATTCTGCCTCTCTATATTTATACGTGAAGGCGGGCGGTTTCTATCTATTGATTTGCTAATATATCGTAAAGGACTTGGTTTCGTTTCTGCATTCGTTCGATATAAGTCGCCGTATCTAATTCACTTTGTTTTCTCTCATTTAAGTTGACGCCAGCATGGGCGATAACTGCTAGCAACTGATTTACAAATTGTTCAACTGAATCAATGCTTGAAAAGTCAGAAAGGTTCGCCATGACACTTGGGTCAACTTGAGGATAGCGACCTTTTTCGTCTTGGTTCGCTTGCCCCTCATGATACATATCAGCTACTAATTGGCCGCGACTCTCTTGGTCTCCGCTGATTGACATGTATAGGTAAATCCCTACCGCATGACCGATTCTACGTTGGGCAATACCGGCTACTTTTTGCCCACGAATGGATACGTCAAATTTACCAGGGCAGTAGGATGTAGCGACTTCGCCAACTTCCAGTGATACGCCATGTGCGTCCATCATTTCTTGTAAGAGTGCGACGATAAATTCATAAGCCTGATCTATGGTTAAGGCTTGGTTTTTGGTGTCTATCAATAGAGTCACGTTCAAGACATTTGGGTCAGATACCACCGCTAAACCACCAGCAGGGCGTACTACTGGTAAAATATCCTGGTTTTTATATAACCAAGTTACGGCCTGGTTAAAGTTGGGTAAGCGAGTATCCATTCCACCAAGAATAACTGTTGGGCGGGTTGGCCAGAAATGGATGGCTAATGGGGCTTCAAAAGTTTCTTGGTTGATGGCATTCAAGATAGCATCGTCAACCGCAAAGGGTAGCAAGGCTGCATCTGCCTCCTCTAAACCATAGGCTTGATTATTTTTAGTAATATCTTTATAGACCGCCATAGTCAGCGGTTTGTTGCTTGTTTTAAAAACCTCAAACATTATGTGAAAGTCCTTTCCACTAATTTGTCTATATTGTAACATAAAAGTAGCTATTTCCCCTATTTGACGGCGGTTTCACCGGTATACAATCTTTGAAGTCCTAAGGAATCATGTTAGAATAGGGAGGTAAAATATGCATACAATGATGAAATTAGAGGAGGTTGCCAAATGGCAAATACTGGTAAACAAGAAATCCAGTTAAAGGTTAAAAACTATATCCAACAAGATCGTGATGGTCAACAAGTGCAAGAGGAATTTACCACTAAAACAAATGGTTACTTCTATGAAGTAGGCGAGGCTATCTATGTAGAATATGAAGAAAAAATTACCGAAAACATCGTAGCGGTTCGTTTAAAATTTGAAGCTAACGATAAAGTGACTATCCGTCGTCAAGTGAACGGTACAGAAACGACAATGAATTTAGTCAAAGGTAAAAAAACGGATATCCTCTACCATGTGACAGATGCACAAGCAATTACTTTCCAAGGACAATTAAATTTACTTAATGTAGACCAAAACGATGCGGACACGTTTAATGCCCGGATGGCATACAACTTATACCAATCAGAAGAAATGATTGGTCAATACCAAATCGAATTGCAAACAAGGGTCCATGTGTAGTAATATATAATGGATATACTAGACGATTAATCACAAGTGCGTTGGTTATAAGGCGAAAGGATGAACTAGTAGTGGAATTAAAAGGATTTGCTGGTCAAAACAAAGAACAGTTATCAATGATCGAAGTCGCATACCAAATTTTAGTAGAAACGAATAATGTATTCGAGTTCAATGATTTATTAGCTGAAATTCAAGATTTCTTGAATATGCCCCAAGATGAATTAGAAAGCAAAATGGCGACTTTCTATACAGAAATGAACTATGACGGTAGCTTTATCTCTTTAGGTGAAAACCGTTGGGGCTTACGTGAGTGGTACGCAGTTGATTCAATCGATGAAGAAATTATTTCGTCAATTGATGATGACGATATCAAAGCGAAACACAAAGGTAGCAAGAGTCTATTGGCTTCTGTTGAAGATGATGACTTAATTGACTACGCGTCTGACGACCCAGAAGATGTGGACTACGTTGAAGACGAAGAAGATTACGATGAAGAAGAAGAAGAAGAAGAAGACGAAATTTCAGCTTACTCTTCTGATTTAGGTGAATTAGGCGACGACGAGGAAGAAGAAGATCTTGAAGATGGTCTTGAAGGCGACCTTAGCTTAGTTGACGAAGATGATGATGAGGAAGACGAAGAAGACTTCTAACAAAGATTTCTAAACCTCTATAAAAAAACATGTTGTTTTTCCTTGACTCAAATAAGTGAATGGATTATTATTCTATTTGGGCACTTTAGTTTCATAACTATTGTGAGATGAACACGTTACTCCCTGTCTTTCTTAGGAAAGATGGGGATTTTTTTATTTTTTCTAAGGAAAATAGTTATCCGCATCTCCCTTCTTATTGTAAGCATAAAAATTTTTAGAAAAGGAAGGATATCATGACAAAGTATATTTTTGTAACCGGTGGGGTAGTTTCTTCAATCGGTAAAGGTTTAGTAGCAGCATCTTTAGGACGTTTATTAAAAAATAGAGGTTTAAAAGTAACCATCCAAAAATTTGATCCATACATTAACGTTGACCCAGGTACTATGAGCCCTTATCAACACGGGGAAGTATTTGTATTAAACGATGGAACTGAAACTGACTTAGACTTAGGGCACTACGAACGTTTTATTGATATCAACTTAAATCAATACTCAAACGTAACAACTGGTAAAATTTACTCAGAAGTTATCAACAAAGAACGTCGCGGGGACTACTTAGGGGCAACTGTCCAAGTAATTCCACACATCACTGACTCAATCAAAGATAAAATCTTACGTGCAGGTGATACAACAGGCGCTGATATTGTGATTACTGAGGTAGGTGGTACTGTTGGGGATATTGAATCAACACCATTCGTTGAAGCATTACGTCAAATGCGTTCACAAGTTGGCGCAGATAATGTTTGTTATATCCACACAACATTACTGCCATATATTGCAGCAGCTGGTGAGTTGAAAACAAAACCTACGCAACACTCTGTGAAAGAATTGCGTGGTATGGGGATTCAACCTAATATCTTAGTTGTACGTTCAGAGCATCCACTACCAGACGGTATGACTGCAAAAATCGCACAATTCTGTGACGTTGAAGAAGACGCCGTTATCGAAAACCGTGATGTAGAAACAATCTACACACTACCATTGCGTCTACAACAAGAAGGTTTAGACGATAAAGTATGTGAAGTATTAGGTCTAGACGAAACACCGGAAGCAGACATGCGCGAATGGCGTAACCTTGAAAATCGTGTACTAAACCTATCTAAGAAAGTGAAAATTGCTTTAGTAGGTAAATACGTATCTCTTCAAGACGCTTACCTATCAGTAGCCGAATCATTACGTCACGCCGGCTATGCCCATGACGCTGAAGTTGATATCGACTGGATTGACTCTGAAACAATTACTGCAGAAAATGTACAAGAAATCCTTGGCGATGCTGACGGTATCTTAGTGCCAGGTGGATTTGGTAACCGTGGTATTGAAGGTAAAATCCAAGCCATCAAATATGCACGTGAAAACAATGTACCATTCCAAGGTATCTGTTTAGGTCTACAAGTGGCTTCTATTGAGTTTGCACGTAACGTCTTAGGTTATACTGATGCCAACTCTACAGAAATCAACCCAAATACTGAACATCCAATAATCGACTTGATGACAACACAATCAGGCCTAGAAAACTTAGGTGGTACACAACGTTTAGGTTTATACCCATGTGCCCTTAAAGAAGGTTCTAAAGCACGTGAATTATACAACGATGAGGCCTTAGTTGAAGAACGCCACCGTCACCGTTGGGAATTTAACAATGCTTACCGCGAAGAATTCGAAGCGGCTGGTATGGTCTTCTCTGGAACATCTCCAGATGGTAATTTAGTGGAAATCGTAGAAATTCCAGAACATCCATTCTTTGTGGCATCTCAATTCCACCCAGAATTTATTTCACGTCCAGACCGTCCGCAAGCAATCTTTAATGGCTTTATTGGCGCTGCCTTAGAAGCATAATTCTCTTTTAGAAAAGTTTATTTTAACTTGTGAAAAGACAATAAAAACCTACTCCAAAAAATTTAGGGAGTAGGTTTTTTTATTCACAATATTACAAAATGGTCTCAAATTGAAAGAGATATTCCTATTTAGGGATTATAGGTATATAATATATCTAGTTTTGTATATTGTTTTAATTTTACTAAAAAGAATAATTTTTTCGGAGGAGAAAATATGGTAGGGAAGAATAATTGGGAAGTGCAATTGAAACGTGGCGCTAATAAGGTTAAACGTTATACAATCAAGCGCACAAGTGTTGGGGTAGTTTCGGCAGTAGTAGCTGCTGGACTTATTTTTGGGCAAGAAACTTCTGTGCAAGCTGATGAGATTACAGCTGGTGAATCACAAGTAACAGAAGTATCTAATGAAGCACCTGTTGTAACTGAGGAAAGTGTGGAAGAAGTAAGGTCAGCAGAAACTTCTCAAGTCGAAGCAACAGCTGAAGAAAACGGAACAGTTAGCGAAATAGATGCAGAAGAATTATCTGAACCTGTATATGAACAAACAGAGGTTGTAGCTGAAGAAGTATCTGAAGGTGAATCCACTGAATATGATGATGTTGTAGCTGATAGTGCAGTAGCAGATCAAGAAGAAGCTGGAAGTAACGAAGCAGTTGCTGAAACAGAAACGACTGTTGCGGACACTAAATCAATTCAAGAAGATACTGAAGTTGTGGAAGAATCAAGCGTACAAGCACAAATGAGTACCTTTGCAGCTACAGCTAACGCTAGTGAAGCAGATACTGAATTCCCTGAATTAATTTCTATCTCTACAGATAAAGAAGTATATAGAGCAGGGGAAGATATCAAAGTAACGGCGATTGTTAAAGAAAACGATGAATTGTCAAGGATCAGTGCCAATTTCAGCAGAACTAACGGAACAACAGGGACTAGTTCACTCTCTGGATATGCCAATAAATGGTCAGGATTAACCCGTCAGTCAGACGGTACATATAAAGCTGAAATGATTATTGAAACTGATGAAAAAATGCCGAGTAATACCTATCAATTATCTTCTGTAGATATATATGATGTAGCTAACAACAATACATGGCTTACTTCCTATAACGATACAACGGGGTTATTTGATTTAAGTGTTGATATCCTTAATGAAGATGGAGATACTGAATTCCCTGAATTAATTTCTATCTCTACAGATAAAGAAGTATATAGAGCAGGGGAAGATATCAAAGTAACGGCGATTGTTAAAGAAAACGATGAATTGTCAAGGATCAGTGCCAATTTCAGCAGAACTAACGGAACAACAGGGACTAGTTCACTCTCTGGATATGCCAATAAATGGTCAGGATTAACCCGTCAGTCAGACGGTACATATAAAGCTGAAATGATTATTGAAACTGATGAAAAAATGCCGAGTAATACCTATCAATTATCTTCTGTAGATATATATGATGTAGCTAACAACAATACATGGCTTACTACCTATAACGATACAACGGGGTTATTTGATTTAAGTGTTGATATCCTTAATGAAGATGGAGATACTGAATTCCCTGAATTAATTTCTATCTCTACAGATAAAGAAGTATATAGAGCAGGGGAAGATATCAAAGTAACGGCGATTGTTAAAGAAAACGATGAATTGTCAAGGATCAGTGCCAATTTCAGCAGAACTAACGGAACAACAGGGACTAGTTCACTCTCTGGATATGCCAATAAATGGTCAGGATTAACCCGTCAGTCAGATGGCACATATAAAGCTGAAATGATTATTGAAACTGATGAAAAAATGCCGAGTAATACCTATCAATTATCTTCTGTAGATATATATGATGTAGCTAACAACAATACATGGCTTACTACCTATAACGATACAACGGGATTAGTTGATCTAATTGTATCAATAAACGTTGCCAATGTACCTTATGAAACTATTCGTGAGTTAAATATGGATTTGACACCAAATAGTGAAGATGTTTTGGTTCAAGCGGGTGTTAATGGATCTGCAGATGCTACTACAGGTGAACTAATAAACGCACCAGTTTCAGAAATTATTCATTATGCACCGGTTGAAATTCCATTTGAAACTGTTGAAGTTGAATCTGATGATTTATACTTTGGAGAAAGTGCTTTAACTCCAGGACAAGTTGGGTTATTAGATCCTGAAACAAATGAAGTAATCCTTGAACCAGTAAATGAAATTATTGAAATTGGCTCAAAATTAGCACCAGAAGAAATTGCTTTTGAAACTGAAAAAATTCTAGATATTCATTTAGCGCCTGGTTCATCTGATCAACTAGTTCAAGAAGGACAAGTTGGTCTTCGTGATTCGGAGACGGGCGAAGTAATTAGTAATCCTATTAAACGAATCTATAGTTACGCGCCGACAATAGTTGATTATGAGATTATACGTATGTTCAATCCTAATCAAGAACCAGATTCAATAGATATCGTGGCCAAACATGGTGAAATTGGATTGATGGATCCTGAAACAAATGAAGTGGTTATTAAACCAATTGCAGAAGTTATCTCATTTGCACCAGTAACTATGGCTTATGACGTTGAATATCAAATAGATGATTCTTTAGAGCCAAATTCAGGCGACACGGTTGAATTACAACCAGGTTCAGAAGGGTTACAAAATCCAGATACTGGTGACGTATTAGTTGCACCAGTTAACCAAATTATCGGTCAAGCACCTACTGAATATATTGATGATACTACTGTTCAAAATATTATTACGATAGTTGATCAAGTAAGTAACCAAGAAATTGCATCTACTACATTCTTAGGTAATGAGTATTCAGTGCGTTTAAATTATTTTATTAACCAATTAAATAGTCAAAATGATCTAGAATTGGAAGTAGTAGATGAAAAAACTACGTCTGATGTATTAAGATCCAGTACTGTGAATGGATTTACTGTCTCATCTCGTACTATCAAGAAAAATATTTATGTTGTAAACAACAACAATACGGATACAACTATCGAAAAGCCATTCTTACCAGAAGGTGTAATTTATAATAATCAAGATTATATTAGAGCATATAGAAAAGTTACAATTCAAGATAATGGTGGTCGTGAATTGTATAGAGTAAACTATGTAGCATATGAATCTACAGATGAAACAATTAGAAATGCTATGTCAAATATTAATTCTTTAGATTATTATTATGATAGTGTAGATGTTAGTGAGGGATTCACTTCTATCGTCGGTAGTACAGGGTCTTACAGAGGCCCATTAAAAGAAATTACTATTCTGGTGAATCGTATTGAAGAACCAGAAGTTCCAGAAGTAGAAGAACCAGAAACACCAGTAGAACCAGTAGAACCAGAAGTTCCAGAGGTTGAAGAGCCAGAGACTCCAGTGGAACCAGAAATTCCAGAGGTTGAAGAACCAGAAATACCGATAGAACCAGAAGTTCCAGAAGTAGAGGAACCAGAGACACCGGTAGAACCAGAAGTTCCAGAAGTAGAGGAACCAGAGACACCAGTAGAACCAGAAGTTCCAGAGGTTGAAGAACCAGAGACACCGGTAGAACCAGAAGTTCCAGAGGTTGAAGAACCAGAAACACCGGTAGAACCGGAAGTCCCAGAGGTCGAAGAACCAGGGACACCGGAAGAACCAGAAGTTCCTGAGGTTGAAGAACCAGAGACTCCAGTAGAGCCGGAAATTCCAGAGGTAGAGGAACCAGAAACACCGGAAGAACCAGAAGTCCCAGAGGTTGAAGAACCAGAGACACCGGAAGAACCAGAAGTCCCAGAGGTTGAAGAACCAGAGACTCCAGTAGAACCGGAAGTCCCAGAGGTTGAAGAACCAGAGACTCCAGTAGAACCTGAACTACCAGAAGTAGAGGAACCAGAGACGCCGGTAGAACCAGAAGTTCCAGAAGTAGAAGAACCAGAAACACCGACTAATCCAGAAGTACCAGTTGTGGAAGAGCCAGAGACTCCAGCAGAACCAGAGACTCCGGTTGCGGAAGATCCAGAGACAGTCGTAGAATCAGAAGTTCCTACTAATGACGTAAAAGCACCTGTAGCGACATCTGAAGACGGTGTAGTGGTAGCTGAACCAATTCCTACTCCTGCACAAAGTGTAGCGACTGAAGGAGCGAAAGCTGAATCAGAAGTTGTTGTGGCAGAGACAGGTTCAAAAGTTGTAGAAACAGTTTTATCTGCAGAAGTGAAGGCTGAAGAAACGTCTACCACTGTTGATGAAAATGTTGCGACTTTACCAGCTGCAGGCGCTCAAACGATGAGTGCGTTAGCAACAGGGTTAGGTGTGATTACAACTGCTTTAGGTGCTATACTTGTCCGTAAGAAAAAATAATATTTGATGCTTATTTAAATTAATTAATAAGATAAAAATGCAAATTATCCGTTCTTTTTGTACGTTTCGTATAAAGGAGCGGATTTTTTATCGGTACGATAGTTGATATGACAGTCTTTAATAATAATTGTAAATATTTTATTAAAATATGTGTTGACTCTAACTTTCTAAGTCGGTACAATAGCCAACAGAGTAAAAACAGGGGAAACTGCACTAGCGTAAGGATGCCCTGCACATAAGAGCTGTTCGCTCACAAGAATAACCACTTTATTTTGTCAGTGAACAAATTTTAAAACCAGCATCCGCTAGTATATAATCAGCAACCTTGTTTCGTTGTTGGTTATTTTTTTTGCCCATTTTTAGATAAATGAGAAAAAAATGAAAAGATAACAGAAAAATATGAGAGGAAGTGCCACGTGGATCCGAAGAAACCAATTATTGCCTTAGATTTTCCTAATCAAGAAGAGGTATTTGCGTTCCTTGATCAGTTCCAAGGTCAACAACTAAATGTAAAAGTAGGTATGGAATTGTTTTATGCTGGTGGGACAGCTTTCCTAAAAGAGTTACAAGCAAAAGGCCACGACATTTTCTTAGACTTGAAATTACATGATATTCCAAATACTGTTGAGCGCGCAATGGCCATTTTAGCCAGTACTGGTGTTGCAATGGTCAATGTACATGCGGCAGGTGGGAAAGAGATGATGCAAGCAGCGCTTCGTGGTTTAGAGGCAGGTTCGACAGGTAAACGCCCTATGTTAATTAGTGTCACTCAATTAACGTCAACGTCAACCGAACAAATGAATGAAGAACAAGGTATTCCAGGTGAAGTATTGGATTCAGTATTGCGCTACGCTAAATTAACGAAAGCAGCGGGCCTTGATGGTGTGGTTTGTTCACCACTTGAAGCAGCAGCTATTAAAGAGGCTTGCGGGGAAGACTTCCAAACGATTACACCGGGTATCCGCCTAGCGACTTCTGTGGCAGACGACCAAAAACGAATCATGACGCCAAGCCAAGCAGCCAAAGGTGGTTCTGACTACATCGTGGTGGGACGACCAATTACACAAGCTGAAAATTCAAAAGAAACTTACGACCAAATCACAAATGATTGGTCTGGACAATAAGGAGGGTGCAAGATGACAGTAGAAAAAGCGGATTTAGTAGCACAAAAATTACTAGAGATTAAGGCAGTAAACTTTAGCCCTGAGGCACCATATACTTGGGCAAGCGGACTTAAAGCCCCGATTTATACAGATAACCGACTAATCATGTCATACCCGAGTGTGCGTTCAATAGTGGAAGATGCTTTGGCTGAATTAATCAAAGAAAACTTCCCTGACGTAGATGTGATTGCAGGGACAGCAACTGCTGGTATTCCTCATGCAGCCTTTGTAAGTGAACGCTTAGATTTACCAATGATTTATGTGCGTTCTTCTGCCAAAGATCACGGTAAACAAAATGCTATTGAAGGTGCTTTAGAAGTGGGCGCAAAAGTAGTGATCATTGAAGACTTGATTTCAACTGGTGGTAGCGTGATTACAGCAGCTGACAAGATTCAAGAAGCAGGCGGAGAAGTCATTGCAGCAGTAGCTATTTTTGACTATTTATTAGCAGCTTCAAAAGATGCTTTCGAACAAGCTGGCTATCCTTTAATGACCTTGACAAACTATGTGAAGATTTTGGATTACGCAGCGAAAGATCCTAAATTATCACCACATTATGACAAGTTGATGGAATGGTACAAAGACCCTAAAGCTTGGTCTGAAAAACACGGTTAAGTTGACCTAACCTACTATACAAATAACAGCTTTACCAGATTTATGTCCTTATTTTTTTTTGCCCATTTTTATTTTTATGGTGATTAAATGAGGGAATTACACCAGTTTTACCAAAAAAAGGAGCACAAAAATGGAAAAAACAATCGAAAAAAATACAAGAAGAGATGCACTACAGACGGAAGATCACAAGTTAAACAAATCGCAACGTAATGCCTTGATTGCTGCTATTGTTGCATCGGGAACAGATGATTTGAACGTGATGTTCTTATCATTCTCAATGTCTTCTATCATCAGCCAATTAGGGATTTCAAGTGTAGCGGCGGGTTGGATTGCCACTATTACCAACTTAGGGATGCTAGCTGGAGGTTTACTATTCGGTGTCTTAGCTGACCGTTGGGACAAGATGAAGGTTTTCTACTTAACCATTCTTACTTTCTCTATCGCAACAGCTTTAATTTTCTTCACACCAAATATTACCTACTTATACCTACTACGCTTTATTGCTGGTATCGGTGTAGGTGGCGAGTACGGAGTAGCGATTTCGATTATGGCCGGACTTGTGCCGGCTAAACAGTTAGGGAGAATTTCATCCTTAAATGGGATTGTTGGTCAAATTGGTTCCATCAGTTCGGCGCTTCTAGCAGGTTTTATTGTACCAACACTCGGTTGGAGAGGGTTATTCCTATTCGGTATTCTGCCAATTCTAGTGGTAGTATGGGCGAAATTAACTATTAAAGAAGATGAATTAGGGATTAATACAGATGAAGTTACAGAAGACCTAGTAGATATTAATGAAAGTGATAAACCTTCTATTAGCGAATTGTTTAAGACACCAGGGCAAACCTATCAAACAATCATCTTAATGGTGATGACAACTGTACAAATTGCTGGTTATTTTGGGATGATGAACTGGTTACCAACAATCATGCAAGAACAAGTTGGTGTGACGGTTTCTGGGTCATCTACTTGGATGGTAACGACGATCTTGGGTATGTGCCTAGGAATGCTGACATTTGGGCAAATTTTAGATAGATTAGGACCAAGATTGTCTTATGGTATGTATTTAATTGCATCAGCAGTTTCAGTGTATCTGTTCACTTTTGCCAATTCAGCATTAACCATCTTAATCGGAGGCGCTATTGTAGGTTTCTTCGTAAACGGCATGTTTGCTGGCTATGGTGCAATGATTTCTCGTTTGTATCCATTTAAAGTGAATGCCATCGCCAATAATACTATTTTGAATGTTGGACGTGCAGTGGGTGGTTTTTCATCAGTTATCATTGGTTTTATCTTAGATGCTTCAGGTGTAGGTATGGTAATGCTTTTCTTAGCAAGCCTTTATCTAGTCAGCTTTATCGCTATGATGAGTTTGCCACAACTAAAACAAGCGAACTATGAACAACATCAATTAAATATTCGTCATAAGGCGCTAGATAAGTAATACAATTTGGTTCAAGAATGATAATAAAATAAGACATATTTTAGAGGGTGTAACACAAATGTTGCACCCTCTTTTTAGTATTTGGATATTTCATTGACGGAATAAATATAATTTGGTAATTTGAGGTAGACCTATCATGTGAATGTTTTCTCAAGGAGTGAGTAATGGAAATGAGGACTATTAAAGAAAAGGGTTTTCTAATATTGGGCTTGCTAAGTGTGGTCCTAGGAAGTGTAGGTGTCATATTACCTGTTCTACCGACAACTCCCTTCTTGTTGCTTGCTGGCTGGTTTTTCACGCGAAGTTCACCGCAATTTAAAAACTGGTTAGAATCTACTCGTTTGTATGGACGGTATGTTGGCGAATTTAAGCGACAAGGTGGTATCAGCAAGCGCAAAAAAGTTCATATCCTAATGACAACTTATCTTGTGATGGGTTTATCAATGTTACTTATGCCATTAAGAGGTGTACAAATTTTTGTAGGCGTTTGCGGTTTAGTTTTTGGTTACTTTCTACTATTTAGGGTGGAAGAGGTTTAAGGAGTTGGAGGCTAGTGATTTGGACTTTGAACAACGGCATTCTATAAATTTGATGGGTACGACGATTGACCTAATGGTTGACCATCCAAATAGTAATTCTTTATTACTTGCTGCAGTCCAGCGTTTGTTTCAATTGGAAGCGCGTTTTTCAGCGAATGACCCATCTTCTGAATTAATGGCGGTTAATCAAATGGCAGGATTAAAGGCTATACGCGTTCATCCAGAGCTATTTCATCTCATTCAAATCGGTAAAAAAGAAAGTATTGCATCGGGACGAAAGTTAAATATAGCTATTGGGCCTTTAGTTAACTTGTGGCGGATTGGTTTTGCGGATTATCGTAAACCTAGCCAGCAAGAGATTGATGACCGGCTGACTTTAGTAGACCCGAATGAAATTCATCTGGATGAAAAAGGAAAAACAGTTTACCTTGCTAAGCCAGGGATGTCGATTGATCTAGGTGCGCTTGCAAAAGGGTATGCGGCAGATCAAATTATCGCTTATTTCAAAGATCAAGGCGTAACCAGGGCATCGATTAATCTTGGTGGTAACCTTAGATTCTATGGCCATCGCCCCAATCATACAGAAAGTACACAATGGCGTATAGGTATCCAAGATCCCGACCAAACGCGTGGTTATAACAAGGCCATTGTCGATTTAAGTAACCAATCAGTTGTAACGTCTGGGGATTACGTACGTGTATTCGAAGAGGATGGACATCTTTACCACCATATTTTAGATTCCACAAATGGTAAGCCCTTTCAAGCGGACGTTCGCAGTGTCACTGTGGTGAGTGAATCTTCGTTAGATGGTGAGATTTGGACTACTCGCTTGTTTCCCTTATCTAAGGAAGCAATTATCAATCAAGCAGAACAAATAGACCATATTGAAGTGTTGGTTGTTGACCGACAGGGACAAATCACCTATACATCTGGTTTAGAGGGCAAAGTTGAACTTATTTGTTAGCAGGTTATATTTCTACTATAGAAAGGACAGAAAATCATGAAGCATATTATCGGAATCGTAGGTACAAATTCTAAGAAATCTACTAATAGAAAACTTCTTAAATATATTCAGAAACATTTTGCAGATCAAGCGGAAATTGAATTATTGGAAATCCGTGATTATCCAATATTTACTAAACCAGAAGATAAGACACTTCCAAATATTGTTGAAGAGGACGCGAAAAAAATCGAGCAAGCAGATGCGGTCATTATTAGTGCTGCAGAATATAATCATTCCATTACTTCTTCACTAACTAATGCCTTACATTGGTTAAGCTATTATATTTATCCCTTAGCAGATAAACCAATTATGATTACTGGTGCTTCTAACGGTCGTTTAGGATCTTCTAGAGCACAAATGCACTTGCGCCAAATTCTAGACTCACCAGACATTAGAGCACGTGTGATACCAAATTCAGAATTTTTATTAGGAAATTCTTTACAAGCTTTTGATGATGATGGTGATTTAAGTGACCAAAAATCTGTTGAACAGTTAGAAGCTATTTTTAAAGAATTTATTCAATTTATTGATCATACACAAGAATTTACGCAGCTAAGAACTGATACAAAAGCAGCTGCTGAAAACTACGAGTGGACCAAGTAGAAAGGACTAGGGTGACAAAATGAAAATTGTTGGAATTGTTGGCTCAACTGCTGAAAAATCATATAACCGTTTATTGTTACAATATATTCAAAGAGAATTCACTGATTTATTTGATCTAGAGATTCTTGAAATTGACCAAATACCTTTATTCAACCAAGATAACCCGGAGTTAGCGACGGAGGGGCCTGTTCATACATTGAATAGGAAAATCCGCCAAGCAGATGGTGTGATTATTGCTACAGCGGAGCACAACCATACAACGCCAGGGCCATTGAAGAGTGCATTGGAATGGTTATCCTTCACAATTCATCCATTGAAAAATAAACCTGTAAAAATCATTGGTGCTTCTTATCTAGATCAAGGAACATCACGATCACAATTACACTTACGTCAAATTCTTGAGGCACCAGGAATTGATGCTTTAGTCATGCCAGGGCAAGAGTTCCTATTAGGAAATTGTAAAGAGGCAATCAATGCTAATGGTGATTTAGTTGAACCTAGCACTGTAAGTTTCTTGAAAGGTAGCTTAGAGAAGTTTATGAAATACGTTGAATCTGTTCAACCACTTAAAGATAACCCCGTATTCCCTGAGGAAGATTTAACTGCAACTAAGCATTGTGACACAACCATTGAGGGTGTAGACATGACCGCACCGGATTGGGTTGAGCAAGCTGCAGCAAAAGTGGGCGCTGTCGAAGGTGATACCTATGTGAAACTGGATAGAGGGTTGTTAACAGTAGACCAATTAAACTGGTTCCTAAAGACAATTCCTCTTGAATTGACTTATGCAGATGAGAATAACCAGTATATTTACTATAACCGAGTGAAACCTGGCCAAGACATGTTTGCTTCTCGTTACGAAAAAGATGTAGGTAGCCCACTTGGTGCTGTTCACCCACCACGCGCTGTGAAGAATGTTTCTTGGGTAATTTCTCAATTGCGGTCAGGAAACATGGAAGGTGTTCATGTACACGTACCAATCCATAAAGATAATTATGTTGTCCACAATTATGTAGCTATGCATGATGAAGAGGGTAAGTATCGTGGAATCAACGAGCATGTTTTAGACTTGCAACCTGTAATTGAGTGGTATCTAGAACAAACAGGACAAAAGTTAGTGAAAATTGAGGAAGATACAACTGATGCTTCAACTAGCGCTTCAATGAATGGTGCATGGAGTCACGATGACAAAAACGCTGTGGAAGCTGATGCTAAAAGTGGTGCAAGTGATGCAGAAGTAGCAGATACAACCACTGCAGCTATTGCTACTGATGAAGATTCGAGTGCTAGCCAGTCTTAGTCAGTGTAATAGCCCGGTTTAGGGAAAAATGATTATTTTCAGTCAAAAAAGCCTATAAACGATTAGGATTATTATTGCAAAAATTGTATGAACAGAATAATAAAAACGATGTATGCGTTTGCGAATTGTTATTTTATGGCATAAATTAATATTTATTTTTTTATGAGGCAAAACTCTTGTAAAATGCAATTGATAAGGGTTACAATAAGCACGAGCACATCAAAATTAAAAATCAGGGGGATCTATTTATGCCATTAGAAAACATGGTCGACATGCTGACAAAAGCGAAAGACGGTCAATATGCAGTAGCACAATTAAACATTAACAACTTGGAATGGACTCAAGCTGTTTTAGAAGCAGCCCAAGCAGAAAATTCACCAGTAATTTTAGGTGTTTCTGAGGGTGCTGGTAAATACATGGGTGGCCCAGAAGTTGTTGCCGCTATGGTTAAAGCTTTAATTGAAACAATGGAAATCACTGTTCCTGTTGCATTACATTTAGACCACGGTTCATCTTTTGAAACTGCTAAACGTGCAATCGACGCTGGATACTCTTCAGTAATGATCGATGGTTCTCATCACCCAATTGATGACAACATCGCTATGACTAAACAAGTTGTAGAATACGCACACGAACGTGGCGCTTCTGTTGAAGGTGAAATCGGTACTGTTGGTGGTACTGAAGACGGCGTTACTGCTGGTATCAACTACGCGGATAAAGAAGAATGTAAACGTATCGTTGACGAAGCTGGTATCGACGCATTAGCTGCAGCTTTAGGTTCAGTTCATGGTCCATACTCAGGCGAACCTGTTTTAGGTTTCGATGAAATGAAAGAAATTTCTGAATACACAAACACACCATTAGTATTACACGGTGGTTCAGGTATTCCAGAAGAGCAAGTTAAAAAAGCAATCGAACGCGGTCATGCGAAAATCAACGTAAATACTGAATTACAAATCGTATTTACTGCTGCAGTTCGCGAAAACTTAAACAACGATGACAAAGTATACGACCCACGTAAAGTTTTAGCACCAGGTAAAGCTGCGATCGTTAAAACAGCACGTGAAACATTACGTATGTTTGGTTCATCAAACAAAGCATAATTCATTTTAGCCAGTGAATTTCCGCTTTATATATCCTTTTTCGAGCAATGACCTTTTGGTTGTTGCTCTTTTTTTGTACTTGAAATCCTCAGATTTACATGAAATTGCCCTTTTTGCAAGATGTTTAAACCTTTCGAATGAATAAGGGTTGATTCATGGGTTATAATAAATTAAATGGCTCCCACAACTGATTGTATATATGTCAAATTTTACATAGAAGTTAAAAAAACCATTAAAATTGGTGGGGATGGTAGTTATATCATAGAGAATTAGGTATAATCAATCGTGCATTATCTATCATAAAATCGGAAAAGTATGCAAAAATAGCATGTGTGACGAATATAGGTAATTAATGAACAAACAAGAGCTAAACTATGAAATTAACAGAATGAAAAAATAGCGTAAATAAAACGAAAATGAAAACGATGAGTGAGGGGTTTTATAATGGAAAAATTTATCATCAAGGGTGGTAATCCGTTAAAGGGTGAGATTACAGTTTCTGGAGCGAAGAATAGTGCAGTAGCGCTAATTCCTGCAGCGATTATGGCGGATTCACCGGTGGTAATTGAGGGCGTACCGGAAATTGACGACGTGTTTGCTTTAATTGAAATTTTGAAAGACTTTAATGTAGACGTTGATTTCAATGAGCACGTGTTGCGTATTGACCCAACGAACATGGAAAATATCCCAATGCCTGATGGTAAGATCCAAAGCTTGCGCGCATCTTACTACTTCATGGGTGCCTTATTAGGTAAATACGGTGAGGGTGTTGTTGGTTTACCAGGTGGTTGTAACTTGGGTCCTCGTCCAATGGATTTACACTTAAAAGGTTTTGAAGCTTTAGGTGCTGAAGTAAGCAATGAATTAGGTGCTATGCATTTAACAACTAACGGTAACGGCCTAACAGGTACTGAAATTTACCTAGATGTTGTCAGCGTTGGTGCAACAATCAACATTATGTTGGCAGCTTCTCGCGCTAAAGGGACAACTGTCATTGAAAATGCAGCCCGCGAACCTGAAATCATTGATATTGCAATGCTTTTAAACAAAATGGGTGCTAAGATTAAAGGTGTGGGTACTTCTACTATCCGTATCGAAGGTGTGGACGAGATGCACGGTGCTTCTCACCAACAAATTCCTGACCGTATCGAAGCCGGTACTTATATTGCAGCTGCTGCGGCAGTTGGCCAAGGGGTTACTGTCAACAATGTAATTGCTGAACATATTGAAAGCTTCCTAGCGAAATTACGTGAGATGGGAGTCAAAATGGACATCAGCGATGATGCTATCTACATTCATCCAAATGACGGTCAATTAAAAGCTGTAGATATTAAAACAGCGCCATACCCAGGTTTTGCAACTGACTTACAACAACCTATTACGCCATTATTATTAACAGCGAATGGTAACGGTAAATTAGTGGATACTATTTATCCAAAACGTGTGAAACATGTACCTGAGTTAGTGCGTATGGGTGCAAATATTGAAGAACACAATGACCAGATTACTTACAATGGCCCTAACCGATTAACAGGTGCAACTGTGACGGCTTCAGACTTACGTGCTGGTGCTGGTCTAGTGATTGCTGCGTTAATGGCTGAAGGTGAAACTGAATTATATGGTGCCGGTAATATTTTACGTGGTTATGACCATATCGATGAAAAATTGTCAGCTTTAGGTGCTGATATTCAATTGGTACAATACGATTATTCTACAGTAAACTAATGTTGTCGCTGTAGTGATACATGTTAGGGCTGTGGCAAGGGTGTCGCAGTCCTTTGCATTTTTACCCAAACAACAACCAAGTCCTCTCTTAACACTTCTTAGACCCAAAGAGTTCCTGGCTTCATAATAGCTAACGACATCTTTTTGCACTCAGCTTCTAGGCGGTCGTCCTTTTCCAGAAAGTAACTAAGTATTGATAGAAATGAAGGTTTTTTTATGTCAGATAATGAGCAAGAACACGTGAAGTTGCATAGTTTGCAAGCTATGACTTTGAAGGAGATTTACCAATATGCGAAGGCGTATAAGGTCCCTTATTATAGTCAAATGAATAAGAAAGAGCTGATTATGGCTGTCTTGCGGGCGCAAGAGGTGAGTCAGGGCTTTATGAATGTCGAGGGTGTGCTTGATATTACAGGGTCTGATTTTGGTTTCTTGCGGTCGATTAATTATTCGCCTAGTCAGGAGGATATTTATATTTCGAATTCTCAGATTCGCCGGTTTGGTTTGCGGAATGGGGATTTAGTGTCGGGTACAGCTCGTCCGCCTAAGGCTTCTGAGCGGTATTTGGGTTTGATGCATGTGTATGCGGTGAATGGTAAGGACCCGGATGAGGCGAAGGAACGGGCGCATTTCCCAGCCTTGACACCTGTTTATCCGGATGAGCAATTACGGTTGGAGTCGACACCTGGACGTTTGTCTGCGCGGATGATTGATTTGATTTCGCCTGTTGGTTACGGTCAACGTGGTTTGATTGTGGCACCTCCTAAGGCTGGTAAGACGGTCTTGATGAAGGAAATCGCCAACGGGATTACAGCTAATAATCCGGAGGTTGAGTTGATTATGCTGTTAATTGATGAGCGTCCTGAAGAGGTGACGGATTTAGAGCGGTCGATTGATGGGGAAGTGGTTTCTTCTACTTTCGATCAACGACCTGAAAACCACGTCCGGATTGCGGAATTGGTTTTAGAACGCGCTCGCCGTTTGGTGGAAGATAAACGTGATGTCGTTATCTTGATGGATTCGATTACGCGTTTAGCCCGTGCTTACAACTTGGTTGAGAAGCCGAGTGGCCGGACGCTATCTGGTGGTATCGATCCAGCTGCATTCTATAAGCCAAAGAAATTCTTTGGATCAGCCCGTAATATAGAAGATGGGGGCTCCTTGACTATTTTAGCGACTGCTTTAGTAGATACGGGTTCTCGTATGGATGATATGATTTACGAGGAGTTCAAAGGGACTGGTAACGCTGAGATTCACTTATCTCGTGACTTGGCAGAGTCTCGTGTATTCCCAGCGATTGATATTCGTCGTTCGTCTACACGTAAGGAAGAGTTGTTGCATGATGAAGCAACCTTGAAAGTTTTATGGAAATTGCGCCAGACGATGAAGGGTGATATGTTGGTTTATACCAATGAAATGCTGAAGGAAATGAAGAAAACTGAAACTAATGACCAGTTCATTGACCGACTTGGTACCTTTTTAGATAAGGGGAAAAAAGGTAAATAGGCTGATTTCTAATAATCCTTAGAACTTAAATTCCAAGAAAAAGATATTAGAACTTCAGTCCTTAGACATAAGGCCTTCGGACTTCACTATTCCTATCGTTTCCTAAGAAATAGGATGCGAGACAAGGCGTTCAGGCAGGTAAAGCTATTGTGAAGCAGGACCTGTCTGCCTTGCAGAGCTCAACTTGCGATGGGACCGGTTAAGGTTGGTTATGATATCTGGCTCCAAAAGTCAGAAGTGACTGCGTTTCACAAAATGCTCCAATATTTGATAGATATTGGAGCATTTTGTTTCAACGTTCACCTCTGAACGACTTTTGCCGCACCTCAATAATGACCTTATCACTAGCTGGAATTTTAAGGGAAGTGATAAAATTCTACTTGAAAGTGATAGTGCATTATGATAGACTACTCGTGTTATGTTAAAAATAATCTCTGGGCTGCAGAAGTTCAGGGCGAAAAGGAGAGTATGTACAAATGAAACAAGAAATTCATCCAGATTACCATCCAGTAGTATTTATGGATACAAGTACAGGATACAAATTCTTATCTGGTTCAACAGTTAATTCTGCTGAAACAGTTGAGTGGGAAGATGGCAACACTTACCCATTAATCCGTGTTGAGACTTCATCAGACTCACATCCATTCTACACTGGACGTCAAAAATTCACACAAGCCGATGGACGTGTGGACCGTTTCAACAAAAAATACGGTCTCAAAGACGAAAACGCTGCAGAATAATAAAAAGACTGAATTTATCAGTTTTCAAGGGTATCCATGTTGGATATCCTTTTTTTTTATGTATTTAAATCTAGGGCTTCATATATCTAATGTTTATAATGATGATAACCCTAAAAGGTGGATAGGGAATGCTTTATGTTAATTTAACCATCGACAATTCCCCTAATTTAGTAAATAATAGATATAGAATATTAAAAAACAATTAGAGGAGATGTTATATATGACAAAAAAAGCGATTGCAACTGAAAAGGCACCAGCAGCTCTAGGGCCATATTCTCAAGCCATTAGTGTGAATGGTACTGTTTATGTGTCTGGACAATTACCAATTGATCCAGCAACGGGTGAATTTGCGACTACTGATATTCAAGGCCAAACCCGTCAATCATTAACCAATATTCAAGCTATTTTAGCGGAAGCGGGATTGGATATGTCTAATGTAGTAAAGACAACCGTTTTATTGGATAATATTGATGATTTTGCGGCTATGAATGAAGTCTATGCTGAATTCTTTACAGGTGTAACGCCTGCTCGTGCAGCTTTTGAAGTTGCGGCAGTTCCTAAAGGGGCACTAGTAGAAATTGAAGCAGTTGCTGTAGAAGGTTAATGACTGAAAAATAAAATATAAGATTTGAAAAGAGTAGCTTTCCAAGCGGAAGTATAAAAAAAGAAAATATTGAATAGCTTTTATGCGTGTTGGTGAACGATCTCATCAACGCGTTTTTTTTATTTTGTTAGTATTCTAATAGAAAACGACCTGCCTTTTTGAATAGACGGGTCGTGAATCTTGTTTATAAAATATCTTCGAGTGTTGTTTTAAAGGTTTGCATACCCATTTTTTCATAGAAGGATTTGGCTGACTCGTTGAAGGCCCAAACGTTTAAGGTAATACGGCGGCATCCGGTGTCAGCAGCTAGTTCCTTTGTGGCTTGGTAAAGTTTTTGGCCGACGTGTTTACCTCGGGCATCTTGGTCAATACAGATATCATCGATGTATAAAGATTTTTCAGCCACTAAAATATTGTCTTCTTCTGTTTCTTGGAAAACTCCAAACATATAGCCAAGTACACGGTTGTCTTCTACAGCGACTAGAATTGGTCGTTGTGGGTTTTCAATGATTGTTGCAACTTCATCATAGGTATACTTAGTGCCTTCTTTTAGAATGTCCGGCCGAGCTTGGTGGTGGATTAAGTTGACTTGTTCTAGTAAGTTTAAAATGTCTGTAATATCTTGGTTTTGTGCGAATCGAATGTCCATATATACCTCCAATGTATTTTGTAATTTTATCATACACTTTTTTGAGTTGTATTCAAAAAGAATATGCGTATTTTTGATAGGTAAAAACAATCAAAACCCTTCAATTATTCATCATCAAAAATTGAGCAAAGCAATTGCTTATGTGCAATGAAAAGGGTACTATTCGAGTAGATAGTTGACTTGTCTTTCAGTTAGAAAACTCTTGAGAAATTCAGAAAAGTATAGCGTGAAAGCAAGTAGTCAAAAAATGATGATAGCTTATATATGGAGGGATTTTATGTTATTTGAAAATATTGTAGACGCGATTGGTTATACACCTTTGGTCAAAATTAATGGTTTAGATGCAGATTCTGCGGATATCTATGTCAAATTAGAGAAAAATAATCCATCAGGTTCGGTAAAAGACCGTCCAGTAAAATACATTGTCCAAGACTTGTTGGATTCAGGTAAAGTAGCCGTTGGCGGAACGATTGTTGAGTCGACTTCTGGTAATACGGGTGTTGGGTTAGCTATGGTTGGTGCTGCCTTAGGCATCAATGTCGTGATCGTGATGCCAGAATCAATGAGTATCGAGCGTCGTCAATTGATCCAAGCTTACGGTGCGGAACTGATTTTGACAGATAAATCAGGTGGTATGTCATTGGCTGGTGAAACGGCTGAAAAGATTGCGGCTGAACGTAATGGTGTGGTATTTGGTCAATTTACAAACGGGGCCAATGTGACTGCCCACGAGGAAACAACTGCCAAAGAAATCTTAGCTGACTTACCGAATGTTGACGGCTTTGTGGCTGGTATCGGTACTGGTGGTACGGTTTCAGGTGCTGGTCATGTCTTAAAAGAGAAAAATCCAGCTACTGTTATTTGGGGTGGTGAGCCAAGTGATTCACCGCTATTAACTGAAGGTAAAGCAGGTCCTCATAAGATTCAAGGGTTAGGTGCCAACTTTATTCCTAAAGTCTTAGACCAATCTGTTTTAGACAAAGTAGCGATTGTTTCAAATGAAGATGCGATTGCGGCAGCCAAAGAATTGGCGACTTCTCAAGGGATTTTCGCTGGTTTCTCTTCAGGTGCCAACTACGTAGCGGCTAAAGAACTCGCTAAAGAATTAGGTAAAGGCAAGGTTGTTGTGACCGTATTCCCAGATTCAGGTGAACGTTACCTATCAACCGGTCAATTCGGTGATGGGCATGCTGAGTGATGAATTAAATGAAGCGCACCGTGACTTCGCCCAATATATCTATGACCATGATCCAGCGCCCCATTCCTTAGAAGAAGTCTTTCTATATCCAGGTTTCCAAGCAGTGGTCCGCCATATCGCAGAGCGAGAACTCTATTTACAAGAAGACTATTATGGCGCCCGGAAAATGGCAGAAGCGACCCGCAAGGATACAGGCATTGAAATCCATCCTGGGGCCCAAATTGGGAAAAATGTCTTTATCGACCACGGCATGGGTGTTGTCATTGGGGAAACGGCTATTGTTGGCGACCGAGTCAAGTTGTATCACGGGGTCACTTTAGGCGGGACTGGTAATGACAAGGGAGCAAAACGTCATCCGACTATCCAACATGACGCTGAAGTAGGGGCTAACGCTACCGTTTTAGGTAATGTCACAGTTGGCCACCATGCCAAAGTTGGGGCCAATGCTGTTGTGATTCATGATGTGCCACCCTATGCGACGGCCGTTGGGGTGCCTGCCCGCATTATTTTACATGACAAGAATTGGAACCGAATAGGTGAATATAGTATATAAGATAGAGGTGTGACAAAAGTCACTAAGAATTGAAGTGCTAGACCAAAAGCCGAACAATTATTGCAAGTAATCGGAGTATTTTTGGAAGTGTCGGATAATTCTGACTTCTGACTTTTGGCATCCGATATTACAGGTATGCTTGAAATGGGGATAAGTTTCATCATTCAGTGGATATGTGTGGCTAAAACCGCCTTCATCCACAGTAAAATAGGGAAAAGGACACTTTTTAAGGCAAAAGTGTCCTTTTTTGTCTTCGTTTTGTGTATGAGTCTGTGGATTTGTGGATAAGTATGTGGGTAAATGGGGGTATTCTTGTGTAAAATCTGTATAAATATCCGGATGCTTATCAACAGGTTGTGGGAAACTTGTGTAAAAACGGTTGAAAACTTGATAAATAAGGCTGTTATTTTTCAAATGGTGTGAATAAGTTGGTGGAAAGTCAAAAACTTGTCTGTGGATTGAATTTGTTACAAAGGTCTAGATAGCGGATGGTTGGAAAATGTGTCATAATGAGCCTTGAAAATAATGCGAATTGGAAGTAGGTGTCTAGTGATGAGAAGAGTGGGCTTTCGTCGGGTTTTAGGACTGATATTATTGGTAATTGGGATAGTCATTATGATCAACCAGGCTTGGCCAGTGGTACAGGTGTATTTAAACCAGCAAGATGTGGCGGTAGCAAATTATACGGCTGAAGAGCTACAAGAAAATGCGTCGGACCAGTCAAATGGCCAGTTTGATTTCAATGAGGTTCGCAATGTGTCGGCAACAGAAGTCAACCAAGTGCGGACGGACATTGAATCGGGCGAAGCAGACTTGGATGTCCTGGGGGCAGTAGCTATTCCGGATGCCAATTTAAATACCGCGGTCATTAAAGGCATGTCTGATGTAGCCATGGTGTCGGGTGCAGGGACTATGTTCCCAGACCAAGTCATGGGCCAAGGGAATTATACTTTAGCTAGCCACCATATCGGCTACGGGACAGATATCTTACTGAATAACATTTCGGATTCAGTGACGGTTGGGGATAAAATTTACCTGACAGATTTGACCAACGTTTACGTATATGAAACTTTCTTCGTTGAAGCAGTGAATCCTGATCAAGTGCAGTATATTTCGCAAGAATTGACGGGTAATCCTATTATTACCTTGATGACGTGTACAGCTGATTTGACCCAACGGTGGATTGCGCAAGGGAATTTAACCGAAACAGTGGCTTTCGGTGAGGCGCCTGCTGAAGTGCAAGCATTATTTCAGTAGTGTATTAAAATAATAGAGACAAGAAACGGCTAGCCCATTTGAAAGGGTTAGCCGTTTTTGAATAACATCCTATAAGGATAAAATTGATTTGTGGCCTTGGCTGTAAGTGTTCAAGGCTGCTTGGAATTGGTCGAAGGGTTTTGTATCGAAATGAGCCAGCAAGTCTTGCCAGTCATTTTGCCATTTTTGCCCTAAAAGTGGGCCGTAGTCCGCAAGTAGGTCAGCGATTTCTTGGAAAGAATTGGCTTGTAAGATGGCCACATTCACCCGGTGATAGGAGACTAATGTTGGTGCTGGTAGTCCTAAAAATCGGTGTTCGAATAGGTCTAAAAAGCTAGCAAAGTCGGGCGCTAAAATGCTGACTTGGCCTAAGCCAACATCCATATAGGCTACGGCTGGTTCGCCTTTATCGCTTACTTGACTAAAGTCGAAATAGGCGACGCGGTCGTGGTCTTCGTAAAAGATAATCCCTGTATCTGGAATGTTAGGTCGGTGGACGAAGTTCTTTTGCCTAGTGATGGACGGGATGTGGTAATCGGCGCCTGGTTTTTGTTCGTACATGCCGGCGATATAAGGGATGTAGACGGCGGTAAGAGCGTCTCGACTTGGGCGTTTGCTCGCCACGTAACTGTGTGAGGTATAACCACCATTTTGTTGGTTGACCAGATTATGATAAGAAATTGGTAAATCTGCGACAGAATACCGTTTATATATTGGTGATTTAGGTAAATAAGTGTAAAATTGTTTTTGCAATGGAGATGCAATCAAGTGCATGTTGAAAAGCCTCCTTAAAGATTTGACTATCAATCATTGGTATTTTAAAGCTTTTATCTAACGAAAGATAGTGTTTTGAAACGTAATTTGATAAAATATTTACTGGAATAAGAGGTGCACAGCTGTGACAAATGACTATATATACATTTTTACAAACCCTATCTCGAATCAGGTACAATCATTAGGAGTGGGTTTGAAATATTTTACAAGTGCGGTAAATAAAGTACCAAATAACTTGTTACTAATCAAGAATCCAAACCATTTAGGCCGTTTTGATGAATTTACCCGTTTCCACATAGTGAGCGGACACGAGGCTGTGAGAGAATTTATTGATGGCCAAGCTAACGAAGTCCAATCCCAAACCAAATGGATTGATTTTAAATATGAATCCCTATTCCAGCAGCTATCTGACCAGGAAATTGCGGAGCTTTTATTTTTAGGCCATACGGATGCACCGTTGAACCAGCCAACTTTCTATAAGTTGGGTAACCGATTTACCTTTTTCGGTTCAACCTATCCCAATTCATACCCAACAACTAAAATGTACTACCGTGACATTCACGACTTCTTCAGACAACTAGGCTACGTCTTAGCTGAAAAAGTGACTGAAGACTTACAGGAGCGAAAGCCCATGTTTTTATTCCGCAAGAAGACGGTAGTAAAAACAGTCAAGCCAGTCCCTATACCGGCCAAGCCAATTTTGGGTCATCTAGCACGGTTAAGTCACGACGGTATCGTCATTACCTTTGAAAGTGCTGAGCATGTCGGCGCCAACAAACGTGAATTTCGCGTATATCTCGCTGAAGATAACCCACGCTTTGTTGAAACAGACAAGGCTTCGCATTTATTATTCGGCCGACTCACCTATGATTTAACAAGCGAAACTTGGGACTTCCAAGCTTAAAAACTGATAGATTTTAATACGACAGACAATCGACGGAGGAATTTTCATGGAAATTATCGTTTTATTCGGTGGAAAAAGTGCGGAGCATGATATTTCTATCTTAACCGCAACTGCCATCATGCAAAAAATTCAATACGATCGCCATAGCGTAACACCGGTATATATTGACCGCCAAGGCCACTGGTTTAAAGGTGCGAACATGACCGAAAAACCAGATGCGCAAGCAAACTTCCAGCTAGACCAAGTGGGCCAAGCGATAGTGCCTACTGACGTTTTGCGAGAAGGGACTGACCAAATCGTTTTCCCAGCACTACACGGACCAAACGGGGAAGACGGGACCATTCAAGGTTTATTCGAAAGTTTAAATGTGGCTTACGTTGGTGCAGGCGTCTTAGCGTCGTCGGCTGGTATGGATAAGATTGTCTCAAAACACTTGTTCAACCAAGCGGGCTTACCGCAAGTGCCATTTGTGGCGCTAACTTCATATGATTGGGAGAAGGACCAGGAAGTGGCCATTGAAAAAGTAACCAATGAACTGGCCTACCCAGTATTTGTGAAACCAGCCAATATGGGGTCAAGTGTTGGGGTATCTGAAGCAATTGATGATGCTTCATTATTAGCAGCCTTAACCTTAGCCTTCCGATACGACCGCCGTGTTTTAGTTGAAACCAGCGTGCAAAATCCGCGTGAAGTAGAACTAGCAGTCTTGGGGAACGACGAAGTTTTCGTTTCATTACCTGGTGAATTGGCAAAAGGGCAAGGTTTCTACAACTATGAAGAGAAATACTTGAACAATACCACTGAGATGATCATTCCTGCAGCGATTGACGAGCCAACAGTGGCGAAATTGCAAGACTATGCACGTAAGGCTTACTTAGCCCTAGACGGTTCGGGTTTATCGCGAGCGGACTTTTTCCTAACTGAATCTGGGGAAATTTATATTAACGAGGTCAACACCTTACCAGGATTCACCCAATTTTCTATGTACCCAGCTTTATGGGAAGCGAGCGGCAAGTCATATGCTGATTTATTAGAAGAATTGATTCAATTAGGGTTAAGTCGCTATAATAAGAAGCAAAGTATTCAGCAGTCACTCTAGTCACTGTAGCAAGTCTGATAGGATACCTTAAATAAGTAGTCTAAATAGTCACTAAATCACAGAAGCGATTACAGCTAAGGCGCTAGATGCAAGAATGAGCGACCTTTAGTAGTTAGAGAGGCAAGTATGAAACCCACACAAATTAAAGATATCGTAAAAGCCGTTGAGGCAATTGATTTCACATCAACAGCTCGGTTTACAGAAATCGATTCAGTCGAATTCGATTCACGATTAATTACCCCAGGTGCTTTGTTTGTACCATTGAAAGGTGCGACAGATGGCCATTCTTATATTGATAAAGCCATTGAAAACGGGGCTGTTGCGGCCCTATGGTCCAACGACCCCAATGAAGCGCCTGTTGGTTTTCCAATTATTCAAGTAGAAGATACCCTGGTTGCCATGCAGGCGCTTGCCAAGGCTTACCTAGGATGGATCAAGCCAAAAGTGGTTGGCATTACCGGTTCTTCTGGGAAAACAACCACCAAAGATATGACAGCAGCAGCCCTATCGACGGCTCTAAAAGTCCACAAGACAAACGGTAACTACAACAATGATATTGGTTTACCTAAAACCATCCTAGATATGCCAGAAGATACAGACGTCATTGTCCTAGAAATGGGAATGTCAGGTGCTGGTGAGATTTCCTTCTTGAGTAAATTGGCGGAGCCGGATGTTGTGGTCATTACCATGATTGGGGAAAACCACATCGAATTCCTAGGGTCACGGGAAAATATCGCCAAGGCTAAGTTGGAAATTTTAGATGGCTTGAAAGAAGAAGGGACCTTTATTTACCCGGGGGATGAGCCTTTAATTGTCGACCAAATGCCAACCGATTTACCGCAATCGACTTTAACAATTGGCTTAAATGATGATCAAGATATCTTCGCCTTTGACGTGATGATGGACCAATTCCAATCGACCTTCTATACCAATTTGTCACCTGAATTAAAAATGGAAATTCCTTTATCAGGTGGCTATAACGTACAGAACGCCTTATATGCCTTAGGGGTTGCCTACTCATTTGGTTTATCAATGGAGCAAGTCCGTCCTAATTTAGCTGAGTTTTCAATTACGGCTGATCGTGGTTCATGGGAACGTGGAATTTTAGATACGCAAATCTTGAATGATACGTACAATGCCAGCCCTTCAGCTATGAAAGCTGTCATCCGAAACTTCTCAGCCATTGCTTCAAAAGGTATGTCTCAAAAGATTTTAGTCTTAGGAGACATGTTAGAGTTGGGTGCTTTCTCTGATGAATTGCATAGAGAGATTGCTACTGTTATTGGTTTGAATACCTTCAAGCATGTCTTTTTATATGGACCGCGCATCCAACCACTAGTAGATGCTTTGGTTGAAAAGGGGATGCATCCAGATTTAATTACCTATATTGAGTCAGACAAAGAAGCCTTGATTGAAGAAGTTAAAGCCATTTTGCAACCAGAGGACAAGGTCTTAGTGAAGGCAAGTAATGGGATGGGCTTAATTGAGGTAGTGGAAGCGTTAAGAATCGCTTCACCGGAAGCATCCTAGGCCTTAAACCCCGTCACTACTAACATTAAACTCTAGTGAGATTTGTGCTTTTCATTTGTACCTCGCCTTTATATGTGCTATATTAACCTAGCTTGAGTATGTTTAGAGGAGTAGCGGAGATTCTGCTACCAAAGTAATCAATATCAGTTGGAAATAGTCGAGCCTGATGCATTTGGCATACTCGGCTATTTTTGTTACGTGGAAAAGCTTTTTCACAGAGATAAATAGTTCACTCAAGTAGAAAAAGGAGAGACTAGATGAAATTTAATGAAATGAATCTATCAAAGCCACTGCTTCGCGCAGTCGAAGAAATGGGTTTTGAGGAAGCAACACCTATCCAATCCCAAACGATTCCGATGGCACTTGGGGGACAAGACATCTTTGGACAAGCTCAAACAGGTACTGGTAAAACAGCTGCTTTTGGTTTGCCATTATTAGAAAAAGTTCATGAAACTGGTGGCGTACAAGCCCTAATTATTGAACCAACTCGTGAATTAGCTGTGCAAACAGGTGAAGAATTATACCGCCTAGGTAAATTTAAAGGAATCCACACAACAACTGTATACGGTGGTGCGTCAATCGGACACCAAATCAAATTATTGAAGAAAAATCCACCAGTTGTAATAGGTACACCGGGTCGTATCTTAGACCTTATCAAACGTGGTGTGTTGAAATTAAACAATGTGGAAACATTGGTATTAGATGAAGCAGACGAAATGTTGAAAATGGGCTTTGTTGAAGATATCGAATCAATTATTCGTGAGTTACCAACAGAACGCCAAACGCTACTTTTCTCTGCAACAGTACCGCAAGAAATCAAACGTATTGCGGATAACTTCATGAAAGACCCAGCAACTGTTCATGTCAAAACAAAACAAATGACTGCGGACTTAATTGATCAATATTATTCACGTTGTAAAGACTACGAAAAATTCGACTTATTAACACGTTTTATGGATGTACAAAATCCTGAATTGTCAATCGTTTTCGCCCGTACAAAACGTCGCGTTGACGAAGTGGCACGTGGGTTAATTGAACGTGGCTATTCAGCTGAAGGTATCCACGGTGATTTAAGTCAAGATAAACGTTTAGGGGTTTTACGTAACTTCAAAAACGGTAAATTAGATATCTTAGTAGCGACAGACGTTGCTGCACGTGGTTTGGATATTTCAGGTGTAACACACGTTTACAACTTCGATATTCCACAAGACCCAGAATCATACGTTCACCGTATTGGTCGTACAGGTCGTGCCGGTAAAGAAGGTATGTCAGTTACATTTGTTACTAGTAACGAAATGTCTTACTTACGTACGATTGAAGATTTAACCAAGAAACAAATGTCTGCCCTACGTCCACCTACGACACAAGAAGCATTAAGTGGTCAATTGTCTAACGTAGTTAAAGTCGTTAAAGAGTTAATTGAAGTAGAAGATACAGGTATGTATCAAGAGGCAATTACTTACTTATCAGAAAACTATACTGAAGACGAAATTGCCTTAGCATTAGTTCGTTCATTAGTGAAAGATCCTTCTTCTGTAAAAGTAGAAATCACACCGGAACGTCCATTGCCTAACCGAAACAAACGTAACTTCCACCGTAATTCATCAAATCGCAAAAACAATGGTGGTGGAAACCGTGACCGTAACGGCAAAGGTGGCGGCTACAAAGGCGACCGTAAAGGTGGTTACAAAGGTAATGCTAAAGACAAAAACCGTAACAACTACGACCGTAAAAAATCAAACGGTGGTAACAAACAATCTAATGGTAAATCAGCAGAATTTAAAATTACGTTAGTAAGGTGTGACAAAAGTCGTTTAGACTTGTATCGCGCTGGAACAAAAGCCGAATAAACACTCTAAGTGTTGAAAGTATTTTGTGAAGTGTCGGCCAAGTCTGACTTTTAATGCCCTATTATAGTGCAAAGTTTAAGAGTTTATAGTGCAAAGTTTTAATGACTAGCATCCAAACCCTAATAGACTTTCGACCCAATCAAACAGGTAAGTGAGGTTAAATAACTTCATTTGCCTGTTTTTTGCTTATTACAAAGGTGCAGTTTTGAAGTAAATACGTTAAAATATATATAAATAATATCGTAATTGATGATAGGAAGAGGCGCCATGATTATTGGTTTAGGAACAGATTTAGTTGAAACAGCGCGTATTAAGGAGGCGATTGCCAACAATTCTCGTTTTGTGGGGAAATTACTAACGGAAAACGAGTTGAGTACATACACAGATATTCTCAATGAGAAACGGCGAGTAGAATTTGTAGCAGGTCGGTGGGCGGCAAAAGAAGCGTTCGCCAAGGCATATGGTACTGGTATTTCGAGCCAGCTGCATTTTCAAGATATTGAAATTGTGAATAATGACCAGCGTAAACCCCTCGTTATTTGTGACAAAGTAGATACGCCGGTACATATTACCATCAGTCACACTGACCATTATGCTACTGCAACGGTTATTATTGAGGACTAGTAGTTTAATTAAGAGTAACTAGTCTAGTTTTGATAATATAAATCTTGTAGCTATCAGTTTTCACAGTTTTACATTTAAGTTGTACAATTATTGTATCTTCAAAAATTTAAATTTTAGCCATAAAAAAAGGCGACCAACTCCTTATAACTTATACAATGTTAATTGCTAAGTTAATTTCTTTAAAAATCGGATTTGTCGCCTTTTTAGCTAAATGAACCGTTATAAATTTGGTCATTTTTTCAAATTTTGATAGAGTTATAAGAGACTTTTTCTATAAAAGGCAAAAATTAGGAGGATTAAGTAATGATAGAGTTCAAGAATGTCGAAAAGGTATATCCAGGGGGCACAACCGCTGTTAAAGACGCCTCTTTGACAATTGATGATGGTGAGTTTGTATGTTTCATTGGGACTTCAGGTTCTGGTAAAACAACAGCGCTACGGATGATTAACCGTATGCACGATCCATCTGGTGGGGAAATTCTGATCGACGGCGAAGCAACAACTTCAAAAGATCCAGTAGAATTACGCCGCGGAATTGGTTATGTAATCCAACAAACAGGATTAATGCCACATATGACTGTATACGACAACATCGTAACAGTACCTCGCTTACTAAAATGGGATGAGAAGAAAAACAGAGATGTCGCAGAACGTTTAATGAACCGGGTTGAATTACCTGTAGAATACTTAGACCGCTATCCAAGCGAGTTATCAGGTGGACAACAACAACGTATCGGGGTTATCCGTGCTTTAGCAGCCAATCCAAAAATCGTTTTAATGGATGAGCCTTTTGGTGCCTTAGACCCAATTACCCGTGATGCTTTACAAGAATTAGTAAAAGAACTACAAGTTGAATTTGGTTCAACATTTGTGTTTGTAACGCACGATATGGATGAAGCTTTAAACTTAGCTGACCGTATTGCAGTATGGCATGAGGGTGACTTAATCCAATATGATACACCAGATGAAATTTTACGTAATCCAGCTAACGAACACGTACGTGGTTTCTTGGGTGAAGAACGCTTAATGCAAGCACAAACTGATTTCATTACAGTAAAAGAAATCATGTTAACCACACCATTAACTGCCACCTTAGGGATGTCTTTAGCTAAGGCAATTACAATCATGCGTGACAACCATGTCGATTCACTATTTGTAATCGATGATGACCATCATCTAAAAGGTATATTGACCTTAAATGATTTGGCTTCACGTACAGCGAACTCAAGTTTATCTGTTGCAGACGTCATGCACACAAGAATTCGCCCAGTATTTGAGGATGCTTTAGTACAAGACACCACTACACAAATCCTAAAAGGTCGTATACCTAACATGCCAGTGGTTGACCGTGAAGGCCGTTTAACTGGTCTGGTTACACGTTCAGCATTAGTAAACCTTGTTTACAACTCAATTTGGGGTGACGAGGAAGAAATTGACAAGTTAACTGATGAACCCGTATTTGAAAATGCAGAAACAACAGCAGTTCACCCAATTGATGCGACTACTGAAGGAGCTGATAAATAATGCAAGAGTTTATTGCCAGTCAAGGTAGTGAAGTCATTCGCCTACTTTGGGAGCATATTTACATGTCATTGATTTCCTTAGGTCTAGGTGTTATTGTGGCTGTACCTTTAGGTATCTTCCTTTCACAAGTACCAAAAGTAGCCAATGTAGTGATTTCTATTGTGTCAGTTTTACAAACAATTCCAACGCTAGCACTTTTAGCTTTAATGATTCCCTTCCTAGGTGTTGGTAAGGTGCCGGCAATTGTCGCCTTATTTATCTACTCGCTATTACCGATTCTACGTAATACTTACTTAGGGATGTCAAACGTAAACCCAGATTTACTTGATGCTGCTAAGGGGATGGGGTTGAAACGGATGCAAATTATTCGCCAAGTACAACTACCACTTGCGGTACCAGTTATTATGGCGGGTATTCGTCTTTCGACAGTCTATGTAATAGCCTGGACAACACTTGCCTCATATATCGGTGGAGGCGGCCTAGGGGATATGATCTTTAACGGATTGAACCTATTTAGACCAGACTTAATTTTAGGTGGTACGATCCCTGTAACCATCCTTGCGGTCATTGTTGACTTAGTGATGGCGCGTATAGAGGAATGGGTTACACCAACAACCTCTTCTAAGAAAGGAGATGAATCACTTGCGTAAAATGAAATATCTTAAGACATCGATTATTGCTGTCTTATCGACAATTATTTTAACAGCTTGTTCATTACCTGGATTAGGGGGTTCATCTGAAAATGGTATTTCCATTGTTTCCGGATCCACAACTGAACGACTAATCTTAGGGCATATTGTTGAAGGTATGGTCAATCACTATACGGATGCCCCAACAAACATTATTCCAAACTTGGGTTCATCATCCATGAACCACCAAGCCTTAGAAACAGGGGATGCCAACGTATCAGCAGTAAACTATACCGGGACTTCACTAACAGGTGAGTTGGGTATGGAAGCTGAAACGGATCCTGAGGTTGCCTTAGAAACAGTTATTTCAGAATTTGATTCGCAATATGATATGCATTGGTACACTCCAGGTTATGGCTTTGCAAATACCTATGCCTTCATGGTTCGCCGTGAAGATGCAGAAAAATATGGTTTAGAAACAGTATCTGACTTAGAAGAATACGCTGACGAATTTTCAGTTGGTGTAGATAATACTTGGTTAAACCGTGAAGGTGATGGATATGAAGCTTTCAAAGAAATCTATGGTTTTGATTTCCCAGAATTATACCCAATGACAATCGGGTTGGTTTATTCAGCCGTATCATCTGGTGAAGTAGATGTTGTACTAGGTTACTCAACTGATGGACGTATCATTTCTGAGGACTTGGTTGTACTTGAAGATGATAAACGACTTTTCCCTCCTTATGATGGGGCTGCAGTTGTTACAAATGAAGCACGCGAACAGTACCCTGAATTGGATGGCATTTTTGCTAAATTAGCTAGTACAATTTCTGACGAAACCATGCAAGAATTAAACTTCCAAAGTGACCAATACTTACTGGAACCACAAGTTGTTGCAGAACGCTTTTTAGAAGAAAATAACTATTTCGAAGATGCAGAACCCTTTATTGAACCAGTGTCGCAAGATAATTTAGGAGGTGAAGAATAATGGTTGACGTTACACAATTGAATTTACTTGAACAGATTGGGTATTATTTCCAGCAAAATGGGATGTACCTATTATCACAATTCTTCCGCCAACTATTGATGACCTCTTACGGGGTAGTCTTTGCGATTATTGTGGCCGTACCCTTAGGTTTCTTTATTGCACACAAGCGTAAAACATCTAGCTTTATCTTAGGTTTAGCCAACATTATTCAAACCATACCAAACCTTGCGTTACTATCAGTAGTAATGTTAGTGATGGGACTAGGCCCCAACTTGGTTGTCTTTACCATTTTCCTATATTCGATCTTACCAATTCTACGAAATACTTATACCGGTGTTATCAGTGTAGATGATACAATGGTAGATGTTGGTAAGGGGATGGGGATGACCCCTTGGCAGGTGATTTATAAAGTGGAATTACCACTAGCACTTTCAGTGATCATGGGTGGTATTCGTAATGCCTTTATTACAGGTATTGGGATTTCCACAATCGGTACTTTCGTTGGTGCTGGTGGACTTGGTGACGTATTGCAACGTGGTGTAAATGCTTCAAATGGTACTTCTATTATCATCGCAGCTGTTATCCCAATTTCACTCATGTCAATCCTAGCTGACTGGTTGTTAGGACTAATTGAAAAACGACTAGACCCTTCATCAACCAAATAATCTAGCAACAAATGAAAGGATGAGTTAATGGATTGGAGTTTATTACTGCAAATCTTTCTCATCAACTTGATATATATCATGTTGAATACCATACGAACCCTATTAGCCATACGCGGTTACCAAAGAATTGCACCGGTAATAGCTGTTGTAGAGGTGACGATTTATACTCTAGGGCTATCTATGGTAATGCAATATTTATCTAATCCGATTTACCTAATTGCCTATGCCTTAGGTTTCGGAGTTGGGATTTATTGTGGGATGATAATTGAAAACAAACTCGCTTTGGGTTACTCAGTTGTCGAAGTTTATGTGCAAAATGACGATCATACCTTAGCTAACGCTTTACGTGAACGCGGTTATGGTGTCACCATTCAAGTGGGTTATGGTCGTGATGGTGACCGGTTGATCTTAACGATTCTAACGCCAAGATCAAATGAAGTATACTTGCACCGGACAATCGATGAAATTGATCCCAAAGCATTCTACCTATCTTATGATGCCAAATATATCCATGGTGGTTTCTGGTCTAAACGTGTGAACCCACGCCTAATTAAACGATCAAAAGTTAAAGACCAACAAACCGATAATATTGTGGTTGAAGAAGTAGAATCAAGAGAAGAGTATGTGGAAGAAACAGGTTATTTATTCGAAGAAGAGGTCAACCAAGAAACACAAGACACTTCATTTGAACAAGAGTTAAATCAAGAATCAGATAAAAACTCAGATAAAGAATAAGTAGCGTATCAAAAAAGCAGCGACTGACCAAAAATCAGTCACTGCTTTTTTTGATACCTAAACTAATGTCTTCAGTAGGGTGTGATAAAACTGTAACGATAGGCGTAAATACCTGCTATCTTAGCTTGTATTATTGTCAAAGTTACTGTATTTTTATAACTGTTGTTCGCAACCATCCAACAGAAAAAAACTAGGAGGCATTTTTATGAAAACAAGAAAATTGGTGAACTCAGCTATGATCACCGCGATTTACATCGTTTTAATGTATTTCGTCCAACCTGTAGGATTCGGCGCCATACAATTCCGCGTATCAGAGGGATTGAACCACCTAGCCGTTTTCCACAAAGACTACAAATGGGGCGTGGTGCTGGGGGTATTCCTATCTAACCTGATGTTCTCAGCATCTCTAGGTATTTACGATATCGTATTTGGGACACTACATACATTGCTATCATTCTTAGTGGCCGAGTACCTATTCAGATTCGCTAAAGACATCAAACAACGCATGATTATCATCAGTCTGGTATTCTCAGTCATGATATTCATCATCGCGCTAGAATTATTCTGGGTCATCCAACTCCCATTCTGGTTGACTTACTTTACTACATTCTTAAGTGAACTCATCATCATGGGAATCACCGCACCACTATTCTACTACTTAGACAAACGCCTAAACTTCCGCAAATTGATGGAAGGTTAATTGCTTGTCCTTTAGATGGTTGATTGCTAAAATATGTGAGAAAAGACACATTATAACCGTCTAGTAAAGGTGGAGGGATAACGCATGCATGTATATCAATTAACAGTAGGGCCTGTCCAAGAACATCCTTACTTTATCGTCAAAGACAACAAGGACACGCTGATTATTGATCCTGGTGACCAAGTAGAAACAATTGAACAACTAATCGCAGAAAACCAGTTAAATCCAGTAGCGATTCTCTTGACCCACGCCCATTTCGACCACATCGGTGCCGTAGAAGACATCCGTGAGCGCTACAACATCGACGTTTGGCAGCACATTATTGAAGCCGACTGGTTGAAAGACAAGCAAACCAGAGTTCCTAAAACTCGTACCCATTATTGGGATAAAATGGGGCAACACTCCGTGGCTGGCTTCACTTTTAAAACCGCACACGTACCAGGGCATTCCCCAGGATCCGTTGTATATATTTTTGAGGAAGACGGCTTTGTCGTTGCGGGCGATACCTTATTCAAAGGAACCATTGGTCGAACCGACTTAGACCACGGGGACCAAGATACATTAATTACTGGTATCAAGCGTCATTTATTGACCCTGCCGGATGAAACCCAAGTTTTACCAGGGCATGGTGGCATTACAACGATTGGTCAGGAAAAGGCGAATAATCCATTTTTACAAGACAATCTTTAAAATAGAAATAATCATTATATAAGCAAAGAGAAAACCTAGTCCAATGACGCCATTACGGTAGTCAAAGGGCTAGGTTTTCTTGTGTCTAAATGTACACCTTAGCTTAAGGCGATTGATTTGGTATTACCAACAGAAAGAATCTTATAATTCTTCCGTTCAATTCTTGAGATAATTTTCTCAAGTGACTGATGTGAACAGTCACCTTTTAATGAAATGATGATATTGGATAGATCGGTTTTAGGATCAACGGTTGTGACAACCGTGTTGATAGATGCAAAACGACCGATAATTCGTGATATCACTGCTAGTGCACCTTGATCTTCCTGGTTTGCTTGAATAGTTAAAACAAAACCATCTTCATCTAGCGACCATGCCTTGAATAAACCACGTTCAAACGCACGGTGGGTTAGGATGCCATAGAAGGTATGGTCTTCATTCAAGACACTGATATAAGGTAAATCTCGAATAGCAAAAATTGTTTGGAAAAGGGTTGAATTGTTATAGATGTATTTTGTCGCATTTTTTAGGTGATGGGTAACCGATACATCTAAAGACTCACCATTTAATAGCCGTTTATAAATGTGTTGTCGGTAAATGTTTCCGCGATACATCGTTCCGGACTGACTTAAGATGGGTAAGGACCGGAAATTATTTTCTTTCATAATGTCTAAGGCTTCTTGTAAAGTATTGGCCTCGGTGACATATTTAACGTCCTCACGCTTAATACTTAACTCGCGGATGTTCATATGTATGACCTCGCTCTTTCATTGTATTCATAACTCATTATATCATAAAAATGGCAAAATCATGCTAAAGATTATAGCAGGGTTAGAATATTGCAAAAAATGCGCAAAAACCAAAATAAAGTGAAAAAAATCTTTTAAAGGGGTTACATTTATTGAAATTCTTGTTATAATGATTTTGTTAATACACATCTGTAGACGTTTATAAGTATTAAGTAAGCGTTTACTCATCTTGAAAGGGGAACATTTCACATGGCTAAAGTTGATTTAACTAAACAACCCTATAATTTAGACGCAGAAGGTGTCAAATGGGTTGAAGATACAATCGCAAATATGACAATTGACGAAAAAATTGGTCAATTATTCTTTAATATGGGTGCAAGTACTGAACCTGAATACTTAAAAGATGTATTAGATACTTATCACATCTCAGGTGTACGTTACAACAAATCTAAAGCAGATGTTGTTTATGAACAAAATAAAGTATTACAAGGCCACTCTAAATACCCAGTATTAATCGCTGCGAACACTGAAGCTGGTGGTGACGGTGCTGCTAACGACGGTACTTATATCGGTCACGAAGTGAAAATTGCTGCTACTAACGACTCTAAATACGCTTATGAAATGGGCCGTATTGCTGGTGTTGAAGCTGCTGCAATCGGATGTAACATGTCATTTGCACCAATCGTAGATATTACTGAAAACTGGAGAAACCCAATTATCTCAGTACGTACTTGGTCAAACGACACAGAAAAAGTTTTAGAAAACTCATTAGCATACTTAAAAGGTATCTCAGAAGAAGGTATCCTTGCGACTGCTAAACACTTCCCAGGTGATGGTAACGACGAACGTGACCACCATTTTTCATTTGCGACTAACCACTCAACATTAGAAGAATGGTTTGAATCATTTGGTAAAGTTTACAAAGGATTAATCGACGCAGGTTTACCAGCAATCATGGCTGGACACATTGGTTTACCTTCATATGTAGAAAAAGTAAACCCATCTGCTTCATTATCTGAGAAAAACTTACCAGCTACATTATCACGTGAGTTATTAACTGACTTATTAAAAGGTGAGTTAGGCTTTAACGGTGCGGTAATTACAGATGCTTCACACATGGTTGCATTTACAAGTGCATTAAAACGTGAAGATGCACTACCAACTTCTATCGCTGCTGGTTGTGACATGTTCTTATTCTTCAACGATCCAGATGAAGACTTTGCATGGATGAAAGCTGGTTACGAAAACGGTACGATCACTGACGAACGTCTAAACGATGCGATTTCTCGTACTTTAGGTTTACGTGCTAAACTAGGTTTACACAAAGTTGACCGTACTCAAATCTTAGCGCCTAAAGAAGAAGCGTTAGCTAAGATTGCTACTGACGAACATAAAGAAATGGCTCGCGAAGTTGCTGACCAAGCGATTACTTTAGTTAAAAATGAACAACCAGATGTGTTCCCTGTAACACCTGAACGCTACAAGTCTGTATTATTAGTACTTAACGAAGGTGTTAAAGGTGGATTCGGTGCGATGATTGCTTCTAAAGAATCTCCAGTAGACATTATGAAAGCTAAAATGGAAGAACGTGGCTTTAACGTAACTGTTTGGGAATCAACAGAAGAACGTATCATGAAGTTACCAGAAGCTGAACGTGCAGCAGCGATTGCTAACGTTTATGCTCAAAAACAACCAATTGCTAAATTAACAAACCAATATGATTTAGTAATTAACTTAGCTAAGATTGCTGCAGGTACAGTACAACGTGTTGCATGGCCAGCATCTAAAGGTACACCGGATATTCCATTCTACGTAAACGAAATTCCTACAATTTACGTATCAGTGAACCATCCATTTGCATTGGCAGATGTGCCTCAAGTACAAACTTACATCAATGCTTACGATGATAAAGAATTCAACTTAGAAATCTTGTTAGACAAATTGATGGAAGGTCCTGAAGCATTCAAGGGTGTTGACCCAGTGGATTCTTACACAGGATTTGACGATACACGTTACTCAGCTGCAGATGTATACGCAAACCGTATCAACCCAGCTAAAACTAAATAATAATCATACAAATCTTTAAAATGTTTAAGGCCTGCCTGCGTGTGGGGCCTTTTTTGATTAAACAGAATTAGAATCTGTAAAAAGTGAGGGGATGTTTCTTTTCTATACACTTCTTTGGTTTGTTGGGTTTGGTCTTTTTGCAAAAGAGTTAGTCCAAAAGTTTGAAAACAGGATGAGGTCGGCAATCTATACCCATACTTATAAGTTGAATCTTGCCTTTTAAACCTAAGGGTTGTATACTAAAATCAGATTATTGTACATACATATAACAAAGGAGAGAATTCGACATTATGGGAGATCCTGGGGCCTCAAACGTAGGTGGACAGATATTACTAATTATTATTTTAACATTGGTGAATGCCTTCCTGGCAGGGGCTGAAATGGCCTTTGTATCGGTGAACCATTCAAAACTAGAAACCATGGCAGAAGAAGGAGACGTAAAATCCCAAAAAGTATTGAAACTTCTTGAAAACTCTGATGATTTCTTATCAACGATTCAAGTAGGGATTACTTTTGCTGGTTTCTTCTCGTCTGCAGCGGCGTCTACTACCTTCGTTTCTTATTTAGAACCGTATCTATCTGGTGTTCCAGCAGGTGAGACAATTGCTACAGCAGCTGTAACCATAATCTTGTCATACTTTACATTGGTATTAGGTGAGTTATATCCAAAACAATTAGCTTTACAAGTACCTGAATCGTATGCACGACAATCAGCTGGCATTATTTCTGTGTTAAAAACATTCTTCAAACCTTTCGTATGGTTGCTAACAGCATCAACAAATGTATTGAAGAAAATCACTCCACTCGAGTTTTCTGAAGACAGCCAACAATTTACTCGTGAAGAAATTCAAGGGATTATTAATTCCTCACGTCGTGAAGGTGTGATTGATAGTGACGAGTTCCAAATGATGCAAGGTGTATTATCTTTGGATACTAAATTGGCTAGAGAGGTAATGACACCTCGTACAGACACCTTTATGGTAGACATCGAAGATGACAGCCAAGAAATCGTAAACGAAATTTTAAGCTCACAATATTCTCGTGTGCCAGTCTTTAAAGATGATAAAGATGACATTGTTGGGATTATCCATACAAAAGATATTTTACGTGAAGCGCGTAAAGTAGGTTTTGAAAACATCGAAATCACCAACGTTGTTAAACCAGCTTTCTTTGCACCGGAAACAAGCTTTATTGATGATTTATTATTCGACTTTAAGAAAAACCACCAACATCTAGCCATCATCAAAGATGAATATAATGGTGTAGTTGGCTTAGTTACCCTAGAAGACTTAATCGAAGAAATCGTCGGTGACATTGAAGATGAGTATGATGAAATTTCACATCTTTACAAACGTATCAATGAAACTACTTACATCATCAACGGGATTATGCCAATCGATAAGTTCAACCAATTATTTAAAACAAGCGTAGAATCCGATGAGTCAGATACCATTGCAGGTTACATGATTGAAATTCTAGGTTACTTCCCTGAAGACCGAGCAGAAGAAGTGATCCGAATCGAAAATTATAAGCTAATGACCACTGCAGTTGAAAACGGGCGTATCCGTGGTATCCAAGTTAAGAAGTTGGATATCGATGAATTAGCTGAAGAAGAAGTAGAAGAAGAAAATAAATAGCATTAAAAAGTTCGGAATCTTTCCGGACTTTTTTCAACTAAAGGAGTAAATATGACTGAATCAAACGAAGTAAATGAGACTAAAGAAAAAGTATTACAAAATGAAATGATGGACCGCCCAGTAGTAGAAGCAGGCGTATTGAACTTCATGCGTACTGAACAGAACGACTTTCCAGCACCATTAAAAGAATTAGAAGATTACGCCCATGAAAACCGCGTACCAGTAATTCCTCATGAAACAGCAGTTTTCTTAGACTTTCTATTAAGTATTAAACAACCAAAGAAAATTCTAGAAATCGGTATGGCCATCGGATTCTCTGGATCACTAATGGTTTATGGCCATCCTGAAAGAAGCTTAGATACCATTGATCGTTATGACAAAATGATTGGTGCTGCTAAAATCAATTTTGAAAAATTAGGTGTATCAGACCAAGTGACTATCCATGAAGGTGACGCCAAAGATATATTGCCAACTCTAGAAGCTAAATATGACTTTGCCTTATTAGATTCAGCGAAAGCAAAATACTTCGACTTTTTCCCGTTAATCATGGACCGACTAGAAGTTGGCGGCATTTTGATGATTGACGATATTTTCCAAGGCGGTACAGTCTTTAATGAATTGGATACCATTCCAAAACGTGTGCGGAAAATCCATAAAAAATTAAATCTACTTTTAGAAGAAGTGGTGGGTCATCCAAACTTAAAAACCTCTGTCCTACCTCTAGGTGATGGAGTCTTACTTGTAGAGAAAATTGATGATACAGATTTCTCCTACTTGTTAGAGAAAAACTTCTAGGGAAAATATAGATAGAAAACAAGTCGTGGAGGGAACTTCACGGCTTTTCTCTTAACTTGAATTTTGAGAAGGAAAAATAAGTTAAATATTTTTAATCCGAAACCATTGACTTTGATAGAATAGGGTGATAATATAAATATCCAATAGCGGAGACGACATCGTGCGTTAAATACTATTGGGGAATAATTATTGACTTGGTTCTAAACTTGAGTTAATATACATAAGTTGCTTGTTGAGGGCGACAAGATGAAAAAAGAAATTTTAAATTCTTGTTGACAATAACTCAAGTCAAGTGATATGATATTCAAGTCGTCAAAACAAGATTGTTTGTATAAAGCAACAAAAAACTTTTTGTTGACAAACGTCGTATGAAGATGATATGATATATGAGTTGCTAATAAAGCAACGAGATAGACCTTTGAAAACTGAACAAAGAAGACAAACCAAAAATTGTGTATGGAATCATTTGATTCCAACAATTAAAAGTAGTGAGAACTACTATAAATAAGTCAGCAAACTTTAATGAGCAATCAAGCTCATGAAAATCTTTCATGAGAGTTTGATCCTGGCTCAGGACGAACGCTGGCGGCATGCCTAATACATGCAAGTCGAGCGAACAGATGAAGTGCTTGCACTTCTGACGTTAGCGGCGAACGGGTGAGTAACACGTAAGGAATCTACCTATAAGCGGGGGATAACATTCGGAAACGGGTGCTAATACCGCATAATATCTTCTTCCGCATGGAAGGAGATTGAAAGACGGCTCTGCTGTCACTTATAGATGACCTTGCGGTGCATTAGTTAGTTGGTGGGGTAATGGCCTACCAAGACGATGATGCATAGCCGACCTGAGAGGGTGATCGGCCACATTGGGACTGAGACACGGCCCAAACTCCTACGGGAGGCAGCAGTAGGGAATCTTCCGCAATGGGCGAAAGCCTGACGGAGCAATGCCGCGTGAGTGAAGAAGGCCTTCGGGTCGTAAAACTCTGTTATAAGAGAAGAACAAATTGTAGAGTAACTGCTACAGTCTTGACGGTATCTTATCAGAAAGCCACGGCTAACTACGTGCCAGCAGCCGCGGTAATACGTAGGTGGCAAGCGTTGTCCGGATTTATTGGGCGTAAAGGGAGCGCAGGTGGTTTCTTAAGTCTGATGTGAAAGCCCACGGCTTAACCGTGGAGGGTCATTGGAAACTGGGAAACTTGAGTACAGAAGAGGAATGTGGAACTCCATGTGTAGCGGTGGAATGCGTAGATATATGGAAGAACACCAGTGGCGAAGGCGACATTCTGGTCTGTTACTGACACTGAGGCTCGAAAGCGTGGGGAGCAAACAGGATTAGATACCCTGGTAGTCCACGCCGTAAACGATGAGTGCTAGGTGTTGGAGGGTTTCCGCCCTTCAGTGCCGCAGTTAACGCATTAAGCACTCCGCCTGGGGAGTACGACCGCAAGGTTGAAACTCAAAGGAATTGACGGGGACCCGCACAAGCGGTGGAGCATGTGGTTTAATTCGAAGCAACGCGAAGAACCTTACCAAGTCTTGACATCCTTTGACCACCCTAGAGATAGGGCTTTCCCTTCGGGGACAAAGTGACAGGTGGTGCATGGTTGTCGTCAGCTCGTGTCGTGAGATGTTGGGTTAAGTCCCGCAACGAGCGCAACCCCTATTATTAGTTGCCAGCATTTAGTTGGGCACTCTAATGAGACTGCCGGTGACAAACCGGAGGAAGGTGGGGATGACGTCAAATCAGCATGCCCCTTATGACTTGGGCTACACACGTGCTACAATGGATGGTACAACGAGTCGCAAACCCGCGAGGGCAAGCAAATCTCTTAAAGCCATTCTCAGTTCGGATTGCAGGCTGCAACTCGCCTGCATGAAGCCGGAATCGCTAGTAATCGTGGATCAGCACGCCACGGTGAATACGTTCCCGGGTCTTGTACACACCGCCCGTCACACCACGAGAGTTTGTAACACCCGAAGTCGGTGAGGTAACCTTTATGGAGCCAGCCGCCGAAGGTGGGACAGATGATTGGGGTGAAGTCGTAACAAGGTAGCCGTATCGGAAGGTGCGGCTGGATCACCTCCTTTCTAAGGAATATAACGGAAACACAATGTGTTTGACTCTTCTTTGTTTAGTTTTGAGAGATTTATCTCTCTTGTATATATTTTGTTCTTTGAAAACTGAATACTGTAAGTAATAAACCTCTTATTTAATTATTTTCTACCAGGAGATAATTAATATAAGAAATTCCAATTTTACCAAGAGTAAAAAACCAATAAAAGTAAGCAAATTACTTTTCGCGAATCATACAACTTAACCAATGGTTAAGTGAATAAGGGCGCACGGTGGATGCCTTGGCACTAGGAGCCGATGAAGGACGGGACTAACACCGATATGCTTCGGGGAGCTGTAAGTAAGCTTTGATCCGGAGATTTCCGAATGGGGAAACCCAATTGCTTTGATAGGCAATTACTCAACTACGAATACATAGTAGTTTGAGAGGAAGACGCAGGGAACTGAAACATCTCATTACCTGTAGGAAGAGAAAGAAAATTCGATTTCCTGAGTAGCGGCGAGCGAAACGGAAAGAGCCCAAACCAAAGAGCTTGCTCTTTGGGGTTGTAGGACAGACGATATGTAGTTAAAGATTTAGTCGAATGGCATGGGAAGGCCAATCACAGAGGGTGACAATCCCGTAGACGAAAGATCAATAACGCTAGTCTGTATCCTGAGTACGGCGGAACACGTGTAATTCCGTCGGAATCCGGGAGGACCATCTCCCAAGGCTAAATACTCCCTAGTGACCGATAGTGAACCAGTACCGTGAGGGAAAGGTGAAAAGCACCCCGGAAGGGGAGTGAAATAGTACCTGAAACCGTGCGCTTACAAGCAGTCAGAGCCCGTTAATGGGTGATGGCGTACTTTTTGTAGAACGGACCGGCGAGTTACGATTGCATGCAAGGTTAAGTTGAAGAAACGGAGCCATAGCGAAAGCGAGTCTGAATAGGGCGTCGAGTATGTAGTCGTATACCCGAAACCAAGTGACCTACCCATGTGCAGGGTGAAGGTGCGGTAAAACGCACTGGAGGCCCGAACCCACGTCTGTTGAAAAAGGCGGGGATGACGTGTGGGTAGCGGAGAAATTCCAATCGAACTTGGAGATAGCTGGTTCTCTCCGAAATAGCTTTAGGGCTAGCCTCGGATGATGAATATTGGAGGTAGAGCACTGTTTGATCTAGGGGTCCATCTAGGATTACCGAAATCTGATAAACTCCGAATGCCAAATATTTTAATCCGGGAGTCAAACTGCGAGTGATAAGATCCGTAGTTGAAAGGGAAACAGCCCAGACCACCAGCTAAGGTCCCAAAGTTTCAGTTAAGTGGAAAAGGATGTGGGGTTGCTTAGACAACTAGGATGTTGGCTCAGAAGCAGCCATCATTTAAAGAGTGCGTAATAGCTCACTAGTCGAGTGACCCTGCGCCGAAAATGTACCGGGGCTAAACTGAACACCGAAGCTGTGGATATCCGCATGGATATGGTAGGAGAGCGTTCTAAGGGCAGAGAAGCAAGATCGAGAGGACTTGTGGAGCGCTTAGAAGTGAGAATGCCGGTATGAGTAGCGAAAGACGGGTGAGAATCCCGTCCACCGTATGACTAAGGTTTCCTGGGGAAGGCTCGTCCTCCCAGGGTTAGTCGGGACCTAAGCCGAGACCGAAAGGTGTAGGCGATGGACAACAGGTTGAGATTCCTGTACTTGTTTGTATTGTTTGACCAAAGGAAGGACGCAGGAGGCTAAGCAGAGCACGTTATTGGATTCGTGTTCAAGCAGTGAGTCTGACACAGAGTGAAATGCTTCGTGTTAAAGACAAGCTGTGATGAGGAGGGAAATATAGTACCGAAGCTGCTGACGTCACACTGCCAAGAAAAGTTTCTAGTTAGATACAAACAACCCGTACCGCAAACCGACACAGGTAGTCGAGGAGAGCATCCTAAGGTGAGCGAGCGAACTCTCGTTAAGGAACTCGGCAAAATAACCCCGTAACTTCGGGAGAAGGGGTGCTGACCATTTGGTCAGCCGCAGTGAATAGGCCCAAGCGACTGTTTATCAAAAACACAGGTCTCTGCTAAATCGAAAGATGACGTATAGGGGCTGACGCCTGCCCGGTGCTGGAAGGTTAAGAGGAGTGCTTAGCATTAGCGAAGGTACGAATTGAAGCCCCAGTAAACGGCGGCCGTAACTATAACGGTCCTAAGGTAGCGAAATTCCTTGTCAGGTAAGTTCTGACCCGCACGAAAGGCGTAACGATTTGGGCACTGTCTCAACGAGAGACTCGGTGAAATTGTAGTACCAGTGAAGATGCTGGTTACCCGCGACAGGACGGAAAGACCCCATGGAGCTTTACTGCAGGTTGATATTGAGTGTCTGTGTGACATGTACAGGATAGGTAGGAGCCATTGAAGCCGGAACGCTAGTTTCGGTGGAGGCGCTGGTGGGATACTACCCTTGTGACATGGCCACTCTAACCCGCGACCGTAATCCGGTCGGGAGACAGTGTCAGTCGGGCAGTTTGACTGGGGCGGTCGCCTCCTAAAATGTAACGGAGGCGCCCAAAGGTTCCCTCAGAATGGTTGGAAATCATTCGTAGAGTGTAAAGGCAGAAGGGAGCTTGACTGCGAGACCTACAAGTCGAGCAGGGACGAAAGTCGGGCTTAGTGATCCGGTGGTTCCGCATGGAAGGGCCATCGCTCAACGGATAAAAGCTACCCTGGGGATAACAGGCTTATCTCCCCCAAGAGTTCACATCGACGGGGAGGTTTGGCACCTCGATGTCGGCTCATCGCATCCTGGGGCTGAAGTCGGTCCCAAGGGTTGGGCTGTTCGCCCATTAAAGCGGTACGCGAGCTGGGTTCAGAACGTCGTGAGACAGTTCGGTCCCTATCCGTCGCGGGCGTTGGAAATTTGAGAGGAGCTGTCCTTAGTACGAGAGGACCGGGATGGACACACCGCTGGTGTACCAGTTGTTCTGCCAAGAGCATCGCTGGGTAGCTATGTGTGGATGGGATAAACGCTGAAAGCATCTAAGCGTGAAGCCCTCCTCAAGATGAGATTTCCCATATCTTTAAGATAGTAAGACCCCTGAGAGACGATCAGGTAGATAGGCTAGAAGTGGAAGTGCAGCGATGTATGGAGCGGACTAGTACTAATCGGTCGAGGACTTATCCAATGGATATAAGATTGTATGATGGAATGGTAGACGACTTACAGATTCAGTTTTGAGCGAACAAAAGCTCATATAAATATTGTGTGGTAATGATGGCAAGAAGGACACACCTGTTCCCATCTCGAACACAGAAGTTAAGCTTCTTAGCGCCGAATGTAGTTGGGGGTTTCCCCCTGTGAGACTAGGACGTTGCCATGCAAGATGAAAAAACCAGTAGCTTTGGCTGCTGGTTTTTTTGTGGTTGTTTTCAAAAAAGGAAGGTTTAAACGTACTTTATAAACATGGCGTGGTCGATTTCTAGGTAGAGGTTGTTATGACGCCATTCGCGTTCATAGCCGAGACTATTACTGATAAAATGTTGATTGCCTTGCTTTATTTGGTGTCTGATGTGAACGTGTCCCATGATTGATTGCTTGATTGGGTAATCTTGATAGAAGGGTAAGTAGTCGTCGGTTGCGATATAAGCATTGAAGAAGTCGAACACCCGGTGTGGCATGGGAATAGTAAACTCAGGAATGGTGATGACATGGGTCAGAAGAATGATGTTTTTGGGTTGATGGTCTGCCATGACTTGATCTAAGGTTTCTTTGGTTTCCTGAGCGAATTGCTTAGAGACTTCTTTGTCAGTTGCTTGCCAATCTAGCCGGACTTTGTCTTGCCAGGTGACGAGTTTGTGACGGCCGGTCTCTAACTTTTCTTTTGTAAAGGCTGGATCATGGTAGGCATGGTTGTACCAACCTGTATGACCGACAACCGCAGTATCGTTGCCCACTATCAATGCTTTGTTTAACATACTTTGTGGGTGACTTTTAAAGGTATCGTGGATAGTCAATGTATGTTTTTTGGCCGACTTTGCTTCCCAGTAATCATGGTTACCTGGTATAAAATAAATCTTAGCGCCGGATTGAGCTTGTAATTTTTCCACAAATGCAATGGTCTTCTCGTAATGGTTAGAGATGTCACCGCCGATAAAGACTTCGTCTAGTGCTTGGTCGTTGATGTAGGCGGATAGGGTATGAAGAAAGTCTGTTTCTTGTAGGGTCTTACTGCGGTCGATATGTATATCTGATATAAATCCTAGTTTCATTTGTTTCACCCTTATTCTTGGAATCAACTCTATTCTACCATATGGCTTGAGAATGCATATTAATTGAATTTCTGCGGTCGAAAGCATACCATGAGTTTATAGACAAAAACTAGGAGGTATTATATATGGTAGACAATATTCAACCATTCACACAAGATGAATTTGAGAAAGAGATTAAGGATTTTCAAGAGATTACAGCAAATGTGGCGAAAGGGTTCTTAGAAGAAGACGAGGCTAAATTGGTATTTATTGGTCGTCCTACTTGTCCTTTCTGTCGTAAATATTTACCAAAATTAATCCAAGCCTTAGGCGATGATGTAAGCAGTACATACTATTTAAATTCTGAAGAAATAGCAACTGATGATGCTTTATCTGACTTCCGTTTTGAAGTGGGCGCTAAAACTGTACCTTCATTAGTTTACGTTGGTGGAGACGGTAAATTTAAAAACTTAAATGCGGATTCTTCAAATTCTGTAGCGGAAATTACGCAAGCTATTAAAGGGTAATGCCAGGTTAAAGGCAAGTTTAGTAAATATATCTTTGCTAAACCCTTAAGAAAGGTTTAAAGCGCATGAAATCGTTTGAATATATCTATATTTTTCTTTAGACTTATAGGTATAGAAAGGTGTGATTTTAATGAAAACGCCAAAAGTAGTGATGGGATTCCTAGCCGCCGGAGTATTAGCAGCTGGATATACTATTACACAAGTTCAAGCGGATGAAAATGCACAAGGTTTATATACAAGTAATGTGGCATCATCTCAAGTTGAATCAGCTACGACAAGTAGTGAATCAACTAGTCAATCGGAAGAAGCAAGCACAAGTACTGAGGAAATAGCCATTAGTGAGAGTGAGTTAGCTTCAGATACGTCTGAAACTTCAGCTACTAGTGAGGCAACATACACTACTGCAACAGATACTGAGGAAGCAAGTAGTCCTGTAGCGGAAACCACTACAAGTGAAGAACTGACAGATCAAACTGACACAGATACACCAGCTGCGGAGCCTGCAGTTGCTGAAGAAACAGCAGTGGAAGAAGCTGAATCAGCTGATCAAGTAGCAACAGAAGTTGCACCAGCAGCTAGTGAAGAAGCTGCTAGTGTGCCTGACCAAACTGAAAACCGTCAAATTATTATTGATCGTGTAGGTTTAGCAAGTGATGCACTAGATGGTTATAGTGATGAGCAAATTGCACAATCACGTGTAGAAGCAGAAAACTTAGGTTCTGACCCAGGTTACTCTTACTCATGGTTACTGCAACAAACGCCAGCTAACGCTGCAACACAATCAATGTAACAAATAAAATTAAAGAACCACTTCCCTTAAATCCATTGAAGATTTAGGAAGTGGTTCTTTTTATCATTCATTCGATACTTCTTTTAGTCATCTAAGAAAGCTTCCATCCGTTTGATGAAGTCTTTTAATACAGTAATACGCGCGTGACGTTTGTCGACCCCAGAAATGACTTTCCATGGGGCTTCTTTAGTAGAAGTTGCAGCAACCATTTCATTCATGGCGGTGTTATAGATATCAAATTTATCCCGGTTTCGCCAGTCTTCATCAGTGATTTTGTATTGCTTGTCAGGGTCTTTTTCCCGGCCCATAAACCGGTTATATTGGGTGTCTTTATCAATGATAATCAGGTATTTCAATAGGAGATAGTCCTGGTCAGTGATGTTGTGTTCCATCTGGTTAATTTCTTCGTAAGCTTCTTGCCACCGGTAAACTGGCGTCAGGTTTTCGATTCGTTCAACTAAGACACGGCCATACCATGTGCGGTCAAAAATCGTCATCCTTCCCAAACTTGGGAAGTCTCGGTAAAATCGCCATAGGTAATGGTGATTCAACTCTTCATCATTTGGGGCAGCGACGGTAGCCACGTCATACCCACGAGGGTCCATCAACCGGGTTAAGCGTTGGTAATTCCCACCTTTACCGGCAGCATCTGACCCCTCGTAGGCTACAATAACCCCTTTGTTTTCTTGGTAAGCCCTAAACAATAAGTTGGCAGCCTGTTCTTGCAAGTCTTCCTTGATGTCATCATAATCTTTTTTTGAAATTATTGGTGAATGATCAACTTGCCCCACGATATCTGGACTATTACCAATAAAGTCTAAGTCTAATTGCGGACGTGTCAAATCTCTAGACAGCCAATCTTCTAAGCAATCGATACAAGTTTTGAGGGCCAAACGGGATTGATCCTTTTGGTCATCCACATGTAGGATATGCCATGGCGTTTCCTCAAAGTTTGTTTTCTCCAAAATCTCCGTAAAGTGTTTACGGTAAGCCTTGTAGTTTTTCAACTGGTCCTTATCTTGCTTGGTGACTAAGACTTTTCGGTAATGATCTTCTTTCAAAGCCTCAATCCGGTCCGCCATTTCGTCCTTACTATGGTGGATAAAGAACTTAACCACTATGGTATCATCGTGGGCGAGGGCTTTTTCAACAAAGGAGATATCGTCTAAAACATGATTAAGTGTTTTCTCCTTCATATCCAGTTGGTGGAAGAGGTCATAGTAGAACGACCGGTCGAAGAAGACGATTTGACCGCGCTTAGGCGACCGCATGAAGAATCGGCGCAAATACGGGCGCTGTTCATCTTCCAAAGTACTTTCATCAAATACGGCCACCTCATAATGTTTAGGGTCCAGTTCACGCGTCAAATCCTTGAGCAAGAATCCTTTACCAGAAGCCTCCCAACCATCCACAATCACCAGCATACTTTTCTTGGTTTCTTGTAGTTGGCGGTGCAATTCAGCAAATTTATCACCTAATTCTGACCGTTTCATATCCTGTAATTCGACTGGAATACTTGTTCTATGAGTATTTTTGTTGGGTAACATCCGCGACACTTCTTTCTTTTTGGCAAAATGGCAATTAATATTTAAGGTCATTTTCTTGTACATATATTATAAAGCATAAATGCAATAATGCATAAGGATTGTGCTATTTTCGGTAAAACAGTAGGTATTTTTAAAGGAATCCAAGAGTTTTATGATAAAATAATTAGGAAGTTCTATATGAAAGAAGGAAAACTGAATGAGAGATTTTAAACCAGCGGTCGATCACTTCCATGAAACGGCCTATAAAGACAAACAAGACATCTACGAAGCATTAGCGCGCACCCATTCGCCACACACCTTAGTGATTACCTGTGGTGATTCACGTATTAATGTTGAGAGCTTGTTACAAGCCGGCCCCGGCGAAGTTTTCCAAATCCGAAATATCGCAAATATCGTACCAGAATACAACGACCCAGACCCAGTATTATCCTTACAAGCAGGTTTAGACTTCACTGTAACCTCATTAAAAGTCAATAATATTATCTTACTTGGCCATATTAACTGCGGGGGGTGTAACACTTGCCTAAACCCACCAGAAAATTTTGACGAAATGCCTTACTTAAAAGAATGGATTGGCAAGTTAAATCCAGTCAAGGAATCTATCGAAGACCAATTAGCTGAGTTAGACGATCCAGTTGCTAAGAGTGACTTGATGGAAAAAACGAATATCATTACCCAATACAACCACTTAATGGAATACCCAATCATCGCTGACCGTGTTGCAGCCGGAAACCTAAAAGTAGAAGGTTGGCATTTCCATACGGATGAAGGTTTTGTTGAAGTTTATCAGCCAGAAACAAAGACATTCAAGCGACTTTAAGTTAAAATAGATATAATTGAAGCGTCCTTAAATCAAAAGGACGTTTTTCTTTTCGATTTGAAGGAGGGACGAGAGATGAGGAATCCACAGAAAAATCAGTTAGAAGCGATCCAGCAGCTAATCAAAAATCCGAAGTCGGTTATAGGGATAATCTTAGCGGCGTTAGCAGTCTATGCCTCGCAAGAACCGTGGAATACGGACGACCAGAACAACAATCAAAGTGACCAAGCACAAGTAGCTGACAACGAATCAGATTCTTCAACGACTAGCGAATCTGCAACAGAATCCGCTCAAGCAACAGACGGGGACACAGTCCAAGTGGCTGAAGAAGGAACTTACACAAGTCCTGAAGAAGTAGCTGCCTACATCGATCAATATGACACACTGCCAGAAAACTACATCACCAAATCCGAAGCCGAAGATTTAGGTTGGGAATCTAGCGACGGCAACTTGTGGGAAGTAGCAGAAGGCATGTCAATTGGTGGCGATTATTTTGGAAACTACGAAGGCCTACTGCCAGAAGAAGACGACCACCGAGAAGCAGACGTTAATTATGATGGCGGTTTCCGCGGCGCTGAACGCATTATCTATTCAGACGACGGCGATATTTACTACACGGACGACCACTACGAATCCTTCCAACAACTCTATTAATCTTAAGGAGTGACAGGCATGCAAACACTTATCATTGATGGACAAGACCTTTATGGGCAAAAGGACTTGCACGATTACCTAGCAAAAGCCCTAGATTTCCCTAGCTATTACGGTGCCAATCTAGATGCCCTTCACGACATGCTAACTTCATGGCAAACACCCATCATCATTTACTTAGTCAACCTAGATGCCTTGTCAGACCACCTAGGCGCGACTTACAGCAAAAAGTTCCTCAAATTATTGTTGGATGTTGAAGAAAAGAATGCATTCTTGACGATTCTTAGGTAAGATGAAGACAAAGCATTTCTAGACGAAGCAATAAAACGAGCGAAGGAGGGAAGAAATGGGCGTAATGTTAACGTTAGCCTACGAGGTTGCGATTAAAGACCAACAAGTGGCCCTTGAAATTATCAATCAGGCCCACACCATGATTCAAAGCAAATTCCAACCAGCCTTAATGTCTGACAATATCCAATTAGACCATGCCATTCATAAGCAATCTATCCTATTTGTCGATGGTATGTCAGCATTCTTATACTACCGCCTTTTACAACAGGCCATTTACCCCATTCAAATCAATGGGGGGCTAGGTTTATCTGAGGATATTGCCCAGTCATTAACCTATTCAGAACAAGTATTAAAAGAAGCACAGAGAATGGGCGAAGGCTACATTTTATACAATGCGAACTTTTTTGAAGACGGCTTATTAAACATGCAATTGATTAACTGGCAAAAAATCATCCAAGAACAAACGCCAGTTGCCAGGGTATTGTCATTCCTCTATGAAATCCAAGCCCCTGTCTATGTTGACGGATCTATGTTGACCCAAGATTTCTTAGGGGAAGACTTGATTGCGCTAGACCAAGCCAAACAAGCCCTATATGCAGACGATGAAAAATTATTATCTATGACAGATATCAACTTTTCAGCCCGTAAAACCAGCAAGTGGTTGGAGGTCTTTGACCAAGTCGATAAAAACAAGTATTTTATCACCGGTTTATTTAAAAAAGGCTATGCCACAGCCGTTGCCAATATGACTTACATGACCCGGCAAAATATTGATTATCATTTCCGCAGTGGCCGGTTCGCGTTTGAGCGAGACATGCTTGCGACAATTGTCTTACAAATGGACCGCGAGATTGCCACACTAGGTTAGGCAAAGCAAATAAGTAGATCAGTAGACCAGTGGAAAAAGAATACATGAGGAAAAGGTTTGAGAATCACCATTTACTGAGGGATTTTCAGGCCTTTTTCTTTGAGATGGATTGTAAACAATAAGTAAAGATTGTGTTTACAAAAACGAAACGTTTCCAAAGGGTCTTCTACTTGAGCAAGGGCGAAAGCCTTTGGTAATATGAAGAAGGAAAGCGTTCGGAAGAACCGAACTAAACTGAACTCTAAAGGAAGCATTATTGGGATGATGTTATTTGTATGGGAATGAAAGGAAAATGGTGAACGTTTCATGGAATCATGGGATAAACAAGAAAGTCGACGCAAAGCCAAGCTACAAGGGCTAAAAGAAAAGATTTACTTGAACTGTGTCAATATTGATGCACCCTTTATTAAGGCATTTTCTCTGGCGCATATCTTATATTTAGCTGCCTTCTTTATGATTTTACTTGCCATGTTTATTTTTAGAGACTTTATCAACATCCACCAGGTAGTTATTGGTCGTGTCATGTTTACCATTTCCATTTTACAACAAATACTCTTATACTCTTGGTATTATTTCGAAACCAAATTCGACTTAAAACAAGCCTTACCACTGCACATTTGTCGCCTATCAACTATAACGGGACTGATTTACCTACTAACAGGTAACCAAATGGTCATGCAAGTATTATTCTATTTCGGACTTTACGCTTACTTCTCATTTTTTATGCCAAGCCGTATCAACAAAATTTACCACGTATCAGGCCTAAGCTACTTTTTAAACCATGTTATTACGATTTTGATTCCATTCTTCGCTTACTTCACCACAGGATGGACACCCTCAATCCGCGGTTTAATCGTGTCACTAGGTGTTTTTGCAGTTTACTGGTTTGTCGCATTAATGGTCAACCAATCAACTGGCGGTAACTATTTCTACATGAAATATCGCCCAGTACCAGCCTTAGATAAAGTCAACTTCAAAACCTATGCAGTAGGAAACTTTATCTTTACAGTAGGGCTATTCTTGATTGGCTACAGCATCTTCAATTTCTTTGTCTAAATATTTTGCTAAAAGAACATACGCACGCTGAGTTGAGCGCTAGCTCTACTTGGGGTGCTTTTTTCAATGATGGGCCACACGGAATACGCTAATAGTGGGATTTTTATAAGTTGGCGGCCAATTGGAGGAGCGCTTGCTTGGATGAATTAAAATTCACCGGGACCCGACGCCAATGATTCAATACCTCAACGACATTATCGAGAAATAATAAAACTCCTTCCTATTCATGTATCGACGGGTAGTGGGGACGACTTTAAACCGGGATATTTCAAACGGGCAAGTGACTATTCGCGAGTATGACTGCCCCATTGAAGAACGGTTTACGCATGCCCGGCTCTTTTATCCGGATGAAGTGCAACAAGCCATTGAGCTAGCACCTGTAATCCTTTACCTCCATGGTGGGGGCTTCATCGGGCGCTAATATTGCTGCAGCCATGAATATCTATGACATCGAATCGGGTAACCAGTGGATTAAACAGCAAATTCTCCTTTACCCCGTCGTTAATATGGCACTTAAGGAAACGCCGGGTTATGAGTGGTCCTTGGACGAGTATGATATCCATGACAACGACGAAATCATTACCTTTATCGTCAAGTCACTTGGAATCGGTGTTCATTATATTAACAAGTTATATGCTAAAAATGTGGACCTCAAAGATCCGCTGGTGTCGCCACTATTCGCTTCAGATAAAACCATTCAACAAATGCCACCGACCATTATTGTGACGGCGGAATACGATTTCTTGCGGATTGAGTCAGAGGCCTATGGCAAGCGCCTGCTGATAAATGGTGTCCAAACGTCCTTCTTCCGTTACCTGGGTTTAGACCATGGTTTTGTCTATAAAATAGGGATTTCCCCCTAATCAGAAGATGCCTTAAGTGAGATTGGTATCCGCTTTAGAGAGACCTTTGGCTTGGGGAAAATGACTGAATCTGAAAGTGTGTGACCTTTTCCTTCAATATCTAAATGGGTTTCATGTATAATAAGGTATATAGTATTTTTCACATACAGAAGAAAAAATGTAAGTGATCAATTTTAAAAGGATTAACAAAAAAGGGAGTGTGTAAAATGTCTTATAAAATTTCACGAAAAGCTTCGGAGATAAACAAAGAAGCGAGTGCCATCCAGCAGGGGAATACCCTAGCGATTTTTGGTGCGACTTTAGTTACCGGAATTATTACAGGCTTGATTACTTGGGCAATTGAAATGATTACCGGCACAACCGATACGACAACCGCAACAGATTCTATGTTGACGATTGCGGGTATGGCATCGTTGATTATTTCGATCTTTATTTCTTTCCCGTTAAGCTTAGGGATTGACTGGTCGGTTTTACGATTGGTGGATGAGGATCGTTTCCATATTGGGAATATTTTCGAACCGTTCCAACGTCGTTATTTCCGTAATATCTGGAACCAAATTATCTATACTATCGTCATCTTTTTATGGACAATCTTGTTTGCCGTAGTTCTTGGTGGTATTGGTGTTGGAATCTTCTACCTAACAGGTCAATCTTTAACACCGCCAACTGACTTAACAGCAGGTGATTATTCAGGATTAGCAGGTCTTGCAGTAGGGTTAGTGCTTCTTTTTATCATCTTGTATAGTATCTTGATGACAATCGTTACCTTGCGTTTAGCGATGAACAGCTACCTACTATTTGACAATGACCGTATTGGTGGCCGTAAGCCATTGAAAGTGTCTAAAGTCATGATGAAAGGGAACAAGTGGACCTTATTCTGGATTGGTTTCCAAAATGCCCTTTACCCAGTCTTACTAGGTATTGTGATTTTTGGTGGTTTAGGACTATTAGGTGCGTTTCTAAATAACGGTGGTATCTTAATTGCTATCTTAGCGATTATCGCGACTGTAGCCATCATGATCTTCTCGATTAAATATACAATCCGTCAAATGGTTGCGACAGCTTTACTATACCGTTTAATTACTGACGAGCACGGTGATGACTTAGACCTTCGTTTTAAAGAATTAGACCTAACACCAGACGCACCAGTAAACAACTACCACACTGAGCAACGTCCAGCCTTTACGGAAAATGCAGCAGCCATTCATCCAGCTGATGATGTCGCAACAGGTACTGCCGCTAACCAATCGATTAGTGAAACTGAAGCAGAAAAAGAAACAAAAGCCGCTGACCAAGCTGACAACCATGTTGGTGAAACAGCCGCTACAGCAGCAGGCGCTGCCGCGGTATTCTCCTTAGCTGATGAAGAAAAAGCTGGCCAAGATGATGAAGTGAGCGAATCTAACGAATATAAAGCAGAGACAGTAACTGACAATAATGTAGGTGGATCTTCAGCCTTACGTGGTTCATACCAAGTAGGTCAAGATGCAGATGTACGTCAACCTTACCAAGCAACTTATACAGCAAGTGAAGGTCCTATCTCAGCCATCCGTAACCACTTTACGGTAGAAACGTCTGATTACAACGCAGAAAGACCAGTACAAGAAAAGCCAAGCTTTGACTTGAATGCAGGTCCAGCATCAGAATCAGCAGCTGTACGTCGCTCATACGTAGTGGGCGGCCAAGCAAGCTCAGATGATGCAACAAACAATGAGGACCAAACGCCGGGAAAGAAACCTTATAACATTATGGGCTACAACACACCAGACCGTACCGATTTTGGTAAAGTTGAAAATGCCAAGGATGTTATTCTAGCAGCTGACAAGGCTGACTCAGGTGAGGACGGTATGTTAAACCCTAGTGATTTCGATAAAGACGTGGATTATGAATCAGAAATCAATCCAAATCACCAAAACTAATTGAATACTTGTCAAAAAACAAACCACCACCGTTCCTTTATATAAGGAGGTGGTGTTTTTGGATATGTTGGATGTTTCTATGCAACTGATTGGCAATGTCGGCTTTCCCATATTTGTGTCGATTTACTTGATGACGCGAACAGAGAAAAAGCTGGATGACCTAATCGCAGCCGTCGAAAAACTAGCACAATAGATAAAGACGCCTAGCCCATTCAATTTCGAATGAGGCTAGGCGTCTTTTTTGTTTATTCACTTAAACCTTGATCAATGTTTAACAGGATTTCGTCAACTTCATTTGTTTCTTCACCATCAACCGCTCCGATACTATCAACAAGGCCTTCATTTGCATAAGGAGAGTCTTTTTGCCCGTCCCAAGCAGCCTTATGAATTTCAACAGCCACTTTTTCTGGAATGGCTAATGCTTGAATGTCCGCAATCGCAGCTTCACGAACGGCTTTCATGGTCTTAAAGTGACGCAAGACTTTAGTCCGCGTCTTAGGACCTACCCCGTCAATGCCGTCCAGTTTAGAAGTAAAGGATTGTTTACTTCTAGTCTTACGGTGGAAGGTAATGGCAAATCTGTGGACTTCATCTTGAATCCGTTGCAAGAGATGGAAGGCCTGGGACCGAGGATCAAGCGGGATAATGGTTAGAGGATCACCAAAAATCAGGTTGGCCGTCCTATGCTTATCATCCTTGACCATACCAGCCACTGGAATGTCTAAACCAAGCTCATCTTCCAAGACTTCCTTGGCAGCATTCACTTCAATTGCACCACCATCCATCAAGATTAAATCAGGAAAATGCCCATTCTCTTTCAGGAGGCGTCCATAACGACGCCGGATAACCTCTTGGGTTGTCGCAAACTCATTGGATCCATCAACCGTCTTGATCTTGTACTTGCGGTACATAGATTTATTCGGACGCCCGTCCTCGTAAGCCACCATCGCCGATACCGGGTTTGTCCCTTGGATATTTGAATGGTCAAAGCTTTCAATGACTTTCAAGTAGGGCAAGTTCAAGGCTTCAGACAATTGGTCAATAGCACCAGTTGTTTTTTGTTCTTTCATAGCCAACAATCTAAATTTGTCTAGATGGGCAATCTTGGCATTTCGTTGTGCCATCTGCAGCATCTTGTGCTTGTCGCCTCGTTTAGGTGTCGATACCTTCACTTCAACCGTATCCGCAATCAATTCATTGTCCAAGTTACCCGGCACCAAAATTTCTTTAGGCTTAGTATGATTGGCTTCTTGGTAGAATTGGACGATGTAGGAAGTCAACTCCTCTTCAGGGTCAGAATACACTGGGAAAAGGGCCGAGTCCCGCTTAATAATAGAAAACTGCCGTAACAAGAATACCTGGATGGAAATCCAACCTTTATCAAAGTAAAAAGCGAAGACATCACGGTCATTGTATTGCTTGGACATGATATTTTGCGGTTCAACCGTTTGTTCAATATAGTTGATTTGATCACGGTACTCAGCAGCTCGTTCAAACTGCAAGTCTTCAGAAGCAGCAGCCATTTTCTCCTTCAAATCATCCTTAATATTCTTCACGTCACCATTTAGGAAACGGCGAATCCGTGCTTTCTGCGCCTCATATTCTGCAACCGGCACCTCATGGTCACAAGGGCCAATACATTGTCCGAGATGGTAATAGAAACAAGCCCGCTTTTCATTCTTCCCGCACTTACGCAAAGGATAAGTCTTCTGTAGCAAATCAAGCGTACCGGATGCAGCATAAATATTCGGATAGGGACCAAAGTACTCGCCATCATCATCCTCCACCACAGACGTAATAATCATCTGCGGATCGCGCTCCTTGGTAATCTTGATATAAGGATACATAGTCCCATGCTTCAAGCGAATATTGTAGTGAGGCTGGTGTTTCTTAATCAGATTAATCTCCAGCAACAAACTCTCTTTATCCGTTTGTGTGACAATATAGTCAAAATGGTCAATTTCACTCACAAGCTGAGCCGTCTTCCCGGTATGGGTCGACTTGAAATAAGAACGGACACGATTTCTTAAATTCTTCGCCTTACCAATATAAATGATTTGGTCATCCGCATTCTTCATAATGTAGCAACCAGGCAAAGCTGGTACAAGGGTCAACAAATTCTCAATTAACTCACTAGCCATCCTTGGCCTCCTTTCATCAATAATAGGGGCCCTAGCATCAGGCCTCCAAATTTAAAAGAATCATTTCATAAAGATAGGTTGTCGCTTATATCGCAATTACTATTTGTTATGCTAGTGAACTTTCTAAGAAAAGTAACACTTATATTGAAATATGGCTAATCTTGATTATCCGAACTGTAATCAAATTATCGCCGCGTTAGTTGGTGATTCTTAAAAGCATATGCTAGCAACTAGCACGGTCTAACTTAGCCACTAATGCCATATCAAAATAGTGCGATATCTTTCTATAACTACCTTACGTGTTTCTTATTTTAGGATAAGTATTTTTTCCTATTCAATCCAAAATTATACCACGCAGAGGTGGTTTTGGGCAGTAATTTGAATGCGTGGGTGAAATAGTAGCTTAGAATTGGTATATTTCGTCTTTGTGTTATAAGGATTGGGCTGGATATGGTAAAATATACAACAAAGCTAGCAAGTACAGGGTGGTCCTTTTTCAAGAGGGCTACATGTAGATAAAGCAAATTTCCTAGGCTGAGTGAGATTTGAGTTTGGGAAATAAAAACCAAGGAGGAATTGTTATGGCAAAAAAATCAGCTTTCAACACTTTATTAGGCTTGGGCACCTTAGCTTTAGGTGCTGCTTATGTTAGGTGGCAAAACTATACTGTTGGAACGACAGATTACTTTGTCGAGAATCCTCAATTTAAGGACAGTTTAAATGGTTTTACCATTGCTCACCTATCTGATTTACACTTACCTGACCAAAATGTAAATTTGAATGATATTTTAGACCATGTCTATAAAATACAGCCAAATATTATCGCCATTACCGGGGATATTGTGCAAACTGATGCTACTAATTTAGATGAAGCGACCTTGTTTACATTCTTTAAAGCTTTGACTGACATTGCACCAACATTTGCCACTTTTGGTAATCATGATGCAGCGTCATTGCAACATAACCTTTTAGTCCGCACCATGGGAGCAGCAGGTATTGTTCATTTGAATGACCGGGCCATTACCTATACTTATAAGGGTCAACCGCTGACCTTGATGGGCTTAGATGATAAAATGAATAAATATTTCTTAGTTGGAGATGCACTGAGAACAGTTGATTTAACAGCTGAACAAATGGCTCAACCAAAGATTTTATTAGCTCATCACCCAGAAGCATTCTTACGGTATCATGAAAATATCAATAAATCACCTGATTTGGTTTTATCAGGTCATGCCCATGGTGGCCAAATTCGTGTACCAGGTATTGGTGGTTTATTTGCACCTAACCAAGGAAAATTACCAAAATATACTTCAGGTGTATTCTATTTGCCAGGTAACCCTGACAAGCAAATGGTGGTTTCGCGAGGGATTGGGGCGTCAAGCTTCCCAATTCGCTTAAACAACCGACCTGAAGTGATTGCAGTCCATTTAACAACGGATATTGACCGGGCTGTTGATGGGTTAACCAAGTCAATTGATTACATCACTGAACAAGAAGGCGGGGTAACCTTTCAGCAAGTAGAAAATCAATACCTAGCCCGCAAACAAGAACGTGCGCAAGCGCAAGGCTACTTTTCAGTAACACCGGATGCCACAAGTAGCCACGAAATTATCGATGCCATTGATAAAGAAGCAAATGTTGATGCCTATACATTGGTGCCGAATGAGGAGGAAACGGATATGACAGATCCAAGAGAAAATCCTTTTGTAGACAATAATGACTATGATGATGATGTAGTAGACCGTTCGACGATCGAAGCCCCTAAATATGAGGCTGATGATGAGGAGAAAGTACCGCATAACCCAAGTATTAAGTCGTCTTATATCTTGTTGGACCCAGAAACAAATGAAAAAACAGTCGTAGATGAAAACGTAAATGCAGAGAAAATTTTCTCTGATAATTTAAATGAAGATGTATTTATTGTGAAGGACCCTAAGAAAAAATAGGGGTTAATGACTTAAAGGAGAGGGCCTAACCATGGCCCTTATCTTTTATAGGGATAAGAACCCAAAAGCAGTAAATTAGAAAAAAGAAATAGAGGACTAAAATGACGGAAAATGATACACAAACAACTGGTTTTGTAAGCCAATTACCTACTGGCCTTCAAGAAAAATGGCAGTCAGCTGGCTTTGGCCAAGCAACTGACATTCAAACGGAGACCTTCCAACCCATGTATGATGCTCAAAGTGTGATCGCATCAGCACCAACAGGTTCAGGGAAAACCTTGGCTTATTTACTACCGGTTTTAAGCCGAATGGTGGCTGAACGAGAAGCGTCCCAAGGTCAATACAATGGGGGCTTGAAATTGATTGTTTTGGTGCCTTCACAAGAATTGGCTTCCCAAGTTGGGGATGTGGTCCAAGCGTGGGCACGAGCTGTTGACTTCAAAGCCATGAAAATTATTGGTGGCGCCAATGTGAAGCGGCAAATTGAGAAAATTAGAGAAAGACCGGATATTGTAGTCGGAACTTCAGGCCGGATGATTGAACTGATTGACCAACGTAAGTTGAAGGTTCATGAAGTGGATACCATCATTATTGATGAGGCGGATGCTTTGTTAGATGAGGAACATATTGGCCAAACCAAGCAATTCGTTAAAAAATTACCGGGTAGAGCGCAAGTAGCTTTATTCTCAGCAACAGTACCAGATACTTTGGCTGGCTTAGCTAGTGACTTATTGGCTGAACCTGTGGTTGAATTGGCAGCTGAAAAAATAGGAACGGCCTTTGAAAAACAACGACAAGATGGCTATATTAACGTTCCTGTTCGTAAGCGTGACGATATGTTGCGTCGACTTGCTCAAGTTGAGGGGATGCAGGCCTTAGTCTTTGTCCGTACGGTAGCTGAAATTGAACAGTTGCAACAAAAATTGCAGTTCAACCATATTCAAACGGCTTACCTACATTCGAAGATGGCGGCGCAAAACCGCCAGCAAGCCATTGCTAAGTTCACGAAGGGTGAATATACTTACCTATTTACAACGGATGTGGCGGCACGTGGTTTGGATATTGAAGACCTACCTTTGGTTATTCAGTATGATTTACCAGCGACCCCTGAACAATATACTCATCGGGCTGGGCGAACTGGCCGTATGGGGAAAGAGGGGATTGTCCTGACTTTCGTTAACGACCGTTCGCTTAGAGATTTGAAGAAGCAGGTTGGTGATGATATTCAACTGACAGCATTCTATACTTATGGGGGGCAACTGACGGACCAGGTACCGAGTGCGAGCCAGAACGACGAAGACCAACCCCTTTTACAGGAAGAAAAAGAGGGGCCGGCTGTCAAAGCAAAAGTACGGGTGAAAAAGCCGAAACAAGCGAATAAAGCGGCGGCACCGGCGAAGGCGCGCAAGAAGAACCGGAAGCGAGATAATAAGAATAAAGGGGCTAGACGGCACAAGGATTAATCTAGACTGGTCGAGCAACTTGGAATTCGATACAATGAAGTAGTAATAATCGGTTATATAATGAATGATGGATAAATGATTTTAGAGGAGTGAATGTACATAATGAGCAACCGTTATGCAGTAATTCTAGCAGCAGGTAAAGGGACTCGTATGAAGTCTAAATTGTATAAGGTGTTACACCCAGTTGCGGGTAAACCTATGGTAGACCACGTTTTGACTAGTGTGAATGACGCTGGGATTGATGAAGTGGTGACGATTGTTGGACATGGTGCGGAAGCGGTCCAAGAGTTATTGGGCGACCGTACAGCTTATACGACACAAACCGAACAATTGGGTACGGGTCATGCGGTGCAACAAGCGGCGAGTGAATTGGCTGATAAAGAAGGTACTACTTTAGTTATTTGTGGTGACACGCCTTTATTTACAGCGGATACGATTGCGCGTTTGTTAGATGTGCATGAAGAGGCTGGCTTTAAAGCAACGATTTTAACTGCGCCTGCTGATGATCCGACTGGTTACGGTCGTATTGTCCGTGATAAAGAGGGCCAAGTGGTGAAAATTGTTGAGCAAAAGGATGCTAATGATGCTGAAAAATTAATTGCTGAAATTAACACAGGGACTTATGTCTTTGATAATGCTTTGTTATTCGACGCTTTAAATAAAGTCGGTAATGACAATGCGCAAGGTGAGTACTACTTGCCAGATGTGATTGAAATCTTGAAGGAAGCTGGCGAGGCTGTTGGGGCCTTCCAAATGGATAACCTAGATGAGTCACTTGGGGTAAATGACCGTGTGGCTTTAGCGCAAGCTAACCAAACCATGTTTAAACGAATCAATGAGTTCCATATGCGTAATGGGGTAACGATTGTCGACCCGGATGCGGTTTACATTGAAGCTGGCGTTGAAATTGGTGCGGACACGGTGATTGAACCAAATGTATATCTTAAAGGGGATACTGTGATTGGTGAAGACTGCCATATTCACGCAGGGACAACAATCCGCGATTCTAAGATTGGTGACCGTGTGAAAGTCCGTGCTTCTGAAATTGAAGAAAGTCAAGTGAACGATGGCGTGGATATTGGACCAAATGCCCACTTACGCCCGGCATCTGTTATTGATGAAAATGCCCATATCGGAAACTTTGTGGAAATTAAAAAAGCGCATATTGGTGCGGGCACTAAGGTTGGTCATTTAACTTATATTGGTGATGCAACTTTAGGCAAAAATATCAATGTTTCTTGCGGTGTGATTTTTGCAAACTACGACGGTGTGAACAAACACCATTCAACAATCGGTGACAACTCATTTATCGGGTCTGACGTGACTATCATTTCACCTGTAAATGTTGAAGCTAATGCCTTCTTAGCAGCTGGTTCAACTATTACCAAAGATGTCCCAAGCAAGGCTTTGGGGATTGCCCGTTCACGTCAAGAAAATAAAGATGGTTTTTGGGATAGGTTACCAATTGGTAAAAAAGACTAAGACTGCAAATATTTTAACTAAATTCACATTTTTCGATTCGCTATTTAGCTAACAATCGTCGTTTTTCTATGGTAGAATAGGTACGATAAGAGTGTCTGAGCATTCAGTATTGTGGAGGGAAAAAAATGTCAGAATCTATAGTCGATCATGGACTAAAAATCTTTTCATTGAGTTCAAACAAAGAACTTTCTGAAAAAATTGCAACTTCAATGGGCGTAGAGTTAGGTCATATTTCAGTGTCACATTTCAGTGACGGTGAAATTAAAATTGCGATTGAGGAATCTATTCGTGGGGACAATGTTTATATCATCCAATCAACATCTGACCCAGTAAATGATAACTTGATGGAATTATTAATCATGATTGATGCTTGTCGTCGTGCAAGTGCCGAAACGATTAATGTTGTGATTCCTTACTTTGGCTACGCACGTCAAGACCGTAAGGCACAACCGCGTGAACCAATCACAGCGAAATTAGTGGCGCGTATGATGGAAAATGCTGGTGCAACCCGTATTCTTGCGTTAGACTTACATGCTGCGCAAATCCAAGGTTTCTTCGAAGTGCCAGTAGACCACCTATACGGTGCGCCATTACTAGCAGAATACTTCTTAACCAATGACCGTTATACCGATTCAGACATCGTTGTTGTTTCACCTGACCATGGTGGGGTAACACGTGCACGTAAACTCGCTGAATTCTTAAAAGCACCGATTGCCATTATCGATAAACGTCGTCCAAAAGCAAACGTGGCAGAAGTCATGAATATTGTTGGGGACGTTGCCAACCGTCACGCCATCATCATCGATGACATGATTGACACAGCGGGTACCATTACCCTAGCTGCATCAGCAATCAAAGACGCGGGCGCATTATCTGTTGTGGCTTGCTGCACACATCCAGTATTATCTGGCCCAGCAATCCAACGTTTAGAAGACTCAGACTTAGACGAAGTGGTCGTTTCTGACTCAATCTACTTACCAGATGAAAAACGTATCGATAAAATTAAACAAGTAACTGTATCTGAATTAATCGCGGAAGCTATTGTACGTATCCACGAAAACCGTTCAGTATCACCGTTATTTAATGAAAAATTCGAAGGTATGCACCACGTAATTGAATAAGCTTGTTGATGAGTGAGTGATAGATAAATTGAAAAGGGCGGTCCTACCATTGCTGGCGGGACTGCTCTTTTATTGTCTTAGCAATTCCAACGTGTAAAAATCTTGGAGCGGTATGCTACAATGGGTTTATTGTAAATTATTCAGGTGCGGGAAAAGTGGCAGTCCCTTGGTAAGCACGCCGAGCGTTTGTCAAAAACATTTTATATTGGAGGAAATTTATGTTTGGTAACTTTATGATCGGGTTTAATGCAGTCATGCCGATGTTAATCTATATGCTTTTTGGACAATTTTTTGCTCAAGCGGGGATGATTAAACAAGAATCCTTTCAAGATTTTAACAACGCCTTATTTAAAATTTTGCTACCAATTAACTTATTCACCAATATTTATAAGTCTGATTTCAAGCAATCATTCAACGGCTATGCCTTGACCTATATCCTTGTCATCGCTTTGACCCTATACTTTATGCTAGCCTTTATTATTCCAAAGGTATCCGATGACCGGACCCGTTACGGGGTGATGCTACAGGGCTCAGTTAGAGCTAACGCCATCCTATTTGGTTTACCCTTGGGGACATCTCTATTAGGTGAAGAAAATATGGGGATGGTGACTATTACCTTAGCCATCATCGTGCCGTTCTGGAATATCATGTCGGTCGTCGGTTTTTCTTTATATTCAGAAGATAAGGTATCTTTTAAACAGATGGGTAGAAGTATTATCACGAACCCAATGGTGATTGCCACGTTCATTGGTTTGATTGTTGTCTTACTGGGTCTACAATTTCCAGAAGCCATCAATACTTCTTTAACCAACATTAACCGAATGGTATCGCCGCTTGCCTTGATGGTCATGGGTGGGACTTTCTCTTTTAAATTGGAAGATGTCGATTTTGCCTTAATCTTTACGGTAGCCAATAAATTGATTATTATTCCTTTAATCGGAATCACCCTCGGTGCTATTCTAGGTTTTAGAGGGGATGCAATCGTTTCTATCCTGATTGCATTCGCTGGGCCAACGGCTGTGTCGTCTTATGCTCAAGCCATTGCAGCGGACGGAGACGGGGACTTAGCCAACCAAACAGTGGTGTTTACGACCACCTTTTCTATGATTACCTTGGTATTCTTGATTACCTTGATGAAAACATTTGGTTTATTCTAATAAAACAGTAAGTAAAACCCCCCTAAGTCGCGGAACTTAGGGGGTTTTATGTATTAATGAGCGTCTTGTAGTAGGATGAGTTGGGCAATTAGAAGTCTAATTTTGCCCAAGCTGTTTCTAAGGTGTCGCGTAATTTAGTTGCTGACAATTCCATTTGTTGTTGCTCGTGGTCGTTTAAGTCAGCTTCGATGATACCACGAATACCTTCACGGTTGATGATAGCTGGAGCACCAATATAAACATCATTTTGGTTGTATTCGCCATCTAGGTAAACAGATACAGGTAAGATAGCATTTTCGTCATTTAAGATAGCTTTTAAGATACGGACTAAAGATACACCGATACCGTAGTAAGTTGCGCCTTTTTTCTCGATAATCTTATAAGCCTTATCACGTACGTGGTAGAACAAGTTTACTAAAGCTTCTTCGTCGATTGCTGAAGTTTGAGACACCCAGTCGTAAATTGATTGGCCACCAATGTTTGCGTGTGACCATACGGGGAACTCAGTGTCACCGTGTTCACCCATAATGTAGGCATGAACGTTACGCGCATCAACATCTAATGTAGTGGCTAATTCTTGACGGAATCGAGCTGAGTCTAGTGAAGTACCAGAACCGATTACACGGTTGGCAGGTAGGCCAGAGAATTTCCAAGTAGCATAAGTTAAGATGTCTACTGGGTTAGTAGCTACTAGAAAGATCCCATCGAAGCCTGAAGCCATTACTTGGTCTACCATGCTCTTGAAGATACGTAAGTTTTTATCTACTAAATCTAAACGTGTTTCACCAGGTTTTTGTGCAGCACCAGCAGTAATCACTACAACATCTGCGTCACCACAATCATCATATGTAGCTTTGTAGATTTTCTTAGGAGATGTATAAGCTAGGGCGTCGATAAGGTCTAATACATCACCTTCAACGCGGTCTTCATCTAAATCGATAATTCCTAATTCTCTACCAACACCTTGAATAACGGAAGCATACGCAAATGCAGATCCTACAGCACCATCACCAATTAAAATAACTTTTTGACCATTTTTTGACATAATAGACTCTCCTTAACTTTTTGTCTCTTATAGTATACAAAGCAAACCATATGGTAAATGTTCCATTAACCCGTGCAAAGCTAGTGAACAATCGGTTTAAAACTTAGCTTGTTGATTAGTTAGTGAAATATTTAACATAATCATACCATCCTGTTTTAAAAAATCAATAGGTTTTTATCATTATTTTTCAAGTATTTTAGTATAATTGGAACTTTGGACCTCTTGTAAACGGATACAAAAGCTTGCTATCAAGTGTTTTTAAAAAATATAAAAAACTGTTACATATGTAGTTTGAATCTGTACTAATAAAAATGAGAAACTTTGTGATAACTTTGTGAAAAGTTGCGTAAAGCGTTCGTAAATGAAACAATATTGTTTCGAACTTTAGTCAATTTCTTGTAAAAAGGGGACGGTGATGATGGTGGGTGACCACTTTTAAATGGGCCTCCACCCCTATTATGGCAAAAATGTATCCGCTTTCCAAGTAAGACCTCCTAAAGTCGCAAAAATTGGCCACTATAACACGTGAACAAAATGAACTAGCGTTCAATGTGCACAAGGACCAGGCTTTTATCTTTCAAGCCGAGGGGCTCATTGTGGTATAATAAACCTATCGAATATATAGGCGCTGTATGGGCTAACTCGCTAGGGGCGAGTGAATGCCTGTGCAGGTTTTTGTGTGTTAACAAGGATTTGTGCTACGGATTTAGAGTCTATTATCGAGATGACGATTGGCAAATAAAGGGCAATTCACTATTATAGATGAATTTGAGTTTGACTTACCGATAACTAGAAAATACCTATACAAAATGACAACAAGTATTTAAACGAATATTAGAAGCGAAAACAAGGAGCTATCAAGAATGAAATTAATCGTCGGATTGGGTAATCCAGGTAAAAAATATGAGGGCACACGACACAACATTGGCTTTATCGCTTTAGATGAATGGGCCTACCAACATAATGAGACTTTCAACAAAACAGGCTTTAAAGGGGAATACTTTGAAACTTTTGTTAACGGGGAGAAAGTGATTTTCCTAAAACCAACTACCTTTATGAACAATTCAGGAGAAGCGGTTGGCGCTATGGCCAACTATTATTCAATTCCAGTAGAAGATATTTTAGTGGTTTATGATGATTTAGATATGGATCCAGGCCGGATTCGTTTACGTCAAAAGGGGTCTGCTGGTGGACATAACGGGGTGAAATCACTGATTGCCCACCTTGGTACCGACAAAATTCGCCGCATTAAACTAGGAATCGGCCATCCGGGTAAAGAAGGGACCGTTGTCAACCACGTCCTATCAAGATTTCCAAAAGAAGACCATACCCCAATGCTTGCGGCTACGCGTGCAGCTGTTGAAGCCATTGACTACTGGTTAGCGGGTCATTCTTTTGAGGAAACCATGACCAACTACAACAACTAGCCAAGAAAAGGAGGGAGACCGCTTGGATTTACAAACGTTTTTCTTGCAAGAATCTCAAAATGAATCATTTAAACAACAAGCCAAATCAGGCCAATCAGTCCTATATCTAGGCCTTCAAGGGGCCAGTCGGGCTTATATGGCTAAAACCCTACTGAATTTGGCCAGCGAGCAAAAAGTAGTCATTGTAACCAACAATCTACTGCAAGCCGACCACTTTTATAATGACCTACAAAGTGACTTTTCTGATGAACAATTGCATCTCTTTAATGTGCCAGAATCTGTGGCTGCTGACTGGGCGATTGCCAGTCCAGAAGCCTTAGCCGACCGGTTGAATGTTTTAAATTGGGCGCGTGACCCTAAAGCGACTGGTGTCCTAATCACGCCTATGTTTGGTTTGAAACGCCTATTAACCCCAACTGAAATTTGGGACAACACTCGTTTGCTAGTCAAATTAGGGGACGAATTAGAACCAGCTACCCTAGTTCAACGTCTGTTAAATCAAGGTTACCAACGGGCTGAAATTGTCATGACCCCAGGTGAAATGAGTCAACGCGGGGACATCGTAGACTTTTATCCTATAAATGCCGAATATCCAGTCCGAGTATCTGTGGGCTTTGACGAGGTAGAACGGATTTCAACTTTTGATCCCAACACCCAAAAATCCCTGCAAGACCAACCAAGTATCAACATCCAACCGTCGCAAGAATTCATTGTCTTGCCGCAACAATTACAAGCCCAAGCTGATGCCTTCCAAAAACTGATGGCCAAGTCGTTGGCTAAGATAAAGGACGACGTGGTTAAAGATTTAGCGACTGCCGTTGTTAACGATGAAGTCCTTGCATGGAAAAACGGTGAAACCACGGAAAACTCTAAATATTTCCACCGGTATATGTACCCAGAAACCACGAACATCCTTGACTATATTGGCGACCAAGCTTTCTTGATTTTGGACGACTATGCGCGTCTAATCCAAGAAGAGGCTACTTGGACCAGCAATACCGAAATGTACTTACAAACCATGGTTGAAATGGGGCAATTACCGGCTCAAGTCCAAGTTTATGCTGACTTTAAGGAAGGTATTCAAGCTTTTAAAGGTCGTAAATTTTACTTTTCAGTATGGCAGCAAGGGCTAGGATCACTGAAATTCGATGGGCTGTACCAGTATCAAACGCGAATGATTACACGGTTTTATGACCAAATGGATGCCCTGAAAATTGAACTAGATGCTTGGATTCGTACAGGTCGAACAGTGGTTATCATGTTAAAAGACAAGGACAGGGTGAAAGAAGTCCAAGCCATTTTGCGAGAAATAGATGTAGCGGCTGAAGCGACGGACGAAGGGAATATCTTCGCCAACAAGGTTAACCTAATTGCGGGCGGCTTATCAGGATCGATTGAATTCGTCCAAGAACGTTTAGTCCTACTGGCTGAAGCGGATATCTTCCATACCCAGAAGAAACGACGCAAGGCTAAGAAACCGCTGATTTCAAATGCGGAACGGATCAAAAACTACCAACAATTAGAAGTTGGGGACTATGTGGTTCATGTTAACCACGGGATTGGGCGGTATACTGGTATTGAAACTATCGAGTTTGCCGGCACCCACCAAGACTACTTGACCATTGTCTTCGCCGACCAAGCAGCTATTCATGTGCCGATTGACCAAATCGATTTGGTTCAAAAATATGTGTCTGCTGAGGGGCGTGAGCCTAAATTAAATAAAATGGGCGGTAGCGAATGGGCGAAAACCAAACAGAAGGTGTCCAGCAAGATTGAAGATATTGCGGATGAACTGATTGAATTATACGCCTCTCGTGAAGCACAGAAAGGTTTCGCTTTTAGTCCAGATACTGCTGAACAGGCCGAATTTGAAAATGCCTTCCCGTATTCAGAAACCGATGACCAAGTCCGGTCGATAGCTGAAATTAAGAAGGATATGGAAGTAGAGAAACCGATGGATCGATTACTCGTTGGAGATGTCGGTTTTGGAAAAACGGAAGTCGCTATGCGAGCTGTCTTTAAAGCTTTAATGGAGGGTAAACAAGTAGCTTTCTTAGTGCCCACGACTGTTTTAGCCCAACAACATTACGAAACCTTCACTGAACGGTTTGCAGACTGGCCTTTTGAAATTGGCTTATTATCTAGATTTAGAAGCAAGGCCCAACAAAATGAAACCATTGCGGGCTTGAAAAAAGGGCAAGTGGATATTGTGATTGGTACTCACCGCGTCCTATCTAAAGATGTTGAATTCCTTGATTTAGGGCTATTAGTGGTTGATGAGGAACAACGGTTTGGGGTGAAGGCCAAGGAAAAATTGAAGGCCTTAAAAGCGAATGTAGATGTGTTGACCCTGACGGCGACACCGATTCCTCGTACCTTAAACATGTCTATGCTAGGGGTTCGGGACTTATCCGTTATTGAAACACCGCCAGCCAACCGGTATCCCGTCCAGACTTTTGTAATGGAGCAAAATTACGGGGCAGTCAAAGATGCCATTGAACGAGAAATTGCTCGAGATGGTCAAGTTTTCTATCTCTTTAATAATGTGGCCCAAATCGAAGAGAAGGCGGCCTTTATCAATGAGTTGGTCCCTGAAGCGAGGGTGGCCATTGCCCATGGTCAAATGACTGTTGCCCAACTGGAAAATGTCATGATGGACTTTGTACTTGGTGAGTTTGATGTTTTAGTGACGACAACCATTATTGAGACAGGGGTCGACATTCCTAATGCCAACACCTTACTGGTTGAAGGAGCCGACCGGATGGGGCTATCTACCCTCTACCAATTACGGGGCCGGGTTGGACGGTCAACTCGAATTGCCTATGCCTATTTCATGTACCGTCCGGACAAGATGTTGTCTGAGGTATCTGAAAAACGCTTGATGGCCTTACGTGATTTCACGGAACTAGGGTCTGGTTTTAAGATTGCCATGCGTGACTTGTCCATTCGTGGGGCAGGTAACTTGCTCGGGAAACAGCAACACGGCTTTGTTAACTCAGTCGGTTTCGACCTCTATTCACAAATGTTACGTGAAGCAGTCCAACGTAAACGGGGCATTTTACCGGCTAAGAAAACTGAGCCAGTGGAAATATCACTATCTATTGATGCTTATATTCCGCAGAGCTATATCCGGGATGAGCGACAAAAAGTGGAGATTTATAAACGGGTGCAGGCCATGACCAGCGTAGATGAAATGTGGGACTTGGATGATGAGTTGATGGATCGATACGGTGAACCGCCAATTGAAACGCAACTGTTACTGCAAGTGGGTGCTATTAAAGCGGCGGCCGATAAGATCGGTGTGACAAGCATTAAACGCATTACTGCTAGCAACACCATAGAAGTCCTTTTCCACGAAAATCTTGAACAAAAAATCATGACACCAGCTATCTTCAAGGCACTAGAGGACAATCCTTTACGCTTGGCGATTAAGCAAGTTGGGGCTGCCTTAATGATCAGCCTAGGTTTAAACAAGTTGTCTACTGAAGAATGGTTGGACTACTTACTGCAATTTACAACCAAGTTAGCTGATGACGAAAATGTAGTCCAAATGAAGGCGGACCAATTGGCTAAGGAAAAAGCTGACTACGAGAAAGCACAAGCCTTAAAAGCTGAACAAGAAGAGGTGGCGAGTAAAGCTGCTGTAGACGCACAAGTGAAGGCAGCTGAAAATGAAGCTAATCAAACTGGTTTAGATGCAGAAAATGATCAAGCAGGTGACTAGATGGTGAAAAATGACGATTCAAAGGCAAGGTCAACGGGCCAAGTGGCCATGCAAGGGGCTGCCGTTCTAACGCTCGCAGCCTTAGTGGCTAAAGTATTGTCTGCTATCTACCGGGTCCCTTTACAAAATATGGTCGGTAACGAAGGTTTTTATGTCTACCAACAGGTTTACCCAATATACGGAATAGGGATGACCTTCGCTTTAAATGGTTTGCCATCTTTTATTGGTAAACAGGTCGCCCTACAAAATAACAACAGGAAAAGTAAATCTTTGTTGAAGAGATACGCAGTCATTGTATCGGTCTTTGCACTCGCTTGTTTTGCCCTGGTTTATTTTGGGGCTGATTGGATTGCAACTATGATGGGGGATGGTTTACTGGCGCCTGTTATCAAAAGCGTGTCTTTTATGTTCCTCTTGATGCCAGGTTTACTCCTGTCCAGAGGTTTTATGCAGGGGCGTAATCTTATGACCCCAACCGCTATTTCGCAAGTTGCCGAGCAATTCGTTCGGGTGGCAGTCATTTTAACTGTCGCCTTCATCTTTAGCAGGATGCAGCTGAATGGCGCGAATCCAGATGTCTACCAGATGGGATTTTGGACCATGCAGTCAGCTTGGGTTGCCGCCACAGCCGCTTCAATCGTCATGGCTTATTACCTGTTAAATTACCGCGACAAGGCTATGTATCAAGACTTTTTAGCCGGCCATTACGGGTTAGGTCAAGCGAGTGAGACTGATGATGCTACAGGATTATCTTGGACTAAATTAACCAAAAACTTTGTCACAGAAGGCTTTGTTATTTGTTTCTTCTCAGCACTATTGGTCTTTTATCAGCTGATTGACGCCTTTACCGTTTACGACCAATTGGTAGATAATGGAATTGCGACGGCGGTAGCCAAGGATATGAAGGGGATTTACGACCGTGGCCAGCCCATCGTCCAACTAGGCATGGTTGTGGCCACATCACTTGCCACTTCATTCTTACCCGCCCTTGCTTTAATGAAAAAGGATGACCGCAAGCAAGCTGGCGAATTTGAAATTGTCAGCAGACAATACCTGCGGGTGACCCTCTTTCTCGCCACTATCATTACGGGCGGATTGATATCGATCATGCCTCAATTAAACCATTTCCTATTTGCTAGTTCTGCTGGCTCTGAGGTCTTAATGGTTTATGTGATGATGGTTATCTTCGCCAGTCTCGTATTAGGGCAAAATAATATTCTCCAAGCCCAAGGGCAGTGGTATAAAGCAGGTATTGCCTTTATGGTCGGCATGCTGGTTAAAGGGATATTTACAGCGAGTTTAGTTGATTTTCTAGATACGGCAGGCGCCGCCTGGGCGACCAATTTAGGTTTAGCAGCTATGATCATTTACCTAAATTGGACCTTGCCTAAGGAAGTACGTCTGGTTAAATGGGGGCGAGTAGCCTTTAAAGCAGGATTACTAGCTGTTTTAATGGTTGCGGTGAACTTTACTTTAGCTTACTTATGGCACCAAGTTTTAGGGATAGCGCCGGAACGGTTGATGGACACCTTGTTGATGGGGATTCAAATCTTTGTAGGCGTTATGTTGACGATGGTTTACTTACGGAAAGACCCGATATTAAGCCAAGTCGATTGGGAAACCTTGCCAAAAGGCGAGTTGATATGGCGGCTATTGCAGGGATAAAGCGTAGTGAATTAGTGCACGTTCCCGAAATGGGAAAGGCGTCCCCTATATGGAAATGTTGTTTCCAATAGGGGTATAGTCATTTTGCCTAGAGAATCATTAAAGCTTGTAATGGGATAAAACCCCGGAAAAGCTAGCAAATTCCTAGCTTATTGGTTAAGGACTAGGCGCAAACCGTGGTATACTAGATTTAAGATAAGTATGGAAATGGTTTTTGTGGATTAATTTAGAGAAGATTAAAAGAAACTAGCCGAATTTTCAAAAAATACGTATATAATAAAGGAGCAAGATTTTTGCGATTAGATAAATTTTTAAAAGTATCCAGAATTATTAAAAGACGAAGTGTTGCTAAAGAAGTTGCGGACAAGGGTCGGATTACCATTAATGGTCGTCCAGCTAAGTCAGGTACAGATGTTAAAATCGGTGACGAACTGGTGATTACATTTGGGAATAAAGACCTGACTGTTCGCGTTGAAAACCTGAAAGAAACAACACGAAAAGATGAAGCGGAAAATATGTTTACCATAGTTGGCGAAAGTTACCACGAGGATCAGGAAAAAGGTAGTCTTTAGTCTTGATTTATGATGGCGCTAACTTTGAATTATTGTTATACTATTTAAGTATATGATTGACGGATTCAAAGCAACCACAGAAAGGGGTTTTTGCTATGCGGCCAGAAGATCGTCCCGACCGTGAAAGCAAAAAAGTGACATCATTAGCAGAACACCGTAAAGCAAAAACCAAGAAGTGGTCACGAAAACCAAGGACCACAGCTGATTGGATTACAAGGCTTATCGTTGGTATCTTCGCTGTTGTGACCTTGGGTTGTGTGTCGACTGCTTATGCAGCGCACAAGGACCAACAAGGCGTTGAAGAACAAATTGCTTTAACTGAGGATGAAATTGCCGGTGAACAAAAGGCGATTGACACCTTAAGTCAACAAGCATCCTTACTCAAAGATGATGAATACGTGGCTAAATTAGCGCGGTCACGTTATTACTTAAGTAAAGATGGGGAAGTTATCTTCAGTGTACCTGAAGATAACGCTTCTAAACAAGCTGAAATCTTAAATAAGGCTTATTTACAAAATCAAGAAAATAATGATGAATAAATTGCGATAACAAGGTAAACTAGAAATAGCTTTACTCGTCCGGATAAAAATCCATTTACCGGATGCAAGAATTTCAAGGAGGATATTTGGGATACATGGCAATTGAAGTAGGAAATAAAGTTACTGGAAAAGTTACAGGGATTACAAAATTTGGTGCATTTGTTGATTTAGGAGAAGGCAAAAATGGTTTAGTCCACATCTCTGAAGTAGCTGAAGGCTACGTGAAAGATATCAACGATGTCTTATCGGTTGGAGATGAAGTAACTGTTTTAGTGACCAATGTAGCTGATGACGGTAAGATTGCATTGTCAATCCGTCGTTTAAACGCAGATGGCGCAAGCAAACCAGCGTCTTCTAATCGTGGAAACAACGATGGTGGCGGTCGCGACCGTGGCAACCAAAACTTCCGTAAAGATGACAACCGCGACAACCGTGGTGGTGGCTATCAAGGTAAACCAAAATCAAACAACCATTCAGGTGGTCGATCAAACTTTGGTGGCGGGAATTCATTCAAGTCTAACGCTGGTAATAAAGCGGGTACAAATGATTTCGATAGCTTGATGTCATCATTCTTAAAAGATTCTGATGACCGTTTAACTTCTTTAAAACGTAATACAGAAGGTAAACGCGGTGGTCGAGGCGGCCGTCGTTCTTAATAAGATATAGTGGGTTGTAACTAAGGTTACAGGCCCAAAACTAAGTGTAGACACTTATTGAGAGGGGTCTGTGGCAATTTGTCGCAGACCTCTTTGATGTTTAACCGTGTCTAGGATAGATAGGGATACCTAGAGAATATTCGGGAAAGAAAAAACTTAGGAAAGGAGCGGTATGTAATGGGTGAAAATGTACTAAAGATAGTGGAAGACTGGCTACTAGCTACGAAAGACCGGTTGAAGTCGCAACTACCGGCTAACTATGTGCCAATTGATGGGCAGATCCCCTTTCTATTGGCTGTATCTGGTGGCGTCGATTCTATGGTTTTGTTGGATTTGTTTCACCGCTTAAGTCAAAAATCATTAGTGACTTTTTCAGTAATCCATATTAACCACCAGCTCCGTCCTGAATCAACGGCTGAGCAAGATATGGTCATCAAGTTTTGCGAGGACCGAGACATTCCTATCCAAGTAGTGGCTTGGGACCACGATGACCCGCAGAATCCAAATCGGTCGGAATTGGCGGCACGCGAATTCCGATATGCGGTCTTTGAGCGGATGATGGTCTTGACCAAGTCCCCTTTCCTAGTGACTGCCCACCATCAAAATGACCAGGCGGAAACAGTCTTGATGCGGTTGGTTCATGGCGGCCGCTTGAAGAGTATTGCCGGCATTCATCCCTACCGGCCAATTCACTTGGACCAGGGCTTGCAGACGGGCTATGTGCTCCGCCCCTTGTTAAGTGTGGATAAGGCTGATTTATATGACTATGCAACGGCGTGGCAGGTCCCTTTTAGTGAGGACGCGTCTAATCTTGACCTGTCTTATACCAGAAACAGGTTTAGACAGCAGTATTTGCCGGAATTGGAGTCGGAAGATGGCGCTCTTATTGACCATCTGGGCGACTTCGCCTTGGCTGCTCAAGCGACTAGCCGGTTTGCGGAGGCTTATATGGACCAAGTTTTAAGAGATGTCTTGACGAAGAAAGATGACACTTGGCAAGTCGATTTGGTTGCCATAGCGGACTATGACTTGCCTGAACAGGTCTTGTTGTGGCAGCGATTGTTCGACCGAACGAGGGTTGCCGCCTTGGCTGCCTTTACGCAAGACGGCTTTAAGCGGATGGTGGCTTTTTTACAAAGCGAGAATGGGCAAGCTGAGTGGCAGTTGCCTGGAGGCTACCGCCTGGTCAAGGTGTATGATACGGCCTATATTCTGCCCGGAGGCCGGTCTGATTTCTTAGCAAGTGTTGGTGCCACCGGTAAAATGACTGAGCAAGTTTTAAGCTGGCAGGACTGGGTGGCAGTAAGCGACCAGGTCAAATTTGGTTGGTTTGACGAGGACCAAGCGGATGTTTATTTGCACCAGGGATCTGTTTTGTTGGCTGAGGTGGGTGCTGACGTTAGCTTGAGTGTGCGCAATCGCCGTCCCGGAGATTTTATCCGCCTCTCAAACGGTCATCGACAAAAGCTAAATCGCTTTTTAATCAACGAAAAAGTCCCATCTGGTATCCGAGATGATATTTTTGTGTTAGCGGATTGCCAGCAAGAGGTATGGGGCCTCTTTTTCAATGGGGAAGTCTTATATGTAAACCGGAGTGGTGCGGGGGCTAAAGTATTGGTAAATTTTTAGGTGTTTTTGACGTATTTGTTGGCGTTTAATGGTAAGATTGATATAATACTTTTCGCTTATTGAAAGTTTTTTAGGGTGGTTTTTCTGCGCTAAAGGGGCTAGATTTGGATGAGTAGTCTTAATTAATTGCTATTAAATTGGGTTGTTTGCTAAAATAACCTAGAATTATGTGAAATGAAATGTGGAGGATTATAGGCATGCATAAAGATGTAGAGGAAATTTTATTTTCTACTGAGGAAATTGCGGAACGTATTCAGGTGTTAGGTGAGGAATTATCGGCGAATTATCAAGATAAGAAGCCGATTGTAGTTGGTATTTTGAAGGGTTCTGTCCCATTCATGTCTGACTTGATTCGTGCAATGGATATTAAATTACAAATTGACTTTATGGATATTTCAAGTTACGGCGGTGGGGTTGAGTCATCAGGTCAGGTGAAAATTTTGAAGGACTTAGATGCAGACGTATCTGGTCGTCACGTGATTATTGTTGAGGATATCGTGGATACTGGTAATACGCTAGCGAAAATTCATGATTTGTTCCAACACCGTAATGCAGCAAGTGTGAAGGTGGTAACTTTACTTAATAAACCTGAACGCCGTACTGCAGATGTTTCAGTGGATTATATTGGTTTTGAAATCCCTGATAAGTTTGTAATTGGTTATGGTATGGATTTTGACGAAGAATATCGCCAGCTACCTTATATCGGTATTTTGAAGCCTAGTGTTTACGCACATTTATTCCATAATTAGTGAGTTTTTTATATTTATAACTATTCGATGGCTACTTTAAGAACAACAATTAGAATGGGGAAAATGAATGCAACAAAAGAGACCTAACAGACCAAATAGAAACACCTTCATCAGAAGTGGTTTGCTGTGGCTGATTATGTTCTTTGCTTTGATGGCATTAGTTAGATCATTAACGAGTGATTCTACTGGTGGTACCACTGAAGAGTTAACACAATCAGAATTCATTCAAACACTTTCTGATGGAGATGTAGAGAGTTTCTCTATCCAATCCAACGCCGGGGCTTACCAAATCCGCGGTGCTTACAAGGGTTCGGGTGAGGAATCAAGTGAATCATCATCAACTAGTGATGGGATTCCAATTTTCCAAGATTTACAACAAAGCTCAGCTTCTGAGTTTGTGGTAAACGTATTACCCAATGACAACACGATTGCAACGATTACGGACACAGCGAATGCGACCGGTACTGAAATGACGGCCTTAGAAGAAGACCAGTCTGGTATGTGGTTGAGCTTATTATTCACTGCTGTACCGATTATTTTCTTCGTTGTGATTATGTATATGATGTTCAGTCAAAGCCAAGGTGGCGGTCGAAACAACCCAATGTCTATGGGTAAATCGAAGGCTGTTGATCAATCGAAGAAAGAAGTAAAAGTACGATTCTCTGATGTCGCTGGTGCGGATGAAGAGAAACAAGAGTTGGTTGAAGTGGTGGACTTCTTGAAAGATCCACGTAAATTCCAAGCTTTAGGAGCCCGTATTCCAAAAGGTGTGCTTTTAGAGGGTCCTCCAGGTACTGGTAAGACATTGCTTGCTAAAGCAGTTGCCGGTGAAGCTGGCGTGCCATTCTACTCAATCTCAGGTTCTGAGTTTGTGGAAATGTTCGTTGGTGTCGGAGCTTCTCGTGTACGTGATTTATTCGAAAATGCTAAGAAGAGTGCCCCATCTATCATCTTTATTGATGAGATTGATGCTGTTGGTCGTCGTCGTGGTGCTGGTCCAGGATCAGGTCATGATGAACGTGAGCAAACATTAAACCAATTGTTGGTTGAGATGGATGGTTTCTCTGAAAAAGATAATGTTATCGTGATTGCAGCAACTAACCGTTCTGACGTATTGGACCCAGCTTTACTACGTCCAGGCCGTTTTGATAGACAGGTATTAGTTGGTCGTCCAGATGTTAAAGGACGTGAAGCAATCCTGAAAGTACATGCCCGTAACAAGCCGTTCGGCCCAGGTGTGGACTTGAAGGTATTAGCACAACAAACGCCTGGATTTACTGGTGCTGAACTTGAAAACTTATTAAATGAGGCGGCTTTAGTGGCAGCTCGTGTAGATAAGAAACAAATTGATATGATTGATATTGATGAAGCGCAAGACCGCGTGATTGCTGGTCCAGCTAAGAAAGACCGTGTTATTTCTAAGACAGAACGTCGTATGGTTGCTTACCACGAGGCTGGTCATACCATTGCTGGTTTAGTCCTAAGCGACGCCCGTGTAGTCCACAAGGTAACAATTGTACCGCGTGGTAAAGCTGGCGGTTATGCGATTATGCTTCCTCGTGAAGACCAAAACCTTTACACAACCAAAGACTTGCGTGAACAAGTTATTGGTTTACTAGGTGGACGTGCCGCTGAACAATTAATCTTCAATACCCAAACTTCTGGAGCTTCTAATGACTTTGAACAAGCGACAGGCATTGTTCGTGCCATGATTACTGAATACGGTATGAGTGAATTACTTGGACCAATTTCATACGAAGGTAACCACTCAATGCGTGGAGCCGCTACTGGTTATGCACAAAATAAATCTTATTCTGAACGTACTGCTGGTCAAATTGATGATGAAGTACGCAAGTTTATGGATGAGTGCTTGGAAGAAGCAGAAAGTATTTTAGCTGCTCACCGTGATCAATTAGATGTGATTGCTGAGAAATTACTAGAACTTGAAACGTTAGATGAACGTACAATTCGCACATTATTTGAAACAGGTGAAATGCCAGAACCATTAGATGGCGAACAACAACGTGAATCAGAAGCTAAATCTTTTGAAGAAGTGAAAAAAGACTTACAACGTGGCGCTGAGCACCGTCAATACCGTAATGGTGAGTGGTCTGAAGAAACGACTTCAGAAGACCAAACCGAAGCGGCTGATGATGTTAATGACTCTGATGACGACAGCGACGATCATCAAGGTCCACAAGGGCGAAACGCACATATAGATCAAGACTAAGTAAGGGTGCGAGCGAGCCCGCTAAGCTCAACAACACTGGAAGACTAGAGCCGTGCCACACGCAGTGTGGTGCAAACTAGTTTGAAGTAGACTTGAGCTGCCCTTACGAACCTGACTAGGGTGTAAGGGCCGACTTTTCTTGAATCAATAAAAAAACCTCCGATGACATTTTATCGGAGGTTTTTCAATGCAATTAAAGAAGCGACTTTCCTAGCAGCAATAAACGGGTTCATTAAACCAATAATTACTGCGTTTCACAAAATCTTTCAATATCTTTCAGATATTGTGCAGTTTTTGTTCCAAGGGTCATTATTTACCGGGTTGCTTTACACCTTGCTAACTATTATATTTTCACTGTTCGCCAAATTAGGTTAGAATGGTAGTTGAAGAGCGACAAGCGAATAATGGGTGCCTAGCACCTAATGATGGAGTGAAATAAATGACAGATAAATTAATTAAGGCAGTGGCCTTTGATGGTGAAGTTCGTATTACAGCTGTAGATGCTACAGGTATTGTCCAAGAGGCACAAAAGAATCATGATACATGGTCTGCTTCTACAGCAGCCCTAGGACGTACGTTAGTGGGTACTTTGATGATGGGGTCTGATATTAAAGATGATGCCAAAATCACTATCCAAATTCACGGGAATGGCCCAGCTGGTAAGTTAGTGGCTGTTGCGGACGGTCAAGGAAATGTGAAAGGCTACGTTCAAGAGCCACATATCAGCCTAGATCCAAACGACAAAGGCAAGATTGATGTACGTGGCGCGGTTGGAACGGAAGGACTTTTTACCGTAACGAAAGATTTAGGTTTGAAAGAACCCTTCTCAGGTCAAGTGCCAATCGTTTCAGGTGAAATCGCTGAAGACTTCACGTACTATCTTGCTTATTCTGAACAAACGCCTTCTGCAGTAGGATTAGGTGTCTTGGTGGATACGGATGAAACAGTAATTAACGCTGGTGGCTGGATGATCCAATTGATGCCAGGGGTGACTGAATCATCTATTGAAGCCGTTGAAAAGGCCGTTGCTGAAACACCGCAAGTAACCGAATTATTGTCAGATGGCGCGACAGCCAAAGACATGATCAACCGTTTGTTAGGGGAAGAAAATGTCAAATTCTTAGATGAACGTGATGTGCAATTCGCTTGTGACTGTAACAAAGACCGGTTTGCAGCTGGATTAGCGACTTTACCAAAAGAAGAAATCACAGCTATGATCGAAGAAGATAACGGGGCCGAAGTGGTATGTCAATTCTGTAATAAACGCTATCAATTCACAGCTGAAGATTTAAAAGCCATTGAAGACCAAGCTTAAGGTCAAGGTTTGCTATAATAGGCACAATCAACAAGGCTATGCAATCATTTTATAGAGAAAGGTTTGAGCTAGAACATGGAAGTTACAAATTATATGAGTCAATTAATCGGAGAAACACCATTACTGAAATTGCAACGAACAGTCCCATATAAAGCCGCCCAGGTATACGTCAAACTCGAAACAGCTAACCCAACCGGATCAATTTACGACCGAGTTGCCTTAAACATGATTGAAGTAGCGGAGAATGAGGGTCGCTTACAAGCGGACCAACAAATTGTGGTCGCAACCACAGCCAAAGTTGCTGCCTCTTTCGCCTTACTAGGAGCGAGCAAGGGTTATGATACAAAGGCCTTTGTCCCAGATACAGCCACTCACCATGACTTGACAGTCTTGCGTGCATACGGGGCTCAAGTGCAACTAATACCCGGCAAACAAGGTGTTGTAGATGCGATGACCCAAGCGCGGGCTTACGCTGAAGCGGGCAACCACCTATTTATTGATGTTTACGATGATGAGGGCAACGCTACCGTCCATGAAAAAACAACAGGACCAGAAATCATCGAAGCCTTAAACGGCGCGCCAGATGCCTTTGTATCAACTATCGCAACTGGTGGGACGATGACGGGCGTTGGAACAGCCCTTAGACAAGAGAATAAGGATATCCAACTCTACGCGGTAGAAGATAAGGATAGCAAATTCTTGTCAGGTGAAATGGCTAAGCCAAGTGTAGCTACTGGATTCAACCCAGGTTTATTGCCTTTGAATTTGGATACCACTTTATACGACAGTATTGTGGCTATTGATTTGGCCAAGGCCAAAGAAACTAGTCGTTTGTTAGCCATCAATGAAGGTTTATTGGTAGGACCAGCAGGTGGTGCGGCAGTTGCAGCAGCTATCGCAGTGGCTAAAACACTAGGCCAAAACAAAAAAGTAGTCGTTGTTATTCCAGATGATGGTAGACGATTTGTTGCTGAAGGTGCTTTCGACTTCAATACAATCAATTAACAGAAGTAATTGAGTGAATAAACATTATTAAAAGTGAAAGAAGGCTTTTATGAAGGAAGCAAAAGAACATCTTGAGGATCTACATGGTACGGTTGAACCGGAGCAAATTCAACATTTGAGTAAAATGTTTAAGGCTTTGGGGGATCCGACAAGATTACGCATACTATATTTATTGGGTGAAGGCGAAATGATGGCTACTAAGATTTCTGAAGAATTAGGTTTGGAACAATCAGCAGTGTCCCATCAATTAAAGAAATTGTTTGAATTGCGGCTAGTAAAGAAACGTAAGGAAAGAAATACGGTCATTTACAGCCAAGCAGACAGCCATGTCCTGCAAATTTTAACGGATGCCTTTACGCATATTAAAGAAGAGGATGACCAATAATTGAAAGCATAAGCAGTTCCTACCATAATAAGGTTTTCTTTAACCTGAAAATTTGGTACAATGCTTGTGTTTTCGTATTCTCATAGAGAGACGACAGTTTATCCGAAAAAACTGTTCTGATAGAAATTGTCGACAAGGGTCGCTTGCTTTTTTGGCAGAAAGTTGGCAATATAGATAAGTATCGAATTGACTAGAGGATAACGATAGATAAAGTAAGGAGTGTATATAGTGACTGAAGAAAATAATCAACATCAAGCTACTGATGCGACTGAAGGGTTGAACGACCAACTACTTGTCCGTCGTGAAAAAATGGCTGAGTTAGAAGAAAGCGGCTATAACCCATTTGCTTCAGGGTTTGAACGTAACGCAGTAGCAGCTGATTTACACAAAAAATATGAGGCTTATGACAAAGAGCAATTAGCTGAAATGGATGACGTCGTAGCCATTGCCGGTCGTTTAGTAACGAAACGTGGTAAGGGTAAAGCTGGTTTTGGGAACATCCAAGACATGTCAGGTAACATTCAAATCTACGTGCGTCGTGACCACATCGATGAAGAGGATTACGACCACTTATGGAAGAAAGCTGACTTAGGGGATATCGTTGGTGTTGAAGGTACTTTAATGCGTACAAACACTGGTGAATTATCTGTTAAAGCGACGAAATTCGTCCACCTAACAAAAGCTTTACGTCCATTACCGGATAAATACCATGGTTTAACAGACGTAGAACAAATCTACCGTCACCGTTACCTAGATCTAATTGCCAACCGTGAATCATTCGACCGCTTCACAAAACGTTCGCAAATCATCCGTGAAGTTCGTCACTACTTAGACAGTAACGACTATCTAGAAGTTGAAACACCCGTCTTACATAACATTGCTGGTGGTGCCTCAGCGCGTCCATTCATTACCCACCACAATGCCTTAGATATGGAATTATATCTACGTATCGCCCTAGAATTACACTTAAAACGTCTAGTTGTTGGTGGTATGGAACGTGTGTATGAAATCGGTCGTGTATTCCGTAACGAAGGGATCGATACAACGCACAACCCTGAATTCACTATGCTTGAAGTTTATACAGCTTATAGCAAAATGACTGACGTGATGGACCTAGTTGAAGGTTTATTCCAATCAGTCGCTGAAAAAGTATTAGGTACAACAAGTATCACTTACGACGGTCAAGCAATCGAATTAGGTGGCAAATGGCGTCGTGTACACATGGTAGATGCAGTTAAAGAAGCGAGTGGCGTTGATTTCTGGCAAGAAATGACAGATGAAGAAGCTCGCGCAATTGCCAAAGAGCACCATGTACAAGTTGAAAACAACTTTACAGTTGGACATGTCATTAACGAATTCTTTGAAGAATTTGTTGAAGACACTTTAATTCAACCAACATTCGTTTACGGTCACCCAACAGCGATTTCGCCATTGGCACGTAAAAACGAAGAAGACCCACGCTTTACTGATCGTTTTGAAGTATTCATTGTAGGTTCAGAATCTGGTAACGCCTTTACCGAGTTAACGGATCCAATTGACCAACGTGAACGTTTTGAAGCCCAAGTGAAAGAAAAAGCTGAGGGTAACGACGAAGCGCATCCACTAGATGAAGAATTCTTAGAAGCCTTAGAGACAGGTATGCCGCCTACAGGTGGTTTAGGAATTGGTATCGACCGTATGGTTATGCTATTAACAGACGCACAATCTATCCGTGACGTCTTACTATTCCCAACAATGAGAAACGTAGAACAGTAAGTATAAAAAAGGCCACACTTTCCCTGGCTAGCCGGGGTAAAAGTGGTCTTTATTTTTTTGAGATTAATTGTTGACGCGACCTTGCGAATGTGATAAATTATATAAGGTGCTTTTTGTATGCAGATTCCTGTATTTGTATCCAAATCGAACAGTCGTGCTGACTGGTACATTAGCACACAAACATTGAAAAGCTGAAATCGTAGCTGTAAAGCGATTTTTATTTTTTCAAAAAAATTATGACACGCTTGGATGTGTGAGCATAAAGTATATACAAAAAATCACCCATTAATGGGAAGGAGGAGCTTATAGTTATGCCAACTATTAACCAATTAGTACGCAAATCACGCCAAAGCTCAACTAAAAAATCTGGTTCTCCAGCTTTAGGCCGTGGTTACAACTCAATGAAACGTAAATCTACTTCTACAAACTCTCCTCAAAAACGTGGAGTTTGTACACGTGTAGGTACTATGACACCGAAAAAACCTAACTCAGCGTTACGTAAATACGCTCGTGTTCGTTTATCAAACATGATCGAGGTAACAGCTTACATCCCAGGTATCGGCCACAACTTACAAGAACATAGTGTTGTTCTTATCCGTGGTGGACGTGTGAAAGACTTACCAGGGGTTCGTTACCACGTTGTTCGTGGTGCATTAGATACTGCTGGAGTTAACGACCGTAAACAAAGCCGTTCTAAATACGGTACTAAAAAACCTAAATAATTAAAATTCGAAAGGAGGAGCACAAATGCCTCGTAAAGGACATATTGCAAAACGTGATGTATTACCAGATCCAATTTATAACTCAAAATTAGTTACTCGTTTAATCAACCGTATCATGGTTGATGGTAAACGTGGTAAAGCAGCTACTATTTTATATACTGCCTTCGACAACATTAAAGCTGAAACAGGTAACGATCCAATGGAGGTTTTCGAACAAGCAATCGAAAACATCGCACCAGTTTTAGAAGTTAAAGCTCGTCGTATTGGTGGTTCTAACTACCAAGTGCCAATCGAAGTTCGTCCAGAACGTCGTCAAACTTTGGCATTACGTTGGTTAGTAAACTACGCTCGCCTACGTGGTGAGAACACAATGGAACAACGCTTATCACACGAAATCATGGACGCTGCTAACAATACAGGTGCTTCAGTTCGTAAACGTGAAGAATCACACCGTATGGCAGAAGCTAACAAAGCCTTCGCACATTTCCGTTGGTAAGAGTTTTCTAAAAGTCGATAATTTATATTGTCGACTTTTCTCTAAAAACGTTATAATGATTGTGGAAACCAATTATTAAACGAATCAAAGAAAAAAGGAGTAAAGATAAGATGGCTAAAAGAGAATTTCCTCTTGAAAAGACTCGTAATATCGGTATCATGGCCCACATTGATGCTGGTAAAACGACGACTACTGAACGTATCTTGTTCTACACTGGTAAAATCCATAAAATCGGTGAAACTCACGATGGTGGGGCACAAATGGACTGGATGGAGCAAGAACAAGAACGTGGTATCACTATTACATCTGCTGCAACAACTGCACAATGGAAAGACTACCGTGTAAACATCATTGATACCCCAGGACACGTGGACTTCACTGTTGAAGTTGAGCGTTCATTGCGTGTATTAGATGGTTCAGTAGCTTTACTAGATGCCCAATCGGGTGTAGAGCCTCAAACAGAAACTGTTTGGCGTCAAGCGGATACTTATAAAGTACCTCGTATTGTATTCGTAAATAAAATGGATAAAATGGGTGCAGACTTCTTATACTCTGTAAACACTATCCACGAACGTTTACAAGCAAACGCTCAACCTATCCAATTACCAATTGGTTCTGAAGATGACTTCGAAGGTATCATTGACTTAGTGGAAATGAATGCTGAAGTTTACACTTCTGATGACGGTAGAGAATACGAAGAACGCGAAATTCCTGAAGAATACCGCGAATTAGCTGAAAAATGGCACACAAACCTAATTGAATCAATCGCTGACGTGAATGAAGATATTATGGAAAAATACCTTGAAGGTGAAGAGATTTCTAAAGAAGAGTTGAAAACGGCTATCCGTACAGCAACTACTAACGTTGACTTCTTCCCTGTAATGTGTGGTTCTGCCTTTAAAAATAAAGGTGTTCAATTAATGCTTGATGCAGTTATCGACTACTTACCTGCACCAACTGATGTACCACCAATCCAAGGTCATGCATTTGACAACCCAGAAGAAGTGATCGAAGTTCGTGCGAACGACGATGCACCATTCTCAGCATTAGCGTTTAAAGTTATGACTGACCCATTCGTAGGTCGTTTAACTTTCTTCCGTGTATACTCTGGTACTGTTCAATCAGGTTCATACATCCAAAATGCTACTAAAGACAAACGTGAACGTTTAGGTCGTATCTTAATGATGCACGCTAACTCTCGTTCTGAAGTAGATGAAGTATTCTCTGGTGATATCGCTGCTGCCGTAGGTCTTAAAGACACTACTACAGGTGATACATTATGTGACGTTGACAACAAACTTATCCTTGAGTCAATGGAATTCCCTGAGCCAGTTATCGAAGTTGCTATCGAGCCAGATACTAAAGCTGACCAAGACAAAATGTCTATCGCTTTAGGTAAATTAGCTGAAGAGGATCCAACTTTCCGTGCGTCAACTGACCACGAAACTGGTCAAACAATCATCGCTGGTATGGGTGAGCTTCATCTTGACATTATTGTTGACCGTTTGAAACGTGAATTCAATGTTTCTGCAACTGTAGGTGCGCCTCAAGTATCTTACCGTGAAACATTCACACAACAAACTCAAGTTCAAGGTAAATTCGTTCGTCAATCAGGTGGTAAAGGTCAATACGGTGACGTATGGATTGAATTCACACCTAACGAAGAAGCTGCTGGATTTGAATTTGAAAATGCAATCGTTGGTGGTGTGGTTCCTCGTGAATACATCCCTGCTGTTGAAGCTGGTCTTAAAGATGCAATGGAAAACGGTGTATTAGCTGGATTCCCATTAATCGATGTTAAAGCTAAACTTTACGATGGTTCTTACCATGATGTCGATTCATCTGAGACAGCCTTCAAGGTTGCTGCTTCATTAGCGTTACGTAACGCTATTAAATCTGCTAAACCTGCAATTCTTGAACCAATGATGCGTGTTGACATCCAAGTTCCTGAAGAATACTTAGGGGACGTTATGGGTCACGTATCAGCTCGTCGTGGACGTATTGAAGGTCAAACACCACGTGGTAACGCGTTGATGATCAACTCACAAGTTCCGTTATCAGAAATGTTTGGTTACGCAACTACTTTACGTTCTGCAACTCAAGGACGTGGTACTTTCACAATGACATTCGATCATTACGAAGCTGTACCAAAATCTATTCAAGAAGACATTATCAAACAATATGGTAAAGGTTCAGAAGATTAATTTTTAAATTAAGACTTTGACCATAGGCTTACTCGTGGAAATCAAGTACCTGCTAGGTTTTTCAAAGGTTAGATGCTTGATTTCTGAAGCGAGTTTGACTATAATGAACTTATTGAAAATCTATAAAATTTAGGTTTATATTTTCTATTCTTAGGAGGAATACATAAAATGGCAAAACAAACATATGAACGTACAAAACCCCATGTTAACGTTGGTACTTTAGGACACGTTGACCACGGTAAAACAACTTTATCAGCTGCAATCGCAACTGTATTATCTAAAAACGGTTTCGGTGAAGCTCAAGACTACGCTTCAATCGATAACGCTCCAGAAGAGCAAGAACGTGGTATTACAATCAATACTTCACACATCGAGTACGAAACAGCTAACCGTCACTACGCGCATATCGACGCCCCAGGACATGCTGACTACGTTAAAAACATGATCACTGGTGCTGCTCAAATGGACGGTGCGATCTTAGTAGTATCTGCTGCTGATGGTCCAATGCCACAAACTCGTGAGCATATCCTTTTAGCTGGCCAAATTGGTGTTCCAGCATTCGTAGTATTCTTAAACAAAGTTGACCAAGTTGACGATGAAGAATTACTAGAATTAGTTGAAATGGAAGTTCGTGACTTATTATCTGAGTACAACTACCCAGGTGACGATCTACCTGTAGTTGCTGGTTCTGCTTTATTAGCATTACAAGGCGACGAAGCTCAAGAAGCTAAAATCATGGAATTAATGGAAGCTGTAGATACTTACATTCCAGAACCAGAACGTGACAACGACAAACCATTCATGATGCCAGTTGAGGATGTATTCTCAATCACTGGTCGTGGTACTGTTGCTACAGGTCGTGTTGAACGTGGTGAAATTCGTACAGGTGACGAAGTTGACATCGTTGGTATTGCTGAACAAATCGGTAAATCAGTTGTAACTGGTGTTGAAATGTTCCGTAAAAACCTAGACTACGCTCAAGCGGGTGACAACATCGGTGCATTATTACGTGGTGTTCAACGTGAAGACATCCAACGTGGTCAAGTATTGGCTGCTCCTGGTTCAATCACTCCACATACTAAATTTAAAGCGCAAGTTTACGTTTTATCTAAAGAAGAAGGTGGACGTCATACACCATTCTTAACTAACTACCGTCCACAATTCTACTTCCGTACTACTGATATCACTGGTGTTATCACTTTACCAGAAGACGTAGCTATGGTTATGCCTGGTGACAACGTTGATATGGACGTTGAATTGATTCACCCAGTTGCAATCGAAGATGGTACTAAATTCTCTATCCGTGAAGGTGGACGTACTGTAGGTGCGGGTACAATCACTACAATCGAAGCTTAATTAACACAATTAAACTTTAAAAATTAAATTTGCAAATTGGAAAGGCGACCGGGTGACGACTCGGTCGTCTTTTTTTTGCGCGATTTTCATCGTAAACTTGGTCAAATATCAGTCGCCCACTCGACAAAGCTGTACGAAGTCCTCAAGAAAAGCCACGCAAACTTGGATTCAAGTCCAAACCTGCGTGGCTTTTGCTTTCAATACATTATTTAAATGGGTTATAAAACCGGCCTTGGTTAACTACAAACAACCATAATCCAAGTCCAACTAAAAATCCTGTCACAATCAAGGCGATGATATCTGCCTTCATAAAGGGGCGGGCCCGGTACCAAGTCCGTTTGTTACCTTTACCAAACCGTCGTAACTCCATGGCTTGGCTGATTACTTCAATCCGATCTAATGAAGAAAAAATGAGAGGCATAATCACTTGTGCCGACCGTTTCACTCTTACAGTCAAGCCAGCCTTGTTAGACATCTCAATCCCTCGTGCCTGTTGGCTTTGTCTTACTGCGAAGAATTGGTTCTGGATATCTGGTATATACCGTAAGGCTAATGAAACTGCATATGAAATTTGGTAGGACACGCCAATTCGGTTTAAGGAAGAAGCGAATTCACTTGGATTAGTGGTCAACATGAAGATTAAGGCTAATGGAATCGTCGAGAAATACTTGATCATCAAGTTGAATTCATAGAAGGCTTGCTCCCAAGTGAGAGAATAGCGGCCAATTCCTTCCCAGATGACAGTTCGCGACTGGTATAAATTGACCCCATATTCAGGTTCGAAAATATAAACAGTTACTAAGTTCAATATTGAGAAGACTAGAATGAAGTAGACCACTGTAGACACTTCAACCCATTTAATCTTAGAAATATAGAAGAGAACTAGTGATAAAACAGCTAAGCCAACTAAAAACCGGGTGTCATAAGACGTCATGGCGATGACAGACAGCAAGATGAAGGCGATTAATTTTGTCGCACCAGATAAGCGGTGCAAGGGTGAATCCTTCTTGATATACCCAAAACTTTGACCTTGTTTATTCGCCATCGCTCTCACCTCCAACCCATACACTAGCTTGTCCAACCCGCTTAGTCTGACGTTCAAACTGGATGAACCGGTCGATAAAGTCCATCGCATCAATATCAGCCACCACTTGCCCTAAATCATACAAGGAAGTAGGGGCTAAATGGGCTTGGGCCATCAAGTTTTCATTCGTTAATACCGCAGCTGGACGCATATCACCCATCACCTGACCGTCGTGGAAGACAATCGTCCGGTTGGTATACTCTTGAATCAAGTGCATATCATGAGTAATCATTAGAATGGTAATTCCTTGGTCACGGTTCAACCCCTCGATAAACTGCATCATATCAGTATAATGCTTATAATCTTGGCCTGCTGTCGGTTCATCTAAAATCAAGACTTTAGGATCTAACACTAAAATACTCGCAATTGTTGCCCGTCGTTTTTGCCCATAAGACAAGGCCGAAATTGGCCAATTCCTGTATGGATATAAGCCACAAATTCGCAAGGCATCAGCCACTTTTTCAGCTAAACCATCTGCATCATTCTCGTACAAGCCGCGGTTGACTAAACCAGAGGCCACCTCATCGAATAGAATGTTCTTTGAAATCATCAAATTGGGGTTCTGCATCACATAGCCGACCGAATCCGCAATTTCCTTAATCGATAATCCGTCTAAATTCTCCTGGAAAAGGGTTATCCGTCCTGAATCTGGTCGCTCAAAGCCACAAATCAGTTTCGCTAGGGTAGATTTACCCGCACCGTTTGTCCCGACAATAGAAACCATGTCGCCAGCATTAATGGTAAGATTTAAATCTGATATCAAAGGGGTACTGTCATAAGAAAAGTTGACATGGTCCATGACTAAAATAGGCTTATCCGCCCTAACTTGAGTGGTTACTGCATTGTCAGCCAACCATTTAGATAGACGGTCTTGAACACCAGCAGTGACCATATTTGGTTGAAACCGCCCTAAATGAGGAATGTCTCCAACATTCACACCAGCATAACTAAAGGCATCTAAGTATAGGGGCTGGCGGACACCGATTTGTCTCAATAAATCAGACCGCAACAAAGCATCAACGGATACGTCAGCGAGTAACTGCCCACTGTCAATTACAAGGACACGGTCAAAGTCGGCGATTAAGGCTTCTTCTAGACGGTGCTCGATGACTATCGTAGTTAATTCTTTTTCCTGGTTTAATTTGGCGATCAATTCCATGGTCGCTAAACCACTTGCAGGGTCTAGGTTGGCTAAAGGCTCATCAAATAAAACGATGGGTGACTCGTCAATTAAGACCCCGCCAATTGATACCCGCTGCTTTTGCCCGCCTGATAAAGATTGCGGGGCAAGGTCCAAGAGGTCAACAAGGTCAAGCGCCTTGGCCCAGGCCGCTACACTAGACAGCATGCTAGCTTGGTCCACTTGGTCATTTTCCAAGGCGAAAGCCAGGTCTTCAGCTACTGTTAGGCCGACAAATTGGGCGTCAGTATCTTGTAGGACGGTGCCGACGCTTAGTGATAAGTCAAAAATGGACTTGCTGGCGGAATCTGCGCCATTAATCAAGACCTGACCGGTTAAATCGCCCTCAAAAGTATTGGGAATTTGCCCGTTGATAATCTTACCAATGGTTGATTTACCAGACCCAGATGCACCAATGATGAGGACTTTCTCTCCTTGCTTGATTGAAAAGGAGATATCCATCAAGTTTAGGTCTGCTTGACTCGCATATTTAAAAGAGATGTTTTTAAATTCAATAGCCGGCGACAGATTGCTGTCCACCGGCTGATTGTGTCTTTCATGATTTATCATAGTAAAACTTCCTATTAATTTTCTTTACGTAAACTACCTGATTTCGTACGTGTACTTGCATACCCCTTTAATAATAAGGTACCGATGATACCAACCGCAAGTGAATTTAACACACCTGATACAATCCCTTGAACGAATACTTTAGATGCAGGTTCTGAATACATTAAAATATCTAAAGCAGGCGCTAGTAAGGCCCAAGCCAGTAAATTCACGATAACTTGCCCGACATTGAAAGTGATCATATCTTTCTTTGTAAAAATGCCTTGACTCACTTTAAGTTTGCGGCCGATAAAACCATAACCAAAACCAGTAAAACCAGAGGTTAACACCCAAGACCACCACAAACCATATGTCAGTAAGTCTTTAATGGCATGACCAATTAAACCAATCAATAAACCTGCGAAAGGACCAAAGACAGTTGCCATTAAGGCCAAGAACGGGTAAGTTGTTTCAATAGAGGTATTTGGTACACCAGTAGGGATTGATAGAAAGCGGCCTAGGATAAAGAAGACAGCTGCCCCGATACCAGTAGCCACTAAAGTTGTAATTGATGATTGATTATTTTTCATAATGATTCTCCTCATTTGTTTCTTCTATATAATAGCACTTGTGCATGCGTTCGAATATAAGCTTAGCAATTAAATTTTAGTGATTTCAATATTCCAATCCACACCAGTACCGACACCGTATGTTTCAGAGAAGTTTTGTTGGTTAATGGCTACACCCAAATTCAATAATGAATTGATATAACCCACTGGTTCACCAACAGGTACATCAGCGAATGAATGGCCAAATAAGATATGGTTTTGATAATGTTTAACGCCGTTATGGTAAATAGTAACCGAAATGGTGTCACCGTTTTGAATGCCCGCTTCTTTTAATATAGTTGACGGGATATTCGTCCACAGTGAACCAAAGCGGATGTCTAGTATATCGATAGTCCCGTAAATAGTGTTGTCAGCTAAACGCAAGTCGCCAAGTTTGAAGCTAGTCACCGCATCAACAGGGATATTATTTTTCAATTCATCATAGTAAGATGCGTCTTGTGCTAGTTTAGCACCGTTATAAACGTAAACGTCACGTCCATGGAAGGTATGTGATTCTTCAGAATGTGGTAAGCGGTTTTTAATTTCATCGATTTCCTTCACAGATTCAAGGCCGATGTGTTTAGCCACGTGAGTTAAGGTGCCGTTGTCTGGCGTTACAATATAATGACCTGAGTCAGTTTTCGCTACAACAGATTTACGTGCAGAACCAACACCAGGATCGACTACAGAAACGAAGACTGTATTTGCTGGCCAATATTTAATGGTTTGTAATAGGCGATAAGAAGCGGCGAAAATATCGTAAGCAGGAATTTCGTGGGTTAAGTTAGCAATTGTTAAAGCTGAGTCTACTGTGTAAGCCACTCCGTACATTGCTGCTACCGCACCATCACCTAAACCAAAGTCAGTTTGTAATACTAAGAAACTATTCGTCATATCTGTATCCTCCAATGATATAATATCCTTTTATAGGCTTATCATACGCAACTTGTGGGCATATAACAATCACTGTCAAATGAATTTCGCAGGATATAAGCTATCGCAAGTGATAGGTAAACTTGTTCGGTCCAAGTGGAGATATATGATTTTTGAACAGTCATTTGTTACAATAAACACCGAAAGCATAAATTCGCTATAATATAGAAGTAATCCTTATTTTAAAAAGCTGGTCCGGATTAGCTGACGACCATCTAAAGGAGAGAATGCTATTTTCCGAGAACTCAATAGCGAATAACAAATAAGAATGATTATACAGTTATTATATAGAAGAAAAATGAGAGGAAGGCAAGATTTAATGACGCAGCCATTCGGCAAGCAAAGTTTAATAGAAGTATTGACCGCATATAAGGCAGATCCCAATCCGTTAACAACGCTGGCTATGTTGACCACGATGGCGACCGCCCACTTATACGCTATCCAACTAGAGGGGGCATCACCCGACAAAAGTATCTGGTTAACTTACGACAAAGAAAAGGGACAACGAGAGCTTGTGACTTTCACGGACAAAGATCAAGCTAGCCAATACGCATCTAAAGCAGATAATGTTTCGATTCAGCAAATGACTTTTAAACAGATTGCCTTGATGGTTTTAGCCAAAGACAACCCTATTGATAGCTTTATCGTTAATCCTTGGACCACCAAAGCAAAATTTAATCAAAGTATCATCGAAAAGGTATGGCAGTACGCGATAAAACATGTATAATATACCTATTGAAAGATGACACAGTAGGGCGCGTTGCTAAGAAATGGCAACCGCCTTGTAAAATATTTCAAAATGATACACTAGGTAGCGTTGGCAATAATCGTCAAATAATGGCCTTTAATAAAGAAATAGCGATAAATAAGGATTTTTTTTAAAAAAAGACGAGAAAAAGCTTGCACTGCCTAGTTTAATTTTGTATACTAATTGGGTGCCGTTTTATACGGAGCAACAGTATTTACGTGCAAACGTTGATACACCAATAAGCAGTGATGTATGAGGTTGCGACACACCCGGTAGCATTGCCATAAGGGTGGCCGGTAATTCATACGGAGCAAGTCAAATTTAAAATATGACGAGGAGGAAAAAGTCATGGCAAAACAAAAAATTCGTATTCGTTTAAAAGCTTACGAACACCGTGCATTAGATCAATCAGCAGCTAAAATTGTTGATACTGCACAACGTACAGGAGCAGAAGTATCAGGTCCAATTCCATTGCCTACTGAACGCTCATTATTCACAGTAATCCGTGCAACACATAAATACAAGGATTCACGTGAACAATTCGAAATGCGTACGCACAAACGTTTAATCGATATCGTTAACCCAACACCAAAAACTGTTGATGCGTTAATGAAATTAGATTTACCATCAGGCGTAGACATCGAAATTAAATTATAATTCCAGAATCATCGCAATAAATTAGTTAACCCAATATTAAAAAATAAAAATTATACGGAGGTGTACTCATGACTAAAGGAATCTTAGGTAAAAAAGTAGGTATGACTCAATTCTTTACAGAGACTGGTGAATTAGTACCAGTAACAGTTATCGAAGCACAACCAAACGTTGTTTTACAAGCTAAAACAAACGAAACAGATGGCTACGAAGCTATCCAAGTTGGTTTTGATGACAAACGTGAAGTGTTGGCAAACAAACCTCACAAAGGTCATGTAGCAAAAGCAGAAACTACTCCTAAGCGCTTCATTAAAGAATTCAAAGATGTTGAGCTAGGAGAATATGAAGTAGGATCAGAAATCAAAGTTGATATCTTCCAAGCGGGAGACATCGTTGATGTTACGGGTACTTCAAAAGGTAAAGGATTCCAAGGTGCTATTAAGCGTCATGGTCATGCTCGTGGTCCTATGTCACATGGTTCTCATTTCCATCGTGCGCCAGGTTCAATGGGGCAAGCATCAGATGCTTCTAAAGTATTCAAAGGGAAAAAATTACCAGGACAAACTGGTGGTACACAAATTACCATCCAAAACTTAGAAATCGTTAAAGTAGATACTGAACGCAATGTCATCCTAATCAAGGGTAACGTTCCAGGCGCTAAAAAATCTATGGTAACAATCAAAGCTGCAGTTAAATCTGCTGAATAAATCCAGGAAGGAGGAATAGTTTCATGGCAAACATTACATTATTTAAACAAGACGGTTCACAAGCTGGCGAAATCACGTTAAACGATGAAGTCTTCGCAATTGAACCAAATGAAAATGCAATCTACGATGTAGTTATTATGCAACAAGCTTCATTACGTCAAGGTACTCACAAAGTTAAAGGACGTTCAGAAGTTAGCGGTGGTGGACGTAAACCATGGCGTCAAAAAGGTACAGGTCGTGCTCGTCAAGGTTCAATCCGCTCTCCACAATGGGTAGGCGGTGGCCGTGCATTCGGACCAACACCTCGTTCATATGCTTACAAATTACCTCGTAAAGTTCGTCGTTTAGCTTTACGCTCTGCATTATCTAATAAGGTAGCAGAAAACAACTTCATCGTTGTTGATGAATTAGCATTCGAAACACCAAAAACTAAATTATTCCAAGAAGTGTTGAATAACTTACAAGTTGAAAATAAAGTTTTAGTTGTAATCAATAAAGACAACGACAACGCACAATTATCAGCTCGTAACTTACCAAACGTAAAAGTAGTTGATGAAAACAACGTTAACGTGTACGACTTAGTTAACTCTGAAAAAGTCATCATTACAAAAGCAGCACTTTCTAACGTAGAGGAGGTACTAGCATAATGTTGGCACACGACGTAATCATTCGCCCAATCATCACTGAAGAATCAATGTTGAAAATGGACGAAAACAAATACACTTTTGAAGTTGCTGTTAAAGCAAACAAAACAGAAGTTAAACAAGCAATCGAAGAATTGTTCAACGTAGACGTGAAAAACGTAAACATCATGAACGTTCGCGGTAAATTAAAACGTATGGGACGTTTTGCTGGTTATACACGTAAACGCCGTAAAGCAATCGTAACCATCGCTGAAGGTCAATCAATCGAAATCTTCGGAAACGAAGCAGAATAATTAAGATAGGAGGAAATTCACGTGGCGATAAAAACATATAAAGCAACGACTAACGGTCGTCGTAACATGTCAGGTTCAGATTTCTCAGAAATCACTAAAACAACTCCTGAAAAAACATTGTTAGAATCACAAAGCAAACGTGCTGGTCGTAACAACAACGGTCGCATTACAGTTCGTCATCACGGTGGTGGACATAAACAAGCTTACCGTATCATTGACTTCAAACGTAATAAAGACAACGTTGAAGGTTTAGTGAAAGCTATTGAGTACGATCCAAACCGTTCAGCTAATATTGCGTTAATCCACTATACAGATGGTATTAAAACTTACATCATCGCACCTAAAGGTTTACAAGTTGGTGCTCGTATTTCTTCTGGTGAAGCAGCAGATATCAAAGTTGGTAATGCATTACCATTGAAAAACATCCCTGTTGGTACTTTAGTACATAACATTGAAACTAAACCTGGTAAAGGTGGACAATTAGTTCGCTCTGCTGGTGCTAGCGCTCAAGTGTTAGGTAAAGAAGACAAATACGTATTGGTTAAACTAGCTTCTGGTGAAGTTCGTATGATCTTAGGTACTTGTCGTGCAACAGTTGGTGTTGTAGGTAACGAACAACACAGCTTAATTAACGTAGGTAAAGCAGGACGCTCTCGTTGGGCAGGTAAACGACCAACAGTTCGTGGTTCTGTAATGAACCCTAACGATCACCCTCACGGTGGTGGTGAAGGTAAAGCTCCAGTCGGACGTCCAAGTCCAATGACACCATGGGGTAAACCTGCACGTGGTATTAAGACTCGTGATAAGAACGCACGTAGCAATAAATTAATTGTACGTCGTCGTAACTCTAAGTAATCACATTAAATAGGATAGCGAAGGGAGCCAAATACATATGAGCCGTAGCTTGAAAAAAGGACCTTTTTGTGATGACCATTTAATGAAAAAAGTGGTTGCACAACAAGACGCACAAAAGAAACAAGTAATTAAAACATGGTCACGTCGTTCAACAATTTTCCCTAACTTTGTTGGGTTAACAATTGCTGTATACGATGGCCGCAAACATGTACCAGTTTATATCCAAGAAGATATGGTAGGTCACAAATTAGGTGAATTCGTACCAACTCGTACATACAAAGGACATGGCGCTGACGACAAGACAACTCGTCGTTAATCTGAGAGGAGGAAATAAAGAATGGCAGAACAAATTACATCTGCAAAAGCAACTGCAAACACAGTTCGCGTTTCTGCTCGTAAAGCACGTTTAGTTGTTGATTTAATCCGCAACAAAACTGTCGGTGAAGCTATTGCAATCTTAAAAAACACTCCTCGTTCAGCATCTCCTGCTGTAGAGAAAGTGTTAATGTCTGCAATTGCAAACGCAGAACACAACTTTGGCTTAGAGCCAGCTAACTTAGTAGTAAGCGAAGCATTCGTAAATGAAGGACCAACGATGAAACGTTTCCGTCCACGTGCGAAAGGTTCAGCTTCTAGAATCAACAAACGTACAAGCCACATTACAGTGGTAGTAAAAACAGCAGAGGAGGCATAATTAATGGGACAAAAGATTAATCCTATCGGTATGCGTATCGGCGTCATCAAAGATTGGGACGCTCGTTGGTATGCAGAAAAAGACTTTGCAGATACTTTACACGAAGACTTACATATCCGCGAATACATCGCTGAAACATTAAAAGATGCTTCTGTATCTCAAGTTGAAATTGAACGTGCTGCAAACAAAGTTAACGTAAACATCCACACTGCTAAACCGGGTATGGTTATTGGTAAAGGTGGTTCTGAAGTTGACGCATTACGTAAAACTTTAAACAACCGTACAGGTAAAAAAGTACACATCAACATTGTAGAAATTAAAAAACCTGAATTAGACGCTAAATTAGTTGGTGAATCAATCGCTCAACAATTAGAAAACCGTGTAGCTTTCCGTCGTGCGCAAAAACAAGCAATCCAACGCACAATGAAATCAGGAGCTAAAGGTATCAAAGTTCAAATCTCAGGTCGTTTGAATGGTGCCGACATGGCGCGTTCAGAAACTCAAGTAGAAGGAACAGTTCCATTGCATACATTGCGTGCGGACATCGACTACTCATGGGAAGAAGCCGACACTACTTACGGTAAGATCGGTATCAAAACATGGGTATGCCGTGGTGAAATCCTTCCAACAAAAAATATTCAAGGGGAGGCTTAAAACATGTTAGTACCTAAACGTGTAAAACACAGACGTGAATTCCGTGGTAAAATGCGTGGCGAAGCTAAAGGCGGAAAAGAAATTGCATACGGTGAATTCGGTTTGCAAGCATTAGATTCAGCATGGATCACTAACCGTCAAATTGAAGCATCTCGTATTGCCATGACACGTTACATGAAACGTGGTGGGAAAGTATGGATTAAAATCTTCCCACATAAATCTTATACAGCTAAAGCAATTGGTGTTCGTATGGGTTCTGGTAAAGGTGCTCCAGAAGGTTGGGTATCTCCAGTTAAACGCGGTAAAATCTTATTTGAAGTTGCCGGCGTTCCAAAAGAAGTAGCTAAAGAAGCATTGCGTTTAGCATCTCACAAATTACCTATTCGTACTAAAATCGTAAAACGTGAAATTGGTGGTGAATCTAATGACTAAATTTACAGATATTAAAGATCTTTCCACTGCTGAACTTACTGCTAAAGAACAAGAATATCGTCAAGAATTATTCAACTTACGATTCCAATTGGCAACTGGTCAATTAGAAAACATAGCTCGTATTAAAGCTGTTCGTAAAGATATCGCACGTGTTAAAACTGCGTTACGTAATCAAGAAGCGTAAGAAAATTCAGTAAAGGAGGAAACCTGTCCATGGAAGAACGTAATAACCGTAAAGTGTTACAAGGCCGTGTTGTTTCTGACAAAATGGAAAAAACAATCACAGTCCAAGTTGATACTTTCAAATTCCATCCAACATATGGTAAACGTATCAAATATTCTAAGAAATACAAAGCACATGATGAAAACAATTCAGCAAAAATGGGTGACATCGTCCGCATCGCGGAAACTCGTCCATTGTCAAAAGACAAATACTTCCGTCTTGTTGAAATCGTTGAAGAATCAATCATTATCTAATAACAACTGGAAGGAGGTACTCTATAAATGATTCAATCAGAAACTCGTTTAAAAGTAGCAGATAACTCAGGCGCGCGTGAAGTCCTAACAATTAAAGTATTAGGCGGATCTGGCCGTAAAACTGCAAACATTGGTGATGTTATCGTGGCAACTGTTAAAAATGCAACACCAGGTGGAGTTGTCAAAAAAGGTGATGTAGTTAAAGCAGTTATCGTTCGTACTAAGAGCGGCGTTCGTCGTCCAGATGGTTCATACATCAAATTCGACGAAAATGCATGTGTAATTATTCGTGACGATAAATCTCCTCGTGGAACACGTATCTTTGGTCCAGTTGCACGTGAATTACGTGACAACAACTATATGCGTATTATTTCATTAGCTCCAGAAGTAATCTAAAATCTGAAGAAAATAAGGAGGTGCCCGTTTAAATGAAAGTAAAAGCAAATGACACAGTTATCGTTATTGCCGGTAAAGACAAAGGCAAACAAGGTCGTGTAAAACAAGCTTTGCCAAAAGCTGACAAAGTTGTTGTTGAAGGTGTTAACATCGTTAAAAAACATCAACGTCCAACTCAAATGAACCCTCAAGGCGGTATCATTGAAGTTGAAGCACCTATTCATGTATCTAACGTACAAATAGTAGACCCTAAAACAGGCGAAGCAACACGTGTAGGTTACCAAGAACAAGATGGTAAACGTGTTCGCGTAGCAAAAAAATCAGGCGAAGTAATCGCTGAAGCAGTATCAGGAGAGGAGGACGCTGAATAATGGCTAATCGTTTACAAGAAAAATATAAAAATGAAGTAGTTCCGTCAATGATTGAAAAATTTAACTATAGCTCAATCATGCAAGCACCTAAATTAGATAAAATCGTTATCAACATGGGTGTTGGTGATGCAGTATCTAACGCGAAAAACTTAGAAAACGCTGTTGAAGAATTAACATTAATCGCTGGTCAAAAACCAGTTATTACAACTGCTAAGAAATCAATCGCTGGTTTCCGTTTACGTGAAGGTATGCCAATCGGTACCAAAGTTACTTTACGTGGCGAACGTATGTATGAATTCTTCGACAAATTAGTATCAGTATCACTACCTCGTGTACGTGACTTCCGTGGTATCAGCAACCGCTCATTCGATGGTCGTGGTAACTACACATTAGGTATCCGTGAACAATTGATCTTCCCAGAAATCGACTTTGATAAAGTATCTAAAGTACGTGGTATGGACATCGTAATTGTTACAACTGCTGATTCAGACGAAGAATCATTAGAATTATTAACTCAACTAGGAATGCCATTCCAAAAAAAATAAAGTCTTGAAGGAGGCGTGAGTAATTTGGCAAAAAAATCAATGATCGAAAAGAACAAGAAACCAGCTAAATATTCTACTCAAGAATATACTCGTTGTGAACGTTGTGGACGCCCACATTCAGTTTACCGTAAATTTAAATTATGCCGTATTTGCCTTCGTGAACTTGCCTATAAAGGGGAAATTCCTGGAGTCAAAAAAGCAAGCTGGTAAATTTCTGGTAATTAAGTAAAGGAGGGTGTACTCGTAATGGTCATGACTGATCCAATTGCGGACTTTTTAACTCGTATTCGTAACGCCAACATGGTGCGCCACGAATCATTCGAAAGTCCATCATCAAAAATCAAAGAAAATATTGCTGCTATCCTTAAAGAAGAAGGATATATCAAAGATTACGAAATCATCGAAGATGATAAACAAAACGTTATCCGTGTATTCATGAAATATACTAGCGATAACCAACGAGTAATCACAAACTTAAAACGTATCTCTAAACCAGGTTTACGTGTATACGCGAAAAGTGATCAAATTCCTAAAGTTTTAAACGGTTTAGGTACTGCATTAGTTTCAACATCGGAAGGTGTTATCACTGATAAAGCAGCTCGTGCTAAAAACATCGGTGGCGAAGTTTTAGCTTACGTTTGGTAATAAATAACAAAAATAAAAAAACAAAATTGAAAGGCAGGTGCAGTCTAGAATGAGTCGTATTGGTAACAAAATTATCGAGATTCCTAGTAACGTAACCGTAGAAAAAGCTGGTTCAACTATCACTGTTAAAGGCCCTAAAGGCGAATTATCACGTGAGTTCAACCCTGTAATTGATATTCAAATCGGAGAGAAAGAAATCACTTTCACTCGTCCGAATGACCATAAAGAAGTACGTTCTATCCACGGAACTACTCGTGCATTAGTAAACAACATGGTTGTTGGTGTTTCTGAAGGATTCGAAAAGAAACTTGAAATGACTGGTGTTGGTTACCGTGCACAATTAGCAGGTAACAAATTAACTGTCAATGTTGGTTTATCTCACCCTGTTGAATTCGTAGCACCAGAAGGCATCGAAATCGAAGTGCCAACTAACACTACAATCAACATCAAAGGTATCAACAAAGAAGTTGTTGGTGAATTAGCAGCGAATATCCGTTCAACTCGTTTACCAGAACCATACAAAGGTAAAGGTATTCACTATGTTGGCGAATACATTCGTCGTAAAGAAGGTAAAACTGGTAAATAATTGTAATTCTTTACAATTATTTCCTTTTACTTGTATCCAAATTATCTATAAAATAAGGGTGACGAGGTCATCCTTACAAATCTAACAAAGAGGTGACTATTTTGATCAGCAAACCAGATAAAAATAAATTACGTCAAAAACGCCACGCGCGTGTTCGTCGCAACATTTCTGGAACAGCAGAGTGCCCACGCTTGAACGTATTCCGTTCTAACAAACACATCTACGCTCAATTAATTGATGACGTAGCGGGTGTTACTGTAGCGAGTGCCTCTACAAACGAAGAAACATTATCTGCCGCAACTAAAACCGAAAGTGCAGCATTAGTTGGTAAAGCTATCGCTGAACGCGGTGTAGCAGCAGGCGTTAAAGTTGTAAAATTTGACCGTGGTGGCTACCAATATCACGGACGTGTACAAGCTTTAGCAGATGCAGCTCGTGAAAACGGCTTAGAATTTTAGGAAAAGGAGGAAGCCAAGAACATGACAAACACATTTCAAGAATTAAACATTAACGAAAACGACCTTGAAGAACGCGTTGTTTCCATTAATCGTGTTGCTAAAACCGTTAAAGGTGGACGTCGTATGAACTTCGGTGCCGTTGTTGTTGTCGGTGATAGAAATGGCCATGTTGGTCTAGGTACTGGTAAAGCTGCCGAAGTACCAGAAGCAATCCGTAAAGCGGTTGAAGATGGTAAGAAAAACTTAATTACTATACCTCGTGCAGGATCAACTGTTCCTCATGAAGTTATCGGTAAATTTAACGGTGGTAACGTATTACTTAAACCAGCTCAAGCCGGTTCAGGTATCGCTGCTGGTGGTCCAGTTCGTGCCGTAGTCGAATTAGGTGGTATCGCAGATATTACTTCAAAATCACTAGGTTCTAATTCACCAATCAACATCGTACGTGCTACTCTAGAAGCAATTAAATCATTAAAATCTCCAGAAGATGTAGCTGCATTACGCGGTAAATCTGTGGAAGAATTATTAGGTTAAGGAGGAAATTCGAATGACTGAAGTAAAAATTACTTTAAAACGCAGTTTAATTGGACGTCCTCAAGACCAAATTAAAACAGCTCAAGCACTAGGTTTAACAAAAGTTGGTAAAACAGTTGTTAAAACTCGTAACGAAGCAATCAACGGTATGATTACTAAAATTGCTCACTTAGTAGTTGTTGAAGAAGCATAATCTAGAATAGGAGGTGCCTAACAGGATGAAATTACATGAATTACAACCTTCAGAAGGATCTCGTCACACACGTCACCGTGTAGGTCGTGGTGCAAGTTCTGGTTGGGGTAAACTATCAAAACGTGGACAAAAAGGTCAAAAAGCTCGTTCAGGTGGTGGTGTACGTTTAGGTTTCGAAGGTGGACAAACACCATTGTTCCGTCGTATTCCAAAACGTGGTTTTACAAACATCAACCGTAAAGAATATGCGATCATCAATCTTGATGACTTAAACGTATTTGAAGACGGTGCTGTTGTAACCGCTGCTGACTTAATCGAAGCAGGCTTAGTTAAAAAAGAAAAATCTGGTATCAAAGTTTTAGGTAATGGTGAATTAGAACGCAAACTAACCGTTAAAGCAGCTAAATTCTCAGCATCAGCTAAAGAAGCTATTGAGACCGCTGGGGGTTCTATTGAGGTGATCTAATGTTTCAAATACTGAAAAATGGATTTCAGGATAAGGATATTAGAAGCCGCTTGGCATTCACAGCAATCATGTTGATTGTATTCCGTATCGGGGCTAGCATAACTGTCCCGGGCGTGAATGCTGCAGGAATTCAAGGGTTAGCTGAATCTGGTTTATTCAGCCTACTAAACACTCTTGGTGGGGGAGCACTTTCGAGCTACTCCATCTTTTCATTGGGTGTTTCACCGTATATAACCGCATCAATTATTATTCAACTATTGCAGATGGAGATTATACCTTCATTTACAGAGTGGTCTAAACAGGGTGAAGTTGGTCGTCGTAAGTTAAATCGATGGACTAGATACTTTGCAGTAGCAATTGGCTTTTTCCAAGCTTTAGCTATTTCAATAGGATTTAATTCATTGTCATCACTAGGATTAATTGATAATCCAGGTTTTGTAACTTACTTATTGATTGCTTTATTCATGACTGCCGGATCTATGTTTGTTGTCTGGATTGGTGAGCAAATCACTGAATATGGAATTGGTAATGGTACTTCAATCATTATCTTCGCTGGTATTCTAGCGCAAATCCCTTCAGAGTTAACGTCTTACTATCAAAATAACATTGTAGATGCTACTAGCAGTGAATTAAATCAACAAATGATTTATGCAGGAGTATTTGTTCTTGTATTTATCCTATTAATTATGTTCGTCATTTTCATGAGTCAAGCGGAACGTCAAATTCCCGTACGTTATTCCAAACGTGCGAATTCGGCATCGCAAAAGTCTCATTTACCATTAAAGATTAACTCAGCAGGTGTTATTCCCGTTATCTTCGCGTCATCATTAATCATGGTGCCACAAACGGTACTCGGATTATTTGCCGCTGATTATAGTGATGTTTCTTGGTATCAAGTATTGTCAACAATCTTTAATTTGGAGCAACCAGCGGGTATTGCTATTTACGCAATTGTCATTATTTTGTTCACATTCTTCTATGCACATATTCAGATTAACCCTGAACGTGCTGCAGAAAACTTGCAAAAAGCTGGTGGTTATATTCCAAGTATCCGTCCAGGTTTAGCAACTAAAGAATATTTACAGAAAATGTTAAATCGTTTAAGTGCAGTTGGCTCACTATTCTTGATGGGTGTAGCAGTTCTACCTTTACTAGGGGCATACTTCTTTGATATGCCACAATCAATTGCTTTAGGTGGTACAAGCTTACTAATCGTTGTCGGTGTTGCTTTAGACACTGCAAAACAAATTGAAGGACGTACAATTAAACGTCAATACGTTGGCTTTATTCATGATAAATAAGACTAATGCGTAACGTGCTTGGGGAGGACAATTATGAATATTATTTTAATGGGCTTGCCTGGTGCCGGTAAAGGTACTCAAGCAGCTAAAATCGTTGAAGATTACAAATATCCACATATTTCTACTGGAGATATGTTTAGATCAGCAATCGCTGAAGGAACTGAATTAGGAAAAAAAGCCAAATCATTCATGGATGAAGGTGCATTAGTTCCTGATGAAGTAACGAATGGTATTGTTGAAGAAAGACTTCAAAAAGAAGATACACAAGCTGGCTTTATGCTAGACGGTTTTCCAAGAACTGAAGCGCAAGCTAAAGAACTTGGCGGTATCATGACTCGCTTAGATCGCGACATTGATGCAGTTATCTACTTAGACGTGCCAGCTGAAACGTTGAAAGAACGTTTATCAGGACGAATCATTTGTCGTAACTGTGGCGCAACATACCACAAAGTTTTGAACAAACCAAAAGTAGACGGCGTATGCGATGTTTGCGGAAGCCATGATTTCTACCAACGTGAAGACGATAAACCTGAAGTTGTTGAAAACAGATTAAATGTTAATCAAGAACAACAACAACCAATCTTAGACTTCTATGAAGGTCAAGGTAAGCTTTATCGCATTCCTGGTGATATCGGTATTGACAATGTTTACGCTGAGATCCAAAAGATTTTAGATAAATAATTTTTGTTGCTTTAAGTCGCTAATTATGGTAAGATATTCGGGTTGACTGAACATTTCGTATTTCTATCCTATAATCAATTAGTGATTAAACGAAACAACCACCATTAGGAGGAAAAACTTTGTCAAAAGAAGATATGATCGAAATTGAAGGTACTGTTACTGAAACATTACCTAATGCTATGTTTAAGGTCCAGTTGGAAAATGGTTATGAAGTTTTAGCGCATATTTCAGGAAAAATGCGTGTAAACTACATTCGCATTTTGCCAGGTGACCGTGTAAAAGTTGAGATGTCTCCATATGACTTGACGAAAGGTCGTATCACCTACCGATTCAAGTAATGTAGAGATATATAATCGAGGAGGTATAACTGTGAAAGTAAGAGCATCTGTTAAACCAATGTGCGAACATTGTAAAGTTATTCGCCGTAACGGTAAAGTTATGGTTATTTGTTCTAATCCAAAACATAAACAACGCCAAGGCTAATTAAAGATAAATAAAAAGGAGGGTTTTCGTATATGGCTCGTATAGCAGGAGTAGATATTCCACGTGAGAAACGTATCGTTATTGCCTTAACATACATCTATGGTATCGGTAAAACGACTTCTCAAAAAATCTTAGCGCAAGCTGAAATTTCAGAAGATACTCGTGTACGTGACTTAACTAACGATGAGTTAGATCGTTTACGTGCAGCAGTAGATACAATCAAAGTTGAAGGTGACTTACGTCGTGAACGTGCTTTAGACATCAAACGTCTACAAGAGATCGGTTCATACCGTGGTATCCGTCACCGTCGTGGTTTACCAGTTCGTGGTCAAAACACTAAGAACAACGCACGTACGCGTAAAGGTAAAGCTGTCGCAATTCAAGGTAAGAAAAAATAATCTAAAAGGAGGTTAATTACACTATGGCTAAACGTCCAGTTTCACGCAAACGTCGTGTGAAGAAAAATGTCGAAACAGGTGTGGCGCACATCCACTCTACATTTAACAATACTATCGTTATGATTACTGATGAGCATGGTAATGCAATTTCTTGGTCATCTGCAGGTGCTTTAGGATTTAAAGGTTCTCGTAAATCTACTCCTTATGCTGCACAAATGGCTTCAGAAACAGCTACAAAAGCTGCTATGGATCACGGTATGAAATCTGTTGAAGTTTCAGTAAAAGGTCCTGGTTCAGGTCGTGAATCAGCTATCCGTGCTTTACAAGCAGCAGGTTTAGAAGTTACTGCTATTCGCGATGTAACACCTATTCCTCATAATGGTTGCCGTCCTCCAAAACGTCGTCGTGTTTAATCGATTGATGAACTTGGATATGCGATGATACATTTTCTCACGTTTTGAAAGGGGTAATTTGTCGATATGATCGAAATTGAAAAGCCAAATATTGAGACAATTGAAATTAACGACGATAGTAAATTTGGTAAATTCGTTGTAGAACCATTAGAACGCGGCTATGGAACAACCCTAGGTAATTCATTACGTCGTATCTTGTTGTCCTCACTACCAGGTACAGCAGTTACATCAATCCAAATTGACGATGTTTTGCATGAATACTCAACAGTCCCAGGTGTACGTGAAGACGTTACTGAGATTGTGTTGAACGTAAAACAATTATCATTGAAATTGTATGACGTAGAAGAAAAACAAGTAGAAATTGACATCACAGGTCCAGCTGACGTCACAGCTGCTGATATTATTGCCGATGCTGATTTCGATGTTATGAATCCAGACTTACATATCTGTACGCTTGCAGAAGGCGCTCGTTTCCACATGATTATGAATGTTAAAAACGGTCGTGGTTTTGTACGCTCAGAAAATAATAAAGTGGATTCAATGCCAATTGGCGAAATTCCAGTGGATTCTATCTACACACCAATTTCCAAAGTAAACTATCAAGTTGAAAATACTCGTATCGGAGAAATCAACGAATACGATAAATTGACTATGGATATTTGGACTGATGGTACAATTTCACCCGAAGAAGCATTAAGCTTAGCGGCAAAAATCATGACAGAACACTTGGAAGTATTCGTTAACTTAACAGACGAAGCTCGTCAAGTTGAAGTTATGGTCGAAAAAGAAGAAACACAAAAAGAAAAAATGCTTGAAATGACTATTGAAGAACTAGACCTATCAGTTCGTTCATACAACTGTCTAAAACGTGCAGGCATCAATACTGTTGAAGAATTGACTAACAAGTCTGAACCAGAAATGATGAAAGTACGTAACTTAGGTCGTAAGTCTCTTGAAGAGGTTAAAAACAAGCTAGCTGCTCTTGACTTATCTTTACGTCAAGAAGATTAATAAATCATAAAGGAGGATACTGACAATGGGTTACCGTAAATTAGGTCGTACTAGCTCTCAACGTAAAGCTATGTTACGTGACTTAACTACTGATTTAATTATCAATGAACGTATTACTACAACAGAAACTCGTGCGAAAGAGATCCGTCGTACAGCTGAAAAAATGATTACTTTAGGTAAACGTGGAGATTTAGCTGCTCGTCGTCAAGCGAACCAATTCGTTCGTAACGAAATCGCCGATGTTCGCGCTGAAGGTGAAGACATCGTTATCGAGTCTGCTTTACAAAAATTATTCAACGATCTTGGTCCTCGTTACGCTGAACGTCAAGGTGGATACACTCGTATCTTAAAAACTGAACCTCGTCGTGGCGATGCTGCACCAATGGTTATTCTTGAATTAGTTTAATAAAAACTTTTAGTGATGTATAAAACGGAGTGTCATGATGGTGGTTATACCCTGTATAACCGAGTCTAGCTCTATCTACTCCTAGCGTGATGAAGTTCGCTAGGAGTGGAATATATCCATAAGTCTTGTGAATAAATCAAGGCCAATTCATTTAGGTGAAAAATTGGTTCGGCATATGTGTTGTTTAACCAGCAGGTGTTTGGTAGCATATATGCTTTTTTATTTTCTAAAGTGGTTGGGGCTAGGGCTCAACCACTTTTTTGCTCTTTAGTGCGTCGTTTGTTGGCAGGGCTTTGGGAAATCTCAAAAATTGATGTTCTCATTTTCCTATACTATCGATATAATAAATGTATTATAATTGCGTAAATTGTCTCGAGCATTGACAATTGCGTGCTTGGCAATTTAGAGAGGCGAGGGTAATGAAGAAAAACTACTTTACACAGTTTGATACAATTCGATTCTTAGCGATGTTGGGTATTATTTTATACCACTATCTAACCCACCGTGTTTCTGGTGGTTTTTTAGGGGTAGATCTTTTTCTCGTACTTTCGGGATATTTAGTGACTAGTCAAATGGAGAGTAAATATGAAGCAGATATCCAGGAATCTTATTTTAAGAAAACCTGGGGTCGCATACGTAAAATTTGGTGGCCTATGGTCATTATTACAATGGTGGGGCTGACTTATTTACTACTATTTAGGCAACAGTTATTGGTCAATATCGGCATTAATCTAACCACATCCTTGTTATTTGTCAATAATTGGCAGCAAATACTATCTGGATCGTCCTATTTCGCCAATATGTTACACCCGTCTTTGACCACTCATTATTGGTATATAGCCGTTTACATGCAGTTTATGGTCATTTGGCCACTATTCTTCAAGGTTAGTCGACGTTTCACCAAGACCAAATGGCAATCCGGTTTGGTCATGCTCGCTGCCGCACTTTTGTCAGGCATCTTGATGGCGATCGTCTTCACACCCGGTGAAGATCCTTCAAGAGTTTACTATGGTACAGATACTAGATTCTTCTCTATTGCTCTTGGTGGGGCTGCTGCTCAATTGTTGGATATGGACCAACTGGCTACTTGGTTGAAGGACCGAGTTGGGCGCTTTCACCACTTTATTGTTGATGTGGTGTTGTTAGGCCTATTGGCTATACTCACTTATGGGATGCTCCACATGCTTGATGCAGCGACGTTCACTTACTATGGTGGAATGTTTGGCTTTGATTTATTAGCTGCTGTAATGATTGCCTTGTTGACTTATAAAGGCTCTTGGGTTGGTTTCCTACTGAAATTCAAACCCTTGCGGTGGTTAGGTGAACGTACATTCCATATGTATTTATGGTATTACCCAATCAATGTGCTATTTCATATGGTACCAACCAGCCAGAATTGGTTTACCAATAGTATTTGGCCACAAGTCATTTTGATTATTATCCTGTCTTGTTTATCTTATGCCTTACTAGAGGAAAAAAGATGGCCGGTGCCGGTTTTCAATGAAGTGCGTAACAACCAACCCGTCCATCTTTTTACTAAGGTTCGCAACTTGTTTAAAGAGCCGGCACCCTGGTTGACCCGCATTTTATTCATTGCATTTGCCCTCGTTTTCCTAGGAGGCGTGAGTGCGGTGGCGGTGTCTAAACCGGCTGACAATGTGACGGTAGAGGAGCAGCAAGCTGCTCAACAAGCCAAGAAGATTGAAGAACTGAATAAACAAAGGGCTGAGCAAGAAAAACAAGCTGACGCTAGTCTTTCAACTTATAAAAAGAACTTAAGTGAGGCATCATTAGGATTTTACCAAGGTATTCCTGATGAGCAAGCTCGGTTTGCGTATCAGCTATCTGTGACTTTCATCGGTGATTCCTTAATGGTGGGCGAATCAGAAGGTTTGTATACTTTGTATCCTAATGCAATTGTGGACGCTGCGGTTGGCCGCCAGTTATATACCTTAATTGGCTATCCAGCTAGCTTGGACGCGCAGGGTATGCTACAAGATGTCGTTTTGGTTGACCTAGGTGCGAATGGTGGCTTTACATCAGCACAACTAAGTGATTTCTTAGATGAGATTGGTCGAGAGAAAACGATTTTTCTAGTGAATACGCATGTTGATCGCCCTTGGGCAGATGATGTAAATAAAACTTTGGCTCAGGCAGCTAGTGACGAACGTGATTCAGTCTACTTACTGGACTGGCATGATTACTATACCAACCATGCTGAAGCGCCTACTTGGCTGAGTCAGGATGGGGTACACTTTAATTCTGATGGTGGGCAAGTTTGGTTACAATTTCTGACAAATGGCATGTATCAAGTCTTGAAAAAATAATACTGAATTGAAAGGCAATCGCATGATTTAAATGCGATTGCTTTTTTGCTAGGAGTATTAGGGGTATAATGACCCATATTAGAGCATAACCAAGAAGATGGAGGAAATGCGCATATGGCTGAGGATAAATTGTTATATTCAACACGAGTGCATAATGATCAAGGACTTAAAGGAACTGCTTGGGTTGAAGGGGAAAATGAGCTGCGGGTTCAAACATCAAGTCCATTGAAAGCAGATGAGCCGGGGACTAACCCTGAGCAATTGATTGCCTTATCATGGGCAACTTGCTTGAATGCGACGATTGAAATTGCTTTAGACCGACACGGGATCAAGGATGTAACCAGCGAGGTAGCTATCCAGGTAGACTATAAATTAAATCAGGAAACTTCTATTACATATTTCGTGTTTAAGGTGGATATATATATAGACTTAGCTCGAAATGAAGCGGATGCAATTGTTTATGAAGCAGAAAGCCGGTGTCCGGTATCGCAAATTATTGGCGATTATCAGCATGTTGAAATAGTTGTTCATGCTAAGGATGAGTGATTTATTAGTAGATATGTAAATGGGGTGCAAGAGGTGTCTTGACATCTAATGATTGCTTTTAATGGTGGATTTTAGTAGACTAAACTAAGTAAAAAACAAATGAAATGTCTTCAGGGCAGGGTGCGAGTCCCGATCGGCGGTAAAGTCCGCGAATTACCAGCTAGTGTGTGGGTGATTGAACTAGTGAGATTCTAGTACCGACTGTTACAGTCAGGATGGAAGAAGCGTATAGCAGGAGAGACAAGCTGGCGGTGTAGGGCTAGCCTGACTTGTTCTTCTTTAACAAACTCTTCCAAGTAACGTTGGAGGAGTTTTTTTAAAATATATAAAGTGAGCGAGGGAACAAGATGGGGAAACCGATTATTCAAGTTCAAGATTTGTCTTTTCAATATAGTCAATCAGACGAGAGATTAGCTATAGATGGGTTATCTACGACAATTTACGAAGGTGAGTGGCTAGCAATTATCGGCCATAATGGGTCAGGAAAATCAACATTTTCAAAACTATTAGTAGGCCTATTAGAAGCTAAATCAGGCATAATTGAAGTGGATGGAAAAGTCCTATCTATGGAAACCTTATGGGATATTCGTAGCCAAGTTGGACTCGTCTTTCAAAATCCAGACAACCAATTTGTGGGCGCTACTGTAGAAGATGATGTGGCTTTTGCCTTGGAAAATATGGGCATGCCGGTTGATGAGATGCATGAGAGGGTGGAGTCTGCCCTAAAACGGGTTAAAATGTGGGACTACCGCGACAAGGAACCAGCAGCCTTATCTGGTGGTCAAAAGCAACGGGTTGCGATTGCGGGCGTGATTGCTATGGCACCAAAAATCATTATTTTAGATGAATCGACTTCAATGTTAGATCCTGAAGGTCGGGACGAATTGATGGCAATTGTGGCGGATATCAAACAAGATAAGGCCCTAACTGTGATTTCGATTACCCATGATTTAAATGAGGCGGCGGAAGCAGACCGTATGCTTGTTTTTAAAGAGGGACAAATTATTAAAGAAGGACGGCCAGCTGATATCTTTACTTATGGTCATGAGTTGACTGAAGTTGGGTTGGACGTGCCTTTTTCCGAGCAACTAAAAAGTGCCCTAGCAAAACGTGGGGTTGCTGTGCCGGATGCGTATTTTGATGAAGAAGGGTTGGGTGAATGGTTATGCAAATCGTATTTGAACAAGTAGGCTTTACCTATGGCGCGGGCACACCATTCGCTAGTGAAGCTCTCCATGATATTAACGTGACGATTCCTGACGGGTCATATACGGCGATTATCGGCCATACTGGGTCAGGGAAGTCGACCATTACCCAACACCTTAACGCCTTGGTGCAACCCACTGTGGGCCAAGTTCGGATTGGTGAGGCGGTGGTGTCAGCTGACTCTAAACCAAAAGACTTGAAGAAGATCCGCCAACGAGTAGGGATGGTCTTCCAATTTCCTGAAGGGCAACTATTTGAAGAAACTGTCCTTAAAGATGTGATGTTTGGGCCCATGAATTTTGGTGACGATGAAGCAACGGCCCGCGAGAAAGCTGAAGCGGCTTTAGCTGCAGTTGGGATTGCCTCGACTTTATTTGAGCGGTCACCCTTTGAGTTATCTGGTGGGCAAATGCGTCGGGTGGCGATTGCCGGGGTAATTGCCATGAATCCTGAAGTATTGGTTTTAGATGAACCAACAGCTGGATTAGATCCTAAAGGACGCATTGCGATGATGAATATGTTTGACCGTTTATACCATGACCAAGGCCTAACAATCGTTTTAGTGACCCATCAAATGGAAGATGTGGCCGCTTATGCTAATCATGTGATTGTGATGGATGCGGGGACTTGTGTGAAAGAAGGGGCACCGGCTGAAGTATTTGCAGACCCTGATTGGTTAGCCAGCCACCAATTGGCTTTGCCGGATGCAGCTGACTTTGCTTTCGACTTACAAAATAAATTACAACGTTCACTTTGGGACAATGAGATAGAAGTCCCCTTAACTGTCGATGCTTTGGCTGATTTGATTGTAGACCAATTAGATTTACCAACAAGCGTCAATTCGGCTGCCAACACTAAGGAAGGAGACCAATAATAAATGAAAGATAAATTGATTATTGGCCGGTATATTCCCGGTAATTCCTTAATGCACAAGTTAGATCCTCGTGTAAAACTAGTTGGTTTAATTGTCATGATGTTATTAGTCTTTGCAGCAACCAATTTAACAACGAACTTAATCATGATTGCAGTGGTTACGAGTTTGGTCTTTTTAACAGGTATTTCGCTAAGGGTATTTTTACGTGGTTTAAAACCCATGATTGCTATTATCATTTTTACGGTAGCCCTACAAATCCTCTTTACGCATACTGGGGACGTCCTGTGGTCTTTCGGTCCACTAGCCTTAACAACTGGTGGTTTATCCAATGCGGCCTATATTTTTGTCCGCTTCCTATTGATTATTTTCCTATCGACGATTTTGACTTTGACTACTCAACCCTTGGCTATTACCGATGCCATGGAAGCCTTGCTGAAGCCTGTTCGTAACATTTTGCCAGTCCATGAGATTGCCTTAATGTTATCGATTGCCTTGCGATTTGTCCCGACCCTACTAGAAGAGGCAGATAAGATCATGAATGCACAGCGGGCACGTGGTGTAGACTTTTCAGAAGGGAATATCCTTGAGCGGGTAAAAGCCTTTATTCCAGTTCTAATTCCCTTGTTTATTTCTGCCTTTAACCGAGCTTACGACCTAGCCACTGCCATGGAAGCGCGTGGTTACAAGGGTGGTGAAGGCCGGACCAAGTACCGTCAATTGCATTGGGGCAAACTAGATACCCTTGCTAGTATCTGTCTTGCGGTTTTGACCGTTGTCATGATTATCTTATAGCCACTAGTAGAAGGAGGGCGCATTTTGCCTAGATTTAAAGTAACCTTGCAATACGACGGAACACCCTTTGTCGGCTTCCAAGTGCAACCAAATGGCCACACGGTACAAGAAGCCCTTGAAAAAGCCTTAAAGCTCATGTCAAAAGGACAGACGATTCCTGTTGTTGGGTCAGGCCGGACCGATTCAGGTGTTCATGCCCTTGGCCAAGTCATTCATTTTGACTATCCAGCGGAAATTGGTGAGGAAGCGGTCTTAAGGGCAATGAATTCAATCCTTGATGATGCTATTCGAATCACTAAGGTTGAACGGGTGGAAGATGATTTCCATGCCCGTTTTCATACTAACGGTAAGAAGTATATTTACAAGGTAGATACGTCCAAGTTTCCGTCACCATTTACTAGACAGTATATGTACCACCATCCCTACCGAACGGATATTAAGCGTATGCAGGAGGCCTTAAAGGACATTATCGGCGTTCATGATTTTAAGTCCTTCTGTTCGACTAAAACAGATAAAACCAACTTTGTCCGAGAAATTTACCGGGCCGAAGTGACGGCTGACCCGGATGCAGAAACCTTGACCTTTGTCTTTGAAGGGTCAGGGTTCTTGTACAATATGGTCCGGATTTTGGTGGGCACAACGCTTCAAATTGGGGACGGGTTAAGACCAGTTGACGAGATGAAACGGTTGATCGCAGCCGAAGACCGGAATGAAGCAGGACCCACAGCAGCCGCACATGGCTTATATTTAGCGGAGGTTTATTACCTAGGGCTAGAAGGTCGCCGGCAGGCTTCCAAGGCTTATAGCGACTATAAAGCTGGTTTAGGGACTCCTGTGGATGCAAGTGTGGACTTAGATGCAAATTCAGATGAAGACTTTTAGAGACGGTCGACAAATTTGATGATGATATTAATAAGAATAAGTTCTTGAATCTTTGGTCACAAATTTTATATAGCTTAAAAGGCAAAAACTCGATACAATATACATATCAAATGGTATCGAGTTTTTTATTTTGCCTTGATGTCAGAAGGAGTCCAACATGAAGAGTGTAAAAATTGCTTCCTTGAAGTTCGGGGAGGATAGACCAAAAATTATTATTCCCTTAGCCGAGGATAATGCTGTAGATATTATCAACTGTGCCAATTTCTACCGACGTCAACCAGGCGATATGGTGGAATGGCGGATTGATTACTTTGACGATTTCGACGAGCTGGAAGAGTTGGCTGAATTGAGTAAACGGGTGAAAACCTCTATTCAAAAGCCCTTACTTGCCACCTTTAGAACCTTGGGCGAAGGCGGGGAGTCAGCTATTGGCAAGAGCCAGTATGTTGAAATGTACCGGTATTTAATCCAAGCCAAGGCTGTCGACGCTATTGATATCGAGTTTGAGCGAGGCCAGGACATCTTAGACAACCTGATTCCTTTCGCTCACAAACACCAAGTCAAAGTCATTGTTTCCTACCATGATTTTGTGAAAACCCCTTTGGAAAATGATATAGTCAAGCGCCTACAAAAGATGGGTCAGTCAGAGGCGGATATTGTGAAAATGGCCGTCATGCCCCACGATGAAGCGGATGTATTGGCTTTGATGAATGCGACCCACCAAGCGTCCACATTAATCGACCAACCCTTGATTACCATGTCGATGGGCCGTTTAGGCAAGATTACCCGAATTGCCGGGGAAATCTTCAAATCAACGGCTAGCTTTGCCACTATAGAAGGTATGTCGTCTGCTCCTGGGCAAATGGACGTTGAAGATGTGGAAGAATGCATGAACTTGTTGAATTTACGTGTAGATGACCTGGATGATGACGATTTCTAGGAAATAATTTGTTTCTAGGGTTGAAAAACGGCCATTAAGTAAGGGAAATACGCATATGACAAGAGAGGATTGCGGGGTAAAACCGCAGTCCTTTTTGCTTTCAAAAATTTTTTCATTAAAGCTTTGATTTTTGATATAATCATGTAAAACTTTACTACTAGTTTTCTTAACTATATAATTAAAAAGTGAATCATCAAAAAAATTGAGAAATTAGTAAATATTAGGAGACTTATATGACTTTAGAATTTAAGGCAAAAATGCGTGGAAATGTCCTTGTTGGTGTGAATCCGATGGGGTTGAAGCAAGAAGTAAACAATCAAATTCAATATGTTAAAAGCCAAGGGACCTATGAAGGGCCGAAGAAAGTTTTGGTGTTAGGGGGCTCATCTTCTTATGGATTGGCTAGTCGGATTAACCTAGCTTTTGGTGCGGGGGCAGATACGATTTCAGTTTCCCACGGTGGGGGACCACGATCTGAGAAAAACCTTGGTAAGCCAGGCTGGTATAACAATATCTTTTTCCGGCAAGCAGCGGAAGCTGAAGGGTTAATCGCCAAAAACATCATGGCGGATGCCTTCTCTAACGAAGCGAAGGACCAAGTGATTGACTTCATCAAGAATGAATTCGGCGGAAAAGTAGATTTTGTGGTTTATTCATTAGCTTCAGGCCGTCGTACAGACCCAAATACAGGGGAAACCTACAACTCTGTTATTAAATCAATTGAGCAAGAAGTTGTTGGGCCAAATGTGAATTTACAAAAGGAAACCTTCTATGAACAAGTGCTTGAACCGGCCTCAGAAGCCGAAATTGAGGATACCGTAAAGGTTATGGGTGGTGAAGACTGGCGGATGTGGATGAATGCCTTACAGGAAGCAGATGTGCTAGCTGAAGGCGTTGAGACCGTTGTTTATTCTTATTTAGGGGCTGAATTAAACGAGTCATACTACAATAAGGGAACCTTGGGACGGGCTAAAGCGGACTGTGACAAGGCTGCCGCTTTAATCAATGAAGACTTAAAAGATATCAACGGAAAAGCGACTGTCGTTGTAGCAACAGCAGTGACGACGAAAGCTTCATCTGTGATCCCATTCTTCCCAGTTTATTGTCTGGGATTGTATAAGGTAATGGAAGCGCGCGGCCAACATGAAACACCAATTATGCATATCGACCGGATTTTCCGTGACATGTTGTTTGGTGATAAGCCAGAGTTTGATGAAGAGGGCCGTCTGCGTCCGGATTCATGGGAATTAGATCCAGAAGTACAAGCTGAAGCCAAAGCCTTGATTGAACAAATCAACCAGGACAATTTTAATACTGACTTTACTGCATGGGATACCTTCATGAAAGAATTCTTGAATTTAAATGGCTTTGAAGTGGATGGTTATGAAGAGAAACCAGTGACTTATGAAGAGTTAGTGAATTTAAAACCCTAAATAGCGACCATCATCAAGCACGGTAAGGAAGACGCGTTCGACTTATCGTGTTTTTTGCTATAAAAAAGCTCAGAGGACTAAAACCCCCTGAGCATGATGTATATTAAAATCGTTTATCTCTTGTTAACGGATGCGTCGTAAATGGTATCAATAGCACTGGCTAGTAAGTCATTGAATTCGTCATCTGCTTGGCTTGCTCGTAGATCGGACGCGAGGGCACGTGAGAACGACGCAATCATGTCGTGGTTTTCCGCCAATAGTTCATTGGCTTCTTCACGGGTATAACCACCTGATAAGGCCACTACACGAACAACGTTAGGGTGACTAGCTAATTCACGGTAAGTATCTGGTACAGTAGGGATAGTCAACTTCAACATGACTAAGTCGTTTTCCCCTAATTGATCTAAGTGTAATCGGATTTCTTCAGCTAATAATTCTTCGATGGCTGCTTTGTCTTCAGCCTTGATATTCACTTCAGGTTCGATAATCGGTACTAAACCTGCATCAATAACTTGTTTAGCGACTTCAAACTGTTGGTCGACAACTTCTTTGATGCCTACAGGGTTAAATGCGAGAATATTAGACCGTTCCTTAGTACCGAAAATACCGCGGTCATTTGCACGTGCTAATAGGTCGTCAAGTTCTGGCATATCTTTCATTAATTGTACGCCATTGGCTTCTTCGGCAAGTCCTTTATCAATTTTAAGGAAGGGTACGATCCCTTTGTCTGCTAAGTATTCTGCGGTGTATTTACCGTCTACTTGGCGGTCCATGGTATTTTCAAATAGGATAGCAGCTAGAATTTTTTCGCTAGTAAAAGCTGGACTGGTCATGATTCGCGTCCGCATTTCATGAACTTTCGCAAACATTTCGTCTTCATTGCTGTAGGTGTCTTCGGCTACACCATAGGCTAATAGGGCTTTTGGTGTTGAACCGCCTGATTGGTCTAGGGCAGCGATAAATCCAGGGGCATTTGACATGCGTTCTAATTGTGCTTGATTAATTGACATATTGAAAATTCCTCCTTAAAAATTAGCGGTGGTATCATTTCGTCACTTATTATTATGAACCTAATATTTTAAAAATTCAAAGAAAGACACTTATGAAGGAGGATAGCCAACCTATTTCTGGTAAGTTTTGGGGTTTTAGTGGTAAACTTATTTAAGAAAATTACCATTAAACTAGGAAAGAAGGATATGCCGGATGACAACAGAGAATACATTCCCAACCCGCGACCAAGTAGATGTAGCAACCACTTGGGATCTCAGCCAAATTTTTGAAAATGAAGCAACTTTTGAAGCGAAGTTAGCTGAATTTAAAGATCTAGGACAAGCTTTCAAGGAAAATTATGAAGGCAAATTAAGTGACGCGAGCGATATTGCTAATGCAGTTTTAGCGGCTTCTGACGTGCAAGTTTTAGGGTCACAATTGATGCACTATACCTTTTTAGCGGTTGAAGCCGACCGTACAAATTCACAAGCAGCATTGAAATTACATAAGGTATCGGCAGCGAGCAAAAATGTTCAAGAAGCGATGCTATTTTTCCAAAATGCATTACTAGAAAAATCAGCAACTGAACTGGAAAAAGTAAAGGCCATTGCTCCAGAAACAGCAGATTATATTGCTGAAGTTGAACGTCAACAAGCGATATATCTGGGTGCTAAAGTGGAAGATGTACTATTTCAATTCGAACAAGCACATGATCAAAATTATGAAGTGTATAACAACGCTAAATTAGCCGATTTAACTTTTCCTGATTTTGAAGTAGATGGTACTACTTACCCTTTAAGCTTTGTTTTATATGAAGATAAATATATGTTTGAAGAGGATACAGCCGTTCGTCGGGCCGCCTTTGATGCTTTCTCAAAAGAATTGGCAAAATACCAAAATACCTTTGCAACAACTTATTATGGCCACGTCTTGCAGGAAAAAGCTCAAGCTAACATTAGGGGGTACGAGTCGGTAATTGATTATCTACTCTTCAGCCAAGATGTTAATCGTGACCTATATGACCGTCAAATCGATGTCATCATGGAGAAATTGGCACCCGTTATGCGTAAATATATCAACCACGTTAAAGAAGTACGCGGCTTAGATAAAATGACTTATGCAGACTTAAAGATTGGTTTGGATCCGACTTTTTCAAAATCTGTTTCATTTGAAGAATCAGAAGCCTACGTTAAAGAAGCCACAGCTATCATGGGCGAGGACTACTTTAACGAAATCGCACCAGCCTTCACTGACCGCTGGGTAGATTACGCCCAAAATGTGGGTAAATCAACTGGTGGATTTGCAACAATTGCAGCAAACATTCATCCATATATTTTGATGAGCTGGACTGAACAATTATCTGATGTCTATACCTTGATTCATGAATTGGGTCATGCTGGTCAAATGAGCCGGGCAGAAGCCAACAACTTGTTTATTTCAAGTGAACCCAGCTTGTATGTGATTGAAGCGCCGTCAACTTTCAATGAGTTACTATTAACTGGCTATTTACAAGCCAATGGTGAAGACGACCGTACCCAACGCTTTGCCTTAGCCAATATGCTAACCAACACATATTTCCATAACTTCATTACACACTTGTTAGAAGCGGCCTACCAACGTGAAGTTTACCGACTAATTGACAAGGGTGAAGCCTTCACAGCCGAAACCCTTTCTGACTTGAAAAAAGGGGTATTAGAAGCTTTCTGGGGTGATGCTGTAGAGATTAATCCAGGTGCTGAATTAACTTGGATGCGTCAACCACATTACTACATGGGCTTATATTCATATACTTATTCAGCAGGCTTAACGATTGCTACACAAGCCTACTTGAATATCCGTTCAGGCGAAGATGATCAAGCCATTGAAAAATGGATCAACTTCTTGAAGTTGGGTCGAATTAACCCGGTTGAAGCTGCAAAAGTAGCAGGAGTAGATATTACAAGTGGTGAACCATTAGAAAATACCATTGCCTTCTTAAACGACACGGTTGATGCTATTATTGACTATTCAGCGAAACTGGCTTAAAGAAGACAGGGAATTGCCACAAATAAATAGAGAGAAAGTTTGGTGAATAGATGATTTGGGTATTTTTCGTAGCAGCTCTTTTGCTACTGATTACCAGTAATTATATGTACAAAAAAGAGCAGAAGCGGATTTACCTGATCTTCGGGGTACTGGCAGTAGTCCTGTTAATCTTCTTCATGGCTTTCTTTGTACTATACAATATGCAAGGGGCTTAAATATTGAATTGCTATCTAAGTAGAATCCTATTTTTTGGATTCTACTTTTTTATTTATTACAAAAATCCGTAGGCTTCCGCTTTCTCTACCATTGCCTTAAAATCCTTGGGACCGATCTCATCCAAGGTGTGAGAACTGGGCTGATCATTCAGACTTTAACGGGGTTCCCCCGAACATTCTGATATGCGTCAGCATGTGAATATTTAGGCCCTTAATAGGCGAGGGCTGCAACAAAAGTAAAGCTCAAAGGCTTAACTTTAACTTCTCGGATTGATTGAAGTGATTGCTGATACAAGAATAAAGATATTGAAAAAGAGGTTGGCGTGGGGAGCCAACCTCTTTTGAAGGATGATAGTTTTTTGATTAGGGATTATTCACCAAAGTATTTGAATGCGATTGCTTGTCCTTGCTTGATTTTGTCCCATTGGTTTTCGTGGGTTAATTCGTTACCACCGTCACATGAGGCAAAGCCACATTGGTGGGATAGGTATAATCGATCTTTTGATACATATTTGCTAGCTTCTTCTAAGCCGTTTAGGGCGCGTTCTTCATCGTCTAAGTCGGCTGATTTTGAAGATAGTAAACCTAATACAACTTCTACTTGGTCGTTGTCTTTAAAAGCTTCTAATGCGTCGATTGAACCAGCACGCTCGTCGTCCCACTCTAAGTAGAAACGGTCGTAACGTTGGTTTTTCAAGAAATAATGAGCAATTTTCTCATACGAACCGTTGGACGCATGACGAGATGCGTAGTTACCACGACAGTTGTGGGTATATACTTTTAAGCCTAATTCATGACCATAGTCAATTACTGCATTGTTAACAGCTACATAAGCTTCTGCACTGGCTTTAGCTGCCTCATCATCCCAAGTACCATCTTCATTTCTAAATGGTGAATTTGAAGCATCCTCAGCATGGATAGTCCATAAACAGTCATCTAATTGGATGATCTTACCGCCTTCTTGCACATATTCATCTAAGAATTCTTTGTAGGCATTGATTAGACCTTCTCGTAATTCAGCTTGTGATTTGTATACCTGGTTGTATGTTTGTAGGTTTAAACCTAAATCAACATAAATATGACCTGGTGAAGGGATACAAACTTTCACATCAGCATCTGAATCATTTAAGGCTACTAATCGCTTGTAGTGGTCAATGAAAGGATGGTTTTTACCTGATAAGGGTTTGAAGATTTCAATCCCGATGTCTTTACGTGTTTCAAATGGGTTTTCGTCGTCATGATCAACAAAGATATACCCTTGGTCAGCAATGAAACGACGTACGCCGTCAAAGCCCCAAACGAAGTCTAGATGCCATAATGATTTAGAGTATTCGCCATCTGTAATTTCTGGGAAGTCTAATTCGATTTCTTTTTTTACGATATCAGCAACTGCCTCGTCTTCTACTTTTTCGTAGTTGTCGAAATCTTGGTAGAATGGATATTGGATATCGTCGCGTTCCTCGATTTGACGTTTGTAAGCTAATAAGTCTTCTGGACGTAAGAATGAACCAACTGTAAGGAATCGTTTTGAAGTTTGTGTTTGTGTCATAATAATGTTCTCCTTTTTCGATAAATATTTTTGAACTTGTTATGAGTATATGGGTCTGGCATAATAATTACAAATAACTATTATTTGTCGGTTTTCATAGCTTGAAACTATGGTAAGGAGTGAGCGTATGCGGATTGAAGATTTGCAGTATTTTATGAAGGTTGTTGAAGTGGGGAACATGACGCAGGCGGCCAAGGATTTGTTTATTGCCCAGCCGTCTTTGTCGAAGGCCATGGCCAATTTGGAGTCTGAGATGGGGGTAACTTTATTTCAGCGGACGGCTAAGGGGACAGTTCTGACGGTGCAGGGGGAGGAATTTCTCCAGTATGCACGGCAAGTCTTGGAGCAGATTGACTTGATGAATCACCGCTATAAGGAAGGAAGTCAGGCCAACCGGATATTTTCAGTATCGGGCCAGCATTATGCCTTTGTAGTGGATGCTTTCGTGAAGTTACTAAGGGAGATGGATGCAGACCAATATGAGGCGACATTAAAAGAAGAGCGAACATTTGAGGTCTTGGATGACGTTGCTAATTTTACCTCTGAGGTGGGCGTTATTTACCGGTCTAATTATAATCAGAAAGTATTGGAAGGGGCTTTTCAAGAAAAGCAACTGACTTTTACGCCATTGTTTAAAACTGCACCACATGTGTTTATTGATAAAGGGCATCCTTTAGCTAAACAAGCGACCATTAGTTTAGATGACTTAACTGCTTATCCTCGTTTATCATATGAACAAGGCACCCACAACTCTTTCTACTATTGGGAAGAGATTTTAGCGGATATTCCTGTCCCAAAACGGATTATTGTTTCTGACCGAGCAACCTTATTTAATCTACTCATCGGTCTAGATGGCTATACTATTTCTTCAGGAATCATCAATGATGACTTGAACAGTCCGGATATATTAGCAATTCCTCTTGAGTCAGACGAGGTGATTGAACTAGGTTACCTAACCGCTAACCGTCACCAGCTGTCTTCAATCGCCAAGCGCTATTTAGGCTTACTTGAAGAATCTATTCAACAATATGCTAAATAATAAATCCGGCATAAGTGATTTTTTCGTTGAAAAAGATTGACTAAATGGATTGTGAAGTGATACAATATAAGACGGTATTGTTTGCCCCATGATAGGCCCCGGAAACCAATTATGAATCGAACAATCAGACAAGATAAACGGAGGAAATATAATGCGTACAACATATATGGCGAAAGCAAATGAAGTTGAACGTAACTGGGTTGTCCTAGACGCTACAGATGTTCCATTGGGACGTCTATCAACAGTTGTGGCAAGCATGTTACGTGGTAAAAATAAACCAACATTCACACCAAACGTTGACACAGGTGATCAAGTTATCATCATCAACGCTGAAAAAGTGAAATTAACTGGTAAAAAAGCAACAGATAAAAAATACTACCGTCACTCAGGTTACCCAGGTGGTATCTATGAAACAACTGCAGGTACATTACGTGATGAAAAACCAGCACGTTTAATCGAAACTTCAGTTAAAGGTATGTTACCAAAAAACCGTTTAGGTCGTGCTCAATTTACACACCTACACGTATACGCTGGTGCGGAACACCCACATGCAGCGCAACAACCTAAACAATTAGACATTAACGAATTAATCTAAGGAGGGAAAAGCAAATGGCACAAGCTCAATACATCGCAACAGGCCGTCGTAAAAACTCAACAGCCCGTGTACGCTTAGTACCTGGTACAGGTAAAATCGTTTTTAACGGTAAAGAAATGGCAGAATACCTACCATACGAATCATTATTCGTAATCGTTAAACAACCTTTAGCAGTTACACAAACTGAAGGCCAATATGACATCTTCATCAACGTTAACGGTGGTGGATATGCTGGTCAATCAGGTGCAGCTCGTCACGGTATCTCTCGTGCATTATTAGAAGTAGATCCTGACTTCCGTAAACCACTTAAAGATGCTGGTCTTTTAACACGTGACCCACGTATGAAAGAACGTAAGAAACCAGGTCTTAAAAAAGCGCGTAAATCACCTCAATTCTCAAAACGTTAATCTTTGGGCTATTACGAATTTATTCGCTTACGGATACAGTATGGGACGGAGATTTCAAAAGAAGTCGAGTACCAATCCATATTCAAACCAAAAAGACATTTCTCACTTATGTGGGAAATGTCTTTTTTTTTGTTTTTTGTGATAAATAAGTCTAATACCATTAAAGTAGCTTACACTAAAATTCTTTTCTTGATAGATATGCCAAATGAAGCTAAATAGAAAAAATGATAGCTATTCACCACTTAAAATTCGATTTAATTAGCAGTAAATAACTAAATTTTTGTTATTGATGGATTAGGAATTTGAGCTGTCTTCCAATAAGCTTTCACCAACACTTTTTAGTTTATTGGCTAAATCCATAATAGCTATAACAAGGTCATAACTGTAGTCTTCTCCTAGTACAGCTGTTGTACTAGCATCTTCAAATAAGCCTTGTTCTTCCATCTTTAAATGTTTAAACCAAGTCTCACTGCCATAGTAGTTAAGGAATAGTTTGATATTTGGTAGGTATTTTTCAAAATTTTCCAGTGAACCAGATATGGCCTCGATTTCTTTAGAAATCTTCGAAAAATTTTCTTCCATCTCATAAAAATTATCAGTATTCTTCACGTTACCCCCAACTTTCTTAAAGAATATACATTGGATGATTATTTTATTGCGCTAATGATAGTGGTAATTGTTGGTACGATTGAAATGATCGTATAAACTTGGACAAAATAAGCAATAGGTTCCTCCCATGAAGGAGGTGCAATTAAAGCAATAAAGTAGAGTATAATAATAAAAATAAGATTTGTTAAAAACCTAGATAAAGCCTCACGCCAGCTTATTTTCTGTTTAAAATTAAATGCTTGTTGCCAAAAATGGATAAATAACTTCATGATAAAACGCCTTTCTAAGGATGAATGAATAGCTAAAAAAAGCATAAACTAAAAATAAACAGCAAGCAACAAAATCATTTATGATCACTGATTCACAATATATTTGCATTTAAATATATAAGGAGTAAAATTATAGATAAGGAGGGATTATGATGACTGATAATAAATTTCTAACTGGTAATGTAGATAACGACAAAAAGCCATATATTATAGATGTTGAAAAAGAAACGTTAGAGAATACAAATTTTCGTACGACTATTTGGACAGGTAATAAGTTGCAGTTGACTGTTATGGAAATTCCTGTAGGTGGTGATATTGGTTTAGAAGTACATCATGAAAGTGATCAATTTATCCGTATCGAGCAAGGTGAGGGTCTTTGCCAGATGGGCCCTGCTGAGGACGATTTATCCTTTGAACAAAAAATTGGAGAAGATGAAGCAGTCTTTGTGCCACTAGGTTTATGGCATAATATCACCAATCGGGGGAGTGTACCGTTAAAACTGTACACCATTTATGCTAGCCCTGACCACGTACCTGGTACTGTTCATGGCACTCAAGAAGATGCTGAAAGCGATCCAAATGAATAAAACAACCATGAAATGCATGAAAAGTACAAACAATAGTTAAGTCAAGTAAACCGATGACCTTAAAAGCGTTATCGGTTTTTTTATGCTAGAAATCAACCAGTCTCTATAAAAAGATATTCCTTTACATATATCAAACAATGTATAGTACGGTACTTCTAAAAATTGTTGTAGGATGAAACTAGCAATTTAATTAATTTTTCATATATAATAATATTATGCAAAAAGATAAGGAGTGTGCTACATGCCATTAGTTAGAATCGATCTATTAGAAGGTAAGACTGCAGAATTTAAAACGCAATTAGGTGAGTTAGTTTACGAATCTATGCTTGAAACGATTGGAATCCCTGAAGAAGATAAGTTCGTTATTGTGAATGATTTAAAAGCTGAAGAACTGATATTTTCTACCAATTACCTAGGTGTTGACCGTACAGAAGGTATCGTGATCATTCAAATCACGATGAATGAAGGGCGTACAACTGAGGTAAAGAAAGCTTTATACAAGACGGTTGCTGATAAATTAAATAACCAATTAGATATTCGCAAAGAAGATGTCTTTATCAACTTAGTCGAAGTAAATAAAGAGAACTGGTCCTTTGGTAATGGTATTGCACAGTACGCAGAATAAATAGCATTACTACAAGTACATAAAAGCCATACCCTAGCTATCCCCATCTTTTTTGAGATAGCTGGGGTATCTGTCATCTTAACCCAGGAGGGATTACCATGTATTACAAATCATCTTACACCTCACCACTTGGTCAAATGACTATCGTGAATGATGAACAAGCGATTAAAGGATTGTGGTTTAGTGATCAAAGATACTTTGGTGGTAAATACGACTTACAGACTATGGTAGAAGGAGAAACACCAGTGACAAAGCAAGTCAAAAATTGGTTAGATGCTTATTTTGCTGGTGAGAACCCAACTCTTGACCCAAACATTTTGGACCCAGAAGTAACGCCTTACCGTAAGGAAATCCTGAACGCACTGATTAATGTCCCTTACGGCCAAACGACTAGCTATAAGGAATTAGCTGATAAAGTTGCTTTAACCACTCCTGGGAAAAGGGGCTCTGCTCGTGCAGCTGGCGGCGCTGTTGGTCATAATCCTATTTCAATTCTAATCCCATGTCACCGGGTTGTAGCCACTAACGGTGCATTAACTGGTTATGCAGGTGGTATCGACCGCAAAATTGCCTTGCTGGCTTTAGAAGGCATTGACCAATCCAAGCTAGACAACCATAAAGTATAGGTGTGACGCTGATAGGAATCCATTCATTTTTACATAAAGATGCAAAAAAATAACACATAACGGTAAAATAATTTAGGGTGAGATGATGAATAAATTAGCTATTAGAAAGTTATACGATACCTTATTAAATGAAATGGGCCCACAAGGTTGGTGGCCTGCTGATTCTAAGGTAGAAATAATCCTGGGAGCTATCCTTGTTCAAGATACCAACTGGCGTAACGTTGAAAAGTCCCTAAATAACTTGAACGCAGCTACTGGTTTTTTGCCAGAAGAAATTTTAAAGCTCCCGTTAGAAGAATTAGAAACGCTGATTCGACCAAGTGGTTTCTACCGCAACAAGGCGCGAGCAATTCAAGCCAGTTTCCAATGGTTTGGTAACCACAAATGGGATTATCAAGCCGTGCAGTATGAATACGGAAAACAGTTGCGAAGTGAAATCTTGAAATTACACGGGGTAGGGTTTGAAACAGCTGACGTATTTCGCGTTTTTATATTTGACCAACCAGCGTTTATCGCTGATGCCTACGCTAGGCGGTTATTCAGTTGGTTGACAGGCAATTCGTACACAACCTATCAAAGCCTTTACCAAGAGATTAACCTACCGGATGACTTCACTTATGAGGAAGCCCAGGAATTCCATGGCTTAATTGATGAGTTTGGCAAACTATACTTGGGTAAAAATGGCCAGGTGAAGGGAAATTTTTTATCCAATCACCCATGATAAATACTCTATAGTATATATTTTTAATTTAAAAAATACATTTGGGTTTACATTTTCTTTTTAATACCGTATGATATCACCATAAACATTCAAATAAAATCTTCAGGGCAGGGTGTAATTCCCGACCGGCGGTAAAGTCCGCGACCTCCTTTAATTAGGGGCTGACTCGGTGTAATTCCGAGACCGACAGTAGAGTCTGGATGGAAGAAGAGTAGAATCAAAATAAACGAATACTATAAGTCTATAGTTTATTTGTGTGCCCTAGAAATCTTATTTCTAGGGCTTTTTTTCGTCACTCTGACTGGATTATTTGTTGTTTAGAGAAAGGATGAGTGAATGAAAGACTATATGCAAGAAGCACTTGACCTAGCCAAATTAGGACAGGGTTGGACAAGGTCTAATCCTATGGTTGGTGCAGTTATCGTAAAGAATAGCCAAATCATCGGTCGAGGCTATCATCAGCAGTATGGCGGTTTGCATGCGGAAAGAGAAGCCTTAAAGGATGCCAGCGAACAAGGGCATGATGTAAAAGGGGCAACTATGTACGTCACGCTGGAACCCTGCTGTTATTTTGGTAAAACACCTCCCTGTACGCAAGCTATTATCGAAGCGGGAATTGAAAAAGTGGTAGTTGCTGCAATTGATCCGAATCCATTAGTTGCTGAAAAAGGCATCCAGGAATTAAGAAACCACCATATTGAAGTAGAAACGGGTCTTTTGGCTGAAGAGAGTGAAGATCTTAACCGTAAATTCAATTACTTTATGACTCATCAACGCCCCTATGTCACCATGAAATATGCCATGACCCTAGATGGTCGAACGGCCGCCTATACTGGGGATTCCCAGTGGATAACGGACAAAATTGCACGAGAGCATGTGCATTACCAACGCCACAGTAACCAAGCCATTATGGTTGGCATAGGGACTGCGCTTGCTGATGATCCATCGTTAACAGTTCGAATTGACGACTTTGAGGGGATTAATCCTATCCGTATTGTTTGTGATACGAGCTTGAAGCTACCCTTAACCAGCCAATTAGTGAAAACAGCGAAGGAAACGCCCACAATTATTGCGACAACTAATCAGAATCCACAAGATCACCAAGCCTATCAAGCAGCTGGCTGCCAGCTATTGGTTGTGAATGTGAAGAATGACAAGGTAGATTTAGTGGATTTAACCACACAACTAGGCCAACAAGGTATTCAAAGTATTTATGTTGAAGGCGGATCAAGACTAAATGCTTCGCTACTTGAATCAGAGTTAATCGAGGAAATCCACACTTATATTGGTCCCAAAGTCATTGGTGGTTTTGACCAGTATAGTCCTATCCGTGGTTTTGGTTTTCCGCAGATGGACCAAGCGCTCACAAGTTATATCCAAGCAATCACGCCATTAGGTAAAGACCTTTTGATAGAAAGTAGGGTGGATTAAATGTTTACAGGAATTATCGAAGATATTGGCCGTATTGAAAGTATCGAGGCCATCAACAATCATGCAGGACTTCTTTTAACCATTATTTCGGAAAAAATAGTATCCGATGTCAATCTAGGTGACTCTATTAGTGTGAACGGCATTTGTCTTACCGTGACGAATTTCACTGATACTAATTTCCAAGTTGAAGTGATGCCAGAAACGATTGCGAAAACATCTTTAGAAGGAATTGCTAACAATAGACGAGTGAATCTTGAACGAGCGATGAAAGCCAGCGCGAGATTCGGTGGTCATATTGTAAGTGGCCATATTGATGGTATTGGTAAAATCACCGCAATTGAGGCGGATGGTATCGCTAATTGGTACACGGTTCAAACAAGTAAAGACCTAATGCGCTATATCATCATGAAGGGGTCTATCGCTATTGATGGTACAAGTTTAACGGTTGCTGGCGTTGAAGGAGATAGTTTCAAAGTTTCCATTATCCCCCACACGAGTGAACAAACAATTTTTTCAACCTATCAAGTAGGCACTATCGTGAATTTAGAAAATGATATTGTTGGTAAGTATATTGAGCGATTTACAGTGAAGGAGCGGGTATAGATGGATTTTTCAACAATCGAAGACGCATTAGCAGCTTTACAAGCGGGTCAAATTATCATGGTTTTGGATGATGAGAATAGAGAAAATGAAGGAGACTTAATTTGTGCAGCAGAGTTTGCAACAACAGCTAATATTAATTTTATGGCGACTCATGCTAAGGGGTTAATTTGCCAGCCAATGAGTCAGGAAGTAGCTAGTCGTTTGAATTTGTCGCCAATGGTGGATGATAATACAGACCCACATACAACCGCATTTACGGTATCCATTGACCATAAAGAGACAAGCACTGGTGTATCCGCAGTTGAGCGGGGACTCACTATGCGTGAAGCAGCAAATCCGGCTAGTCAACCCAGCGACTTTAATCGTCCGGGACATGTTTTCCCATTGGTGGCGAAAGAAAATGGTGTGTTGGAGCGAAATGGTCATACAGAAGCAACGGTTGATTTAATGAAATTAGCTGGACTGAATCCAGTGGGTGTTTGTGTAGAAATTATGCGCGAAGACGGTACGATGATGCGCCAAGCCGAATTGCTTAAGCAAGCAGAGATGTGGCAGATGCCAGTCATCACTATTAAAGGCTTACAAGACTACCGGTTAAAAACTGAGCGTCATACCCACCATGTATCACAAGCTAAAATGCCGACAAAATTTGGTGAATTTACTATCCATACTTTTATCAACGATGTAGATAATCAAGAACATGTGGCTTTGGTAAAAGGGGATGTTTCAGGTAAGGGACAGGTCCTAACGCGTTTGCATTCTGAATGTTTAACGGGAGATGTATTGGGCTCAAACCGGTGTGACTGCGGAGAACAATTACATGAGGCTTTACGGAAAATCAACGAAGCTGGCCAAGGCGTTCTCTTATATTTAAGACAGGAAGGTCGCGGTATTGGCTTAATCAATAAAATAAAAGCCTACCAGTTACAAGAAGAAGGACTGGATACTGTAGAAGCCAACCATGCCCTAGGATTCCCAGATGATTTAAGGGAATACCATACGGCTGCACAAATGTTAGGGGAACTGGGTGTGACATCCATTGACCTTATGACCAACAATCCTGATAAAATCGCACAATTAGAAGCATCGGGTATCCAAGTAGCCAACCGTGTGAGTATTGAAATGGCTGCTAATCCGGATGATGAAAACTACTTAATCACTAAAAAAGTAAAAATGGGTCATTTATTAGACTTATAAAATATGGAGGAAAATAGCATGAATATTATTCAAGGAAAATTGTTTAACGGAGAAGATATTAAAATTGGGATTGTTATTGCGCGATTCAATGATTTTCTAACTAAAAGCTTACTAAGTGGTTGTGAAGATGGGCTTACACGTTCAGGTGTTTTGACAGAAAATATCGATGTTGCTTGGGTACCGGGCGCTTATGAAATCCCGCTGACGGCTGCAACGATGGCTGAAACAGGTAAATACGATGCGATCATTACACTGGGTGCTGTGATTAGAGGGGCTACAAGTCATTTTGATGTGGTGGTTAATCAAGCGTCAAGTGGGGTATCTCAAGTGGGACTAACGCATAAATTACCGGTTATCTTTGGTGTTTTAACGGTCGAAAATATTGAACAAGCCATTGAACGCTCTGGTACTAAAGCTGGTAACCTAGGCTTTACTTATGCAACGAATGCCATTGAAATGATTAATTTATTCAAGGAAATTAAACACAAATAAGTCATTATTCAATATGAAAATATCTCTAACAGCATAAGGCTAGCTTTAATTTTCAATCATGGTAAGATGGGAGATGGGAAAATAAAGCGCATTCAATTAATTATCAAGCCTTTTTGATGATTTGCGCAAAAAGCTTAAGGAGACTTCATATGACAATACAATTTAAACAAACATTAGCGCCGGCTAAGGATAATTCTGGAAAACCTATCATTTTAAGTGACGCTACCTTCGCTCAACGCAAGGACAAAGTCCTTCAATTGATGCGAAAATATGACTTCTCATCATTGATGATTTACGCAGACAAAGAACACGGTAGTAACTTTGAATATTTAACTGGTTTTATTCCACGATTTGAAGAAGCTATCCAGGTAATCAACCAAGACGGGACGTCGACACTGATTTTAGGTAATGAGAACTACAATAAGACCAGTATGGCACGTACACAAAGCGAAGGCGTTCTTTGTCCATTCTTCTCTTTACCAAACCAACCTATGGATTTCACTAAAACTTTCGCTGACTATCTTAAAGACACTGAAGTAGATGCTTCTAAACGAATTGGTTTAGTAGATTGGAAGCTTTTGTCTAATGATATGAATAACTTCCACAACCACCATTCAGTACCAGCATTTATTGTGGATGGTGTACATGAGGTTTTTGGTGCTGATAAAGTAGTCAATGCTACCCAACTTTACATGCATCCAAAAGAGGGTGCTCGTGTGACAAACAATGCAGAGGAAATCGCTCGTTATGAATATGGTGCTTCGCTTGCTTCTGATGCTATTCTTGAAGCAATGAACCAGCTAAATATTGGTCAAAGCGAGTTAGAGGCAGGGAATCGCTTAAATCGCGATGGTCAATATCCTTCTGTTGTGACCATTGCAGCCTTTGGTGATCGTTTTAAAGACGCTAATATTTATCCCACTGATAACACGTTAAATGATGGCGATAAAGTTGCATTAACTGTAGCCTATAAAGGTGGCTTGTCTAGCCGGTCTGGCTATGCAGTGAAAGACGAAAGTCAGCTCGCAGAAAGTGATCCAGGTTACTTAGAGGAAGTCGTTTTCCCCTATTTCCAAGCCTATAAATGGTGGTTAGACAATCTGAACATTGGTACAAAAGGTGGCGATTTCTACCAAGCGTTTAGTGAGTTTTATCCGCAAGCTACTTATGGCTGGAACTTGTGCCCGGGGCATTTAGTAGCTGACGAAGAATGGCTAAGCTCACCATTTTATAAAGATTCTGATGCAACAATTCAAAGTGGCTACATCTTCCAACTAGACTTTATACCTTCACAAGCGAACCATAATGGTGTTTCAGCTGAATCGACGATAGCGGTTGCGGACGCAGCACTACGTGAAGAGATTAAGATTAAACAACCAGAACTTTGGTCAAGAATCTCTAAGCGGAAGGATTATCTAAAAGAAGCATTAGGTTTAGCGTTACCAGAACATTTATTACCATTAGCGAGTACTTTTGCCTACTATAGACCATTCTTATTAGACAAAAAAACTGCTATCTACTTTGGATAAAAAAATTCCCCTCAAGATTGGTTGCCAAACTTGAGGGATTTTTGTCTATTTTTAAGTGAATAATGACGGACTATCCATACTGAATTGCCATAAAGATGTTAATATATGTATAATATTATAAATAAATTGGAGGGTTATGCTCTTGGACGAACAGATTGAATTATTATTTACCATCGATGAAGGCTATTTAAATCCCTTAAAAGTGGCATTAACATCGATTCGCCAAAATAATCCAGGCCAAGCCATCCGTATTTGGCTGATTCATGAATCAATTACAACGCAAACTATTCGCGAATTGCAGAAGCTAACGGATTATTTACAGTTTGGTTTTGAAGCGATTAAAATTGATGGTAGTCGATGGAATAGCGCTAAAACTGAAAATAGGTACCCAAAAGAGATGTACTTCCGCCTGCTTGCGGGTGAAATATTACCTAAAGAAATGAAACATGTGATTTATTTAGATCCAGATATTTTAGTGGTTAATCCTTTATTAGATCTGTGGCAAACAGATCTAGAAGGTCATATGCTAGCAGCCGCTACACATGTTGGGTTGACGGACGTTTCTACCCGAGTAAACCAAATGCGACTTGACGTTGACCATGCATACTATAATTCTGGTGTGATGGTGATTGATTTAGATAAAGCTAGAGAAATTGTCAAATGGTCAGATATTGCGCAAATGATTGAAAAATATAACTTGCTATTAATCCTACCCGACCAGGATATCCTCAACCGATTATATGGTAAATACACTAAGGGAATTCCAGAAGAAATTTGGAATTATGATACGCGTAAATATATGCGGTATTTCACCAAAAGTCTTGCTCAACATGATATTCACTGGGTGATGAAGAATACTGCTATTCTCCATTTCTGTGGTGGGCCCAAACCATGGGACGATAAACATGATAATCGCTTTACCAGTCTTTATCTTAACTATCAAAACCAATTGAAGCGAATAGAAGAAGCGATTAAATAGTGTAGAATATATACATATTTCTATGACGGTAGATTGAATGATAGAACGTTGGGAGGATAATTTTTTGAAAAAAAGTGAATTCATCGTACAAGATCTTTTGAGTAAAATATATCAAGAAAACTTTATAAATGGTAAACTGCCCAGTCAAAGAGAACTTGCCAAAATTTATGAAGTATCCCGGTATACGATTCAATCAGTTGTAAAAATATTGGAAGATATCGGAATTGTAGAAGTGAGACATGGATCAGGAATCTATGTACGTACCGGATGGGTTAAAAATCCGCTGATCTTTAATTCTTTAACTAGAACACCGTACGAGAGAATTACATCCAAAATGTTAAGTTTAAATAGAAGATTAGCGAGTAAAGAAGAACAGCGGATTTTTCAAATTGATACGGAAGCTGAAATATGGGAATTTGAGCGTGTTCGAATTGTAAACTATAAAATAGAACAACTTGAGAAATCAAAAATGCCAGTAACATTATTTCCAGAATTAACCAAAGAAATAATTGAACACTCTATTCAAGACTATGTCGAAAAAAGTGGCTATCGAATATCTCACTTTATTACGAGTTACAATTCTGTAAGTGTAGGTAAAGAACTAGCTGAAAAATTAGTATGTAGAAAAGGTACGCCAGCAATGGAAATTATTAATAGATCTTTGTTAGAAGATGGAAAAGTATATGAGTATAGTGAAATTATATCAATTGATTATGCTGTTACTTATATTCGACCTTTTGATCGTGATGTTCACCAAACTAGAATAGATTAGAAAAAGGCTCAAGATAATAGAAGCTTATCTTGAGCCTTTTCACTATGGTGTTATAAGAGTGCCGTCTGGAATTCTGCTTTGGGTCCATTCATGAGGTCTGTATTCGACAGGAAATTGTTCTACTAATTTTTCATTAAAAGTAATGCCAATACCATCACGCTCTATTGGATAAAAGTAACCGTCTTCAGGTTCTGGTATATTTCCAAATATTTTTTTAGTATTTGGTTTAATATCAATGTTTTCTTGAATTGCTGCATTATGAAAATGAATATTTAGGTGCGTATTGACTGCTAAACCTACTGGGCTAATATCTGACGGGGTGTGCCAAGCGAGTCTAATACCCATAGCTTCACAAAAATGAGCTAACTTAATTGCCGGTGTAATACCGCCTATCTGAGAAACGTGAACTCTAAGGAAATCAATTTGACGATTAATGATTAAATCCTTCCACTCCATTGGGTTATTAAACAATTCACCTGTAGCAATAGGTGTTGTTGATTGACTGCGCAATTGGGTTAGCCATTCATTTTGATCTGGTGCTAGGATATCTTCTAAGAAAAATAGATTATATTTCTCAGCAGCCTTCGCAAATTGAATTGCTTGATTTGGATATAAACGCTCATGTACATCGTGCAAGATTTGGAATTTATTTCCATACTTATTTGTGATACTTTCAAACATTTTTAACGTAGTCTGCATGTATGATTGCTGGTCAAAGTATGATCCGACCAGTGGATTTTTAGGCGTTTCTAGATGATCGGGATTCCCACCGTAAAAACCTAATTGACATCTGATGTATTTGTACCCTTCATTTAAAAATTTATCTATTTCTTGGTAAAGTTCTTCTAAATTATCTGCAACTGCATGTGTATAAGCGGGGATTGCTGTTCTTGATTTGCCACCTAAAAGTTGATATAAAGGCATTTTTGCGTATTTTCCTTTGATATCCCAAAGTGCCATATCAACGCCTGAGATAGCATTATTAATGACTGGACCATTTCTCCAGTAAGCATTAACGTTCATCAGTTGCCATAAATCCTCTATATTGTTTGCATCCCTACCTAGTAATAAAGGTTTTAAGTTTTCGTCAATAATAGATTTTACTGCTAATGGCCTAAATTGAAATGTTGCACATCCTAGTCCATAAAGTCCTGATTCAGTTTCTACTTTCACAATTACTAAATTATGACGGTCTGGTTTTGTAATAAATGATTTTATATCGGTGATTATGTTTGGATTCATTTTTGTCACTCCCTTGTTAAGTCTATTTCAGTATAAGTAGTCATTAGATAAAAACTCAAGGGCTAAAGTAAGTGGTTTGAATTTATTAGACTATTAGCATTAAAACCAGTCCAATTTCAATAGAAAGTAATTAGATAGCTTATATATCAACGTTTTTAAAGAGAATTATGAATAAAGGACTGGTTTTACTTTATAGGTGTACCATGCTAACATCTATTTGAAAGCGGAAACATTATTGTGCGTCTATTGTGGGAGGTAGAATTATGGATTATAAGGAAACAGGCAGGTTTATAATTAAAAATGTGGGTGGAGAGTCGAATATTAACAATGTTTGGCACTGTATGACTCGATTACGTTTTGACTTAAAAGATGAAACAATGGTAAATTATGATAATTTGGAAAAAGATACCAATATTGTTGGGACTAAATACCAAAGTGATCAATTACAAATAGTCATCGGAACTGATGTAGAAAATTATTTCACAGAAATCGCGAATATATTACATATAGATTCAGGAGAAGAAAATGAGAATAAAGAGAAGAAAGGATTTATCTCTTTGTTCATGGATACGGTATCTGGTGTATTTGGGCCTATTGTACCAGCTATTGCTGGTGCAGGAATGATTAAAGGGTTAATGGCAGGATTAGTCGCACTAGAAGTCATCTCTAATCAGACAGATTCATACTTGGTAATTGATATGATTGCTAGTGGAGTGTTTACTTTCTTACCGTTTTTTGTAGCGATGTCAGCAGCAAAAATATTTAAAACTAATCAATACCTTGCTGTAGCTATTGCTGCAACTTTACAATTTCCAACGATGACCAGTGCTGTTGCTGAAGGAGCGGTTACACAGTTTAACTTGTTTGGAATAATACCTGTTCCAGTTTTTAATTATGCTGGTACAGTAATACCGATTATATTTGCTGTTTTAGCACTGAGTTATATATATAATTGGGTTGATAAAATACTTCCCAAAGTACTTAGAACAGTATTCACACCAACGATATCTCTTTTTCTTTCTGGTATTCTAACATTAACAGTAATTGGTCCAATCAGTATCTTCTTAGGTAATCTATTGGCGGATGGTGTTGCTTGGTTATTCACTATTTCACCAGTATTAGCGGGGATTATAGTCGGTGCAATTAGACCAATTTCGATATTTACTGGACTTCATCACGCTATGACACCAATTGCTTTACAAAACTTTGCTAATCAAGGGTATGATATGTTAATGCCGATGATGTTTATGGCAAATATGGCGATAACGGGTGCAACACTAGCAGTATATTTTAAAGTATCAAATAAAGAAGAAAAATCACTCGTATTAT